>JALGVA010000024.1 GCA_029820295.1 Candidatus Zipacnadia bacterium
ACGCTCATCGCGGCGGAGAACACGCGCATGACCCCCGCGGAGTGCATCGAGCAGGGCGTGACCGATGTCGTCCCGTGCTGGCGCGCCGACCAGCCGCCGATCCAGTACCTCACGCACGACCTCGGGCCGCTGCTGGAGGTGCTTGACGACCGCGTGGTGTCCGTGGTGTGCCGCGAGGGCCCGTGGTGGCAGGACCAGGCGCCGCTGCGCGCCGACGGCCAGATCGCGCTCTTCCACACCGCGAAAGGCCGGCTCATCAAGATCACCGTGACGCTCAACACACGTCGACCGGGCGCGCACAACTACCGCCTGTTCGGCACGCGCGGCAGCGCCGAGTGGTACTCGCACGAGGGCTTCTGCCGCCTGCTCGACCGCGACCGCGAGGAGCGCGAGGGCTGGGAGATCGTGCCCATCGGCACCGCCGCGCCCGATGCCGACAGGACCGTCGGCCACGGCGGGACGGACATCTGGACCGCCTATTACTTCACCAAGGCGATCCTCGAGGGCCGCACCGTGCCCATCGACGTCTACCGCATGTGCGACTACGCCGTGCCGGGCATCCTCGCGGCGCGCTCGGCCGAGCTGGGCGGGCAGCCCATCAGCGTGCCCGACATCCGCACCGGCCCGCGCGGCGTGACCGAGTTCTGGGAGCACGTGGCCCTGCCCGAGAGCGAGCCCGAGCGCGTGGACTACAAGTCGGAGATGGGGACGCCGTTCTGACGGCGGGCAATCGGGAATGGGGAATGGGCAATCGGGTAACGACAACGGCGGGGGGGAAGCGGGAACCGGGGACGGCTGTGTGGCTGCTTCCCATGATGCAGCGCGGGCCCGGCAGGATTCGTGCGGCCGCAGGGCAATACTGACGCACAGGCGTACATCGCACACAGCGAGGTGGCTCGATGGCAGATGACGCGCAGGACCTGATCGGGAAGACGCTGGACATGGCCGGGCTGGTGGACTACCAGGCGGGCGCGGTCGTCAGCCGCACCATCATCGAGAAGGACACGGGCACCGTGACGCTCTTCGCCTTCGGCGAGGGCCAGGGCCTGAGTGAGCACACGACGCCCTACGACGCGCTGGTGCACGTGATCGACGGTGCGGCCAAGGTCACCATCGGCGGGCAGGCCAACACCGTCCGTGCAGGCGAGATGATCATCATGCCCGCGGACGTGCCCCACGCCGTGGACGCGGCTGAGAACTTCAAGATGCTGCTGGTGATGATCCGGTCGTAGCGGCGGGGCATGGGGCATCGGGGATGGGGCATGGAGCATGGGCAACGGCTCAACGATAGCCCGCCATCTTCACCGCACGAGTCGGGCTCAATGCCCGCCGCCGTCTGCTGTTGCTCTTCGACGTTGCCGTGTGCTGGTAGCTGGTAGCTTGAAAGGAGTCCGCCATGATCCCGCCCGCATGGATATCGCGGCCCGATGAGGTCAACGCGCAGGTCGCCCGCTGGCAGGAGGAGCATTCTGAGATCTTCCTCGCCGAGAGCCGCCGGCAGTTCGCCGGGTATCCCGTGTGGGCGCTGACGGTGACGGACCGGTCGATTGATGATGCCGGCAAGCGCAAGCTCACGATCTACAAGCCCCACGCGCATGAGCCCGCGCCCATCGCCGCGCAGATGAACGTGATCAACCAGCTCCTCACCGGCGAGACCTTCGACGGCCGGGCCAGCGAGTTCGACAACGAGCGCGTGCTGCGCGAGTGCCTGATCGTTTTCATGCCCGACGCCAACCCCGAGGGCACCGCGCGGGCGCCGGTCGAGGCGTGGGATGGGAGCGAGTACACCAACGATGAGTTCTGGGCGTGGATGCGCGGCCCCGACCCCGAGACCGGCCTGATGTGGAAGCGCGTGGACATCTACGATGACCGCGAGGAAGAGGTCCTGCCCACCCGCCGCGGCATCGTCTACGAGCAGATCGACGAGCACCGCTTCGTCGAGCCCAACCGCCACCACGCCTCCTCGCTCTTTCAGTGGATCTTCGAGCTGCTCCGCCGCCGTGACGACTGGTCGATGATGCTGTCGCTGCACCAGACCGAGTTCGTCAACTCACCGCACAACGCCATGATGATCCTCCCATGCCTTTACGATGAGCTGCCTGAGGATATCCAGCGTTATGAGCGCGAGTGGGCGCAGGAGATCGTGGACGCGTGGGGGCAGGTGGCGGGCGCCAACCCGATCCCGGAGATCAAGCCGCTGGGCTACTCCGACGAGCAGCGCCGGTACTTCGTGGACTGCTGGGGCGATCTCTACCAGCGCATCCCGATCGTCACCTCGGAGATCCAGAACAACAGCCCGTGCACGCCGCCGGCGCTGCAGCAGCGCCTGAATGAGGTGGCGATCCGCACCAGCATCGAGCGGTTGCTGCGCGTCTGATGGCGTTACCGGCCCACCCGTTGGGGCCGAACTGGAGGGATACTGATGCGAACGCTCATCCTGATCACACTGGCGCTCGGCATGGCGGTGATGGCGGTGGCGCAGGAGGACGCAACCGTGTGGGTGGCCTCGCCCTGGCAGCGCGTGATGAAGGACACGCCGCCCGGCGACCAGGCCATGGCGCGCGTGACGGCCGCGGCCAACGAGTTCGCGCCGTTCCGGCTGATCGTGCATGCGGGCGACCGCCCGTTGCGGGGCGTGAACGTGGTCGCCAGCAGCCTCAGCGGCGGCGCAGGTTCGATCTCGGCCTACAACCTCGAGTTGTACCGCGCGCACTACGTGAACGTGACCGCACCCAGCTACCGCACGGAGAACCCGGTCGGCTGGTACCCGGACGCGCTGATCCCGTTCGTGGACCCGCAGACCGGCGAGGACATCGAGGGCGCGACCTACGACGCGGCGCCCTTCGACGTGGAGCCGGGCGAGAACGCCGAGGTCTGGGTCGATCTGTTCGTGCCGCCGGGCACCGCGCCGGGGCGCTACGAGGGCTCGGTAACCGTGGCCGCGGGCAACTTTGAGCTGGCGCGCGTGCCGGTCGAGCTGGACGTGTGGGACTTCGAGCTGCCCGCGGAGATCGCCATGCAGTCGAGCTTCGGCAGCCTGGGCGGCCGCGTCGCCAACGGCCTGGGCCTCGACCCGGCGTCCGAGGAGTTCGCGCAGGTCGAGGACCTGTACATCGACGAGCTGCTGCGCCATCGTGCGGTGCCGGGCAGCCTGGGCGACATCTGGCCGGAGTGGACCGCCGAGGGCGGGCTGCAGGACACCGGTCAGTCCGAGCGTCTGCGCATGCTGGTCGAAGAGAAGCACGTGAACGCGCTGCGCATCCCCTTCCGCTACCGGGACGACCCCGAGCAGGCCAAGGCCTACCTGCGCGCGACCGCCGACTGGCTGCGCGAGCTGGGCTACCTCGACATCGCCTACATGTACCTGCGCGACGAGCCCAACGATGCCGAGGAGTACGAGACCGTGCGCCAACAGGGCGCACTGATCCACGAGGCCGACCCGGAGATCGCGCGCATGTGCACCGAGCAAACCGTGACCAGCAATCCCGAGTGGGGCGACCTGTACGGCGCGGTGGACATCTGGTGCCCGCTGTGGGGGCTGTGGGATGAGCCCACCGCGAACGAGCGGCTGGAGCTGGGTGAGCGCCTGTGGAGCTACACCGCGCTGTGCCAGGGCCCGGAGGGCACGCCGTGGTGGCAGATCGACATGGAGCCGCTGCATTTCCGCGCCCCGTTCTGGGTGAGCTGGCACTACGACATCACCGGCTTCCTCTACTGGTCGAGTGTCTACTGGAACTACGAGACCATGGAGGGCGCCTGGGAGCGCCCGGCATTCCGCGACAACTACTGGGGCGAGGGCATGTTGCTCTACCCGGGCCCGCCCGCGGGCATCACGGGCCCGGTCACCTCGATCCGCCTCAAGCTCGTGCGCGAGGCGCTGGAGGACTATGAGTACATGGTCATGGCCGCGGGGCTGGGCGGCCAGGGCCGGCTCATCACCTACATGGGGCCCGAGAACATGATCCTCGAGCGCCTGCCCGACGCCGAGGCGCAGGTCGACGGTCTGGTCGCGGATGTGGCCTCCTCGTTCCAGGACTGGAGCCACAACGCCGGTGACTACGAGCGCGCCCGCGAGCGCATGGCACAGATGATCGTGCGCGGGCGGTAGGCACCGCGCCTGCGAGAGGGAGCGCTGAGGCATGAGCGATGACCGGAGCCGCGATGGCGCGCGTGCGCGCGTGTGGGACACCACGCGCGAGGCCGACCGCTACTGGTGGGAGTGCGCCAACCGCTCGATGGACCGCGAGCCGGTGCCCGCGCGCGCCGAGGTCAGGCCCGACACCGCGACCGCCGGACAACCCGGCGTCTGGCGCGTGACCATCGCGCTCGAGCAGGACGCGCTGCGCCCGGGCGCGCACCTGACCGTGCAGGTCCCCTCGTACTGGCAGCTCGACCTCGGCCGCCCCGTGCGCATCCACCCGACCGTGCTGCACCTCGCGCGCCCCGAGGACGCCACGCCCGGCTACGCCTGCGAGGCGCGGCTGGAGTTGCCCGCGGGTGTCGAGGCGGAGTACGCCGTGAGCTACGCCTCCTACGACCACGTCATCGACATCGCCATCATTGCAGGCGAAGTGCGGCCCGGGGAGGAGATCGCGCTGCAGCTCGGCAGCGAAGAGGGGTCGCTGCTGCGCGCGCAGCTCCACGCGCAGAGGGCGGTCTTTCATACCTGGGTGGACCTCGCGGGCGATGGCGAGTACCGGCCGGTGTCGAGCTTCCCGGCGGTGGAGGTCATCGGCGGCTATCCGCGCATGCTGCGGCTGACGCTGCCCTCGGCGGCGGCCCCGGGCGAGGAGTTCGAGGCGCACGTCATGGCGCTGGACCTCAAGGCCATGAACCCGGCGTCCGGCTACGCCGGGCCGGTCGAGGTCCGCGACGAGGCGGGGGAGAGCGTGGTTGCGGGGCCGGTTGAGTTCCGTGACGAGAAGCGCGCCATCGCCACCGCACGCGTGACCGCGCCCGCTGAGCGGGGCGTGCTCTACCTGACCGTCATGGATCGCGAGCGCGGGATGATGTGCCGCAGTAACCCCTGCCGCGTGGGCGGAAGCCCGGTGTACTTCGGCGACCTGCACGGCCAGAACTACTGCGGCCAGGGCACCGGCGACATGGACGAGTACTTCGACTGGGCGCGCGCGGTCGAGCGGCTGGACTTCTGCTCGTGGGCGGGCTACGACTACCGCACGCCCCTGACCGGCGGGAAGTTCCGCGAGCGCGTGGTCGATGTCGCCAACCGGCACAACGACGAGGGCGCGTTCGTCGTCCTGCAGGCCTTCGAGTGGAGCGGCCACGGCGGCCATCGCAACGTCTATACGCCCGCCGATGACCTGGAGCTGCACGGTGGCCCGCTGCGGCGCGTCCCGCCCGACACGATCATCGAGCCGGGCGCCAACGTCCCCAGCGGCGCGAAGCCCGAGTACCTGTGGCGCGCGCTGGAGGGCATCGAGGCCATCACCATCCCGCACCACCCCAAGTTCCTCGGGCGCGCCGACTGGGCCTACCGCAACGACGCGATGCAGCCGGTGGTCGAGATCTGCTCGCAGTGGGGCATCTCCGAGGCGGGCGGGTCGCATTCGGTGCAGGCGGCCCTGCTCATGGGCCACCGCTTCGGCTTCATCGGCGGCACCGACACCCACAAGGGCCAGCCCGGCCACGGCCCGCACGGCCTGAACGAGGGCATCGGGCTCGCGGGCGTGCATGCGCCGGAGCTGACGCGGCGGGCGATCTTCGACGCCATCCGCGCGCGGCGCTGCTACGCCACCGACGGCCCGCGCACCCTGCTCGACTGGGAGTTGACCATCGACGGCCGCACGCTGCGCATGGGCAAGGAGGGGGCGCTGACAAGCGGGCCGCGCACCGTCAGCATCCACGCGGCTGCGCCCGAGCGCATCGCGAGGGTCGAGGTGCTGCGCAACTGCGAGGTGGTGCATACGCTCACTCCGGGCGAGCGCTGGGGCGACTGGGAGTGGACCGACACCGCCGACCTTGAGCCGCACCTGATCCGGGAGACGCCCTTCGGCGACGCGCCCTTTGCGTTCTACTACGTGCGCGTGACTCAGGATGACGGCCGGCGAGCGTGGGGCAGCCCGATCTGGCTGAGCGGAGCACGGTGAGGCGACTATCGCCACCTCTGGACTTGTGCACGCCCGGTAGGATATGATAGGGGACACTCGCGCAGGCGAGCGGGCTGTGATACCATCGCCACCGTGCAACGCCGCCGTGCGCGCCGCATGGGCGGCACCATCGCTGGAGGGATCATCGTGCTCCGACATCGCAGTCTGCCGTTAATCGCAGCGTTCGTCGCGCTCACGTGCGCCCTGCCGGGTGCGTGGGCCCAGGGCCTCGCCACCGCCAACCTCCCCTGTGCCGAGCCGTGGCCGCCGGGCACCGAGCTGGTCTCCGCCGAGGCGCGCGTCTGGGACGGTGGCAACATCACCTGGGCCGTCGTGGGGCGCGCCAGCGTCGGTCAGGACCTCGAGGGCCAGGTGACCCTGTTCTACATGGACACCTCCGGCGATGACGCCATCGCCGGCACCGTGCGCGACTCCCGGGCCTTCCTCGCCGGACTGAACTTCAAGTGGCTGGCGCACCGCGACGAGAACGTGACGGTCTCGGTCATCCCCGGCGTGGAGATGCCCCTCGATGACATGGAGGGCACCAACACCGACCTGCCCGCGACCGCCATCTCCGACGACATCATCCCGGTGCTGTCGGTGCCCATCGCGTGGGACAGCGGCGACGGCACCGTAGTGACGGTCGTCCCGCGCTACGTGGGCTTCGACGAGGCCCCCGAGGTCGCCGGCACTACCATCCCCGGCTTCGGCGATGTCTTCGCCATCGGCGCGAGTGTGCGCCATCGGCAGGAGCAGTACGCGGTCCACGCCGACGCGCAGGTGGTGCTGGAGGGCGGCAACACAATCGATCCGGCCGACAACTCCATCACCGACGACCTCGTCTGGTCGGCGGGCGCGACCTGGTTCGCCCCGGAGGCCGACTGGCAGGTCGATCTGTTCGCCACCAACGCCGCCGGGCCGACCGCGGCCACGTCGATCATCGCCGCGCCCGATCAGTCGGTGGGCATCGGCGTACGCGTGGGCGGGGCGTTCTGACCCGCGGCTCCGGATGGGGGAGATGACGCGCATGGCCTGCCGTAGACGGGCCCTGCGCCACCTCGAACTGAGCACGCCCACCCTCCTTGCGGGGGTGGGCGTGCTCACGTTCTGCGCGGCGCCGCCGGCCCGACTCCCCGAAGGTCCGTGGCGGCCGCGCCCTCGCGGCTGGGGCCGTCGTTGCTGCTCGGCGTGAGCGCGGGGGCTGCAGGAACGGCGGCGCACCTGAAGATCCGCCCTCCGTACGGCCTGGGTAGACGACCGTTCATGGCCATCGGGGGCGGGGCTGCACAGTCGCCGCCGCTGCTCGCGCGTATCGCCGGAGGAGAACCGCGGCGCGGCGGCGAAGGAGCGCTCACCGACAGCCACACCACGTGAATGCGAGGGAGACACCATGATGCTTGGCCTGATCCACTACCGCGCGCCCGGCGATACCACCGAGGAGTTCGTGCGCTGGGCCGCCGGCGCCGGCTTCGAGTGCGTGGAGCTGCGCTCAACCGACCTCGAGCCTGAGGGCTGCGAGGACACCGTCGCGAACGCCAGGGCCCTCAAGGCGCTGCTCGACGAGGTAGGCATCGTCGCCTCGGCGGTCTCGCTGGGCAACGACTTCGTGCTGCTCGACGATGACGCCATCGCCGCGCAGGTCGAGCGCACGCGTCGGCTCGCCGAGCTGACCCTGATGCTCGACTGCAACATCTTCCGCACCGAGGGCGGGGCCCGCAAGGACGCAGTGCCCCAGGACCGTGAGGCCGAGGCGATCATCCGGTCGGTCGAGGCCCATCTCGACCTGTGCGAGGAGCTGGACATCTACCTCGCCATCGACAATCACGGCGTGGTCAGCAACGACTTCGAGCTGCAGCTCGAGGTCTTCGAGACCATCGACAGCGACTACGTGGGCGCGAACCTGGATACCATGAACTACCGCTGGTACGGCTATGACGTTGACAGGCTGCCCGATATCTACGAGGCCATCGCCCCCTGGACGTTGCACACCCACATGAAGGACGGGCGCAACTCGCGCGCCGACTACAAGGGCGCGGCGCTCGGCGACGGCGAGATCCCGCTGGACATCGCGATCAGGGCGCTCAAGGACGCCGGCTACGATGGCGCCTACTGCGCCGAGTACGAGGGCCAGGAGAGCGGCGACGTCGGCTACAAGAAGTGCCTGGCGTGGCTGCAGGCGAACGTGTGACCGGGGAATGGGCAATCGGCAATGGCTGACGGCGTCAACGCCAAGACAGGCATCGTCCGCGAGTGTCACGGCTCTGGCTGAATGCACAACCTGATCGACCTGCTTAATCGGTCGGCTGATGAGTTCGGCGACGGGGTCGCCGCGATCTACCGCGGCGACCCCGTCTCGTTCACGCACCTGCGCGAACTCGTCGAGCGCTTTTCGCGTGCGCTGCGCAGCCATCTCGGGATCGGCCCGGGCGACCGCGTCGCGCTCATCATGCCCAACTGCCTGCACTCGGTGGTCTGCTACTTCGGCGCCATCCGCGCGGGCGCGACCGCGGTGCCGGTCAACATCCGGCTGAGCGCGGAGGAGATGCGCTTCATCCTCGGGGACGTGGGCGCGCGCGTGATCGTCGCGCACGAGCGCACCTGGCTGACGGTTTCCGAGGCGATGGAGGGCCTGGAGGGCATCGACGCGGTCTGGGGCGTGGAGCTGCAGGCTGAGGGCGTGACGCCGGTCGATGAGGTGATGGCCGAGCCGGGCCCGCAGTTCGCGCCGCCGGAGATCGCGCCCGAGGACGTCGCGGCGATCATCTACACCTCGGGCACCACCGGTCTGCCCAAGGGCGCGATGCTGACGCACGGGAACGTCCTGTTCAACGTGCAGTCCACCATCCGCGGCCACGGCTTCCGCCCCGATGACGTGCATCTGCTGATCGTGCCCCTCTTTCATGTGACCGGACTCAACACGATCATGCCCACGTCGCTGCACCTGGGCTCCACCATCATCATCAGCGCCGAGACCAACCCGCGCCGGCTGCTGGAGCTGATCGAGCGCCATCGCTGCACCACCATGTTCACCGTGCCGACCACCACGATCATGCTCACGCGCGAGCCGGGCCTGAGCGAGTTCGACCTGTCCTCGCTGCGGCTGATCGCCTACTCGGGCGCGCCCATGCCGGTGCTGGCCATCGAGCGCCTGCGCGAGCTGTTCCCGGACACGCTGCTGCACAACTTCTACGGGCTGACCGAGACCACGTCGGTGACCACGGTGCTGCCCTCGGAGTTCGCGCTCAGCCACGCCGAATCGATCGGCCACGTGGTGGCGGAGCTGGAGGCCAAGATCGTGGACGAGGCAGGGGAGACGCTGCCGCCGGGCGAGGTGGGGGAGCTGCTCATCCGCGGGCCGAGCGTGTTCGCGGGCTACTACCGGCGCCCCGAGGCGACCGCGGAGGCGCTCGAGGACGGCTGGCTGCACACCGGCGACAGGGCGCTCATAGACGATGAGGGCTTTGTCTTCCTGCGCGGGCGCACCAAGGAGATGATCATCGTCGCGGGGGAGAATGTGTATCCGGTCGAGGTCGAGAACGTGCTCACGCGCCACCCCGGGGTGCTGGAGGCGGCGGTGGTGGGCGTCGAGCACGCGGTGCTGGGCGAGGTCGTGAAGGCGGTCGTCGTGCCCCAGCCCGGCGCGGAACTGACCGAGCGGGAGATCAAGCGCTGGTGCGCCGAGCGCCTGGCTTCCTTCAAGGTCCCCCGGCAGGTCAAGTTCGCCGACGAGCTGCCGCGCAATCCCTCGGGCAAGGTCGTGAAGCGGCGGCTGACGTAGGGAGTGTGCCCGCCGTTGCCGTTGGCGTCGGCCGGGAAACGGCGGCGCATGTGAACATGCGCCCTCCGTGCGGCAACGGCCCTACTCCATCCCCCCCACGCGCTCGATCAGTCAGTCGGCGATGGCGTTGGCGATCCACTCATGGCCCTCGGCGGTGGGGTGCGCGAGGTCGCCGAGCAGCTCGCCCCACGCCTCGCGCCCCATCGGCTTGATTCCCGCCGCCAGGTCGATGCACGTCGCGTCGCCGCGCTGCGCGCACAGCTCACGCACCTGCTGCGCGTAGTCGTCGAGCATCACGAAGCGATGGCCGGCGCCCGGCAGCGTCGCTATGGGGCAGATGGCCGCGCCGCCCCCGGTCACACTCGCGATGCGGTCAATGTAATCCTCGAGCGCGTAGCGGTAGTACTCGGCCGGCACGGTGTTCGACTTGTCGTTGTAGCCGTAGGCGATGGTGACCAGGTCGGGCTGCACGCCCGCGAAGTCGCGGCGCCACCAGAAGCGCGCATCGTTGAGCTTGGCGCCACCCACGGCGCGCGAGTAGCAGGTCACGCCATTATAGCCGAGGCGCTCGCGCAGGATGGCCTGCAGTCGCGTGGCGTAGCGCTCGTTGTCACGGTCGGCGAGGCCCGTGCCGGCGGTGACCGAGTCGCCCATGCATTGAATGGTCACCCGCTCGCGCCCGCGCAGGCGCAGGCGAGCACGGCGATCAGTGCTGCGGCTGCAAGACGGTGCATGGGCTGCCCTCCCGGCTATCCGATGCGCTTCACGGCCGTGAGGATGTCGTCGAGCGTCTCCTCGATGCGGCCGACCGCGTCCGCGATGCGGCCCACGTACATGATGATGCACACCATGGGCAGCAGCGGGAACAGGATCGGCACCACCAGCGGCACCAGCGGGAAGTGCTCGCGCATCAGGTCCATCATCGGGCAATACGCACGGCTGCGGTCACGGTTCGACATGGCGTTTCCTCCCGCGGAACTCAAGGTGAAACGAGAGCACCGGGCACAATGCCCGGCGCCCTCTCGGCATATCAGCAGCGGCGCTCACGGATCGTCGTAGTTCCAGTTCAGGCGTCCGCCGTAGCTGCTCCACATGAACTGGGTCTGCTTCATCCACTTGGCGTGACCGTCCACGCAGCCGACGTTGGCGCCCTCATTGTGCGGCGGATCCCACGTCGAGGTCACCGGGTTCGTCAGGCTCCCCCAGGCCCGGTACCATGCCCACCGGGGATAGTCCCCACCGGTTGCCGGCCAGTAGCCGGCCTGATGGTCAATGATCCAGGCGTGTTCCGCCGGCCGCTTGATGTTGCTTGTGTTCACGCCCTCATACAGCGGGCCGGTGCGCGAGGGGTCGATGGCCCCGAAACCACACACGTAACCGCAGTAGACGTTGTAGCCATATCCGATCCAGTCGCTGGGCGTACTTGGGCAGCGGAAGATCTGTTCGTTCTTGACGTAGGGCATGATCTGGTCGGCCCAGATGGGGTAGTAGGACCTGCTGCCGCCGTAGTAGTTCATGGCGAAGTAGCCCATCGTCATTGACGCCGGGTCGATGGAGGCCATGGCAAAAGGCATGAAATCATCGTTGTCGCTCGTGTACATCTTGCAGCCCAGGGTCAACTGTTTGACGTTGCTAAGACAGCTCGTCTGCTTCGCCTTCTCCCGCGCCCGCGCGAACACCGGGAACAGGATCGCCGCCAGGATGGCGATAATGGCAATCACCACCAGCAGCTCAATCAGAGTGAATCCATGACGCCTCATCGCAGTCACCTCCAGAGACCGGTACGGCCGGCGTGCGCCCCCTTAAGATTGATTGACAAGAAGCTTATTTTGCACCTGTTACGGGAACACCTCCCTTCGCCGCGCGTTTTTCTCACCGATTCGGCTCGGCAATACACACTCGGACGCACACTGCAGATGTGTGGGTTCGTGGGGTCAGGCAGAGGAGTGTTCGTCGGGGGTGTCGCGCTCGCGCTCCTCGCGCAGCGCCTGCTCATGCTCCTCCATCTTCTCCATCGCCTGCTTGAACTGCACCTCGCACAGCATCTCGTAGATGCCGCCCGCCGTCGCCAGCTCGGCGTGCGTGCCGCGCTCGACGATCGCGCCGTAGTCGAGCACGATGATCTCGTCGGCGTTCATGACCGTCGAGAGCCGGTGCGCGATGGTGAAGGTGGTGCGGCCCTGCATGAGGTACTCCAGCGCCTCCTGGATGGCGGCCTCGGACTCGGAGTCAAGCGCCGAGGTGGCCTCGTCGAGGATCAGGATGCGCGGGTTGCGCAGGATGGCGCGGGCGATGGAGATGCGCTGACGCTGGCCGCCGGACAGGCGGGTGCCGCGCTCGCCCACGCGCGTCTCGTATGAGTCGGGGAACTCGGTGATGAAGTCGTGGGCGTTGGCGGCGATGGCCGCCTGCACGACCTCGGCGTCACTGGCGCTGGGCCGTCCGTACTTGATGTTGTCGCGCAGTGAACCGGGGAACAGGAAGGTGTCCTGCATCACCATGCCGATCTGCTTGCGCAGGCTGGTGATCTGCAGGTCGCGCAGATCGATGCCATCGAGCAGGATGCGACCGCGCGAGGGGTCATAGAACCGTGGGATCAGGCTCACCAGGGTGGACTTGCCCGAGCCACTGCGGCCCACCAGCGCGGTGACCGTGCCGGGCTCGGCGGTGAAGGTCACATCCTTGAGCGCATCCTCGGTCGGATCGTAGGCGAACCAGACGTGGTCGAACTCCACGCGGCCGGTGCAGCGCTGCAGGATTATGGGGTTGCGGCGTTCCTGGATGCTGGGCGAGGTATCGAACAGCTCAAAGATCCGCTCGATGGCGGCCATGGCGGTCTGGATCTGCTCGTTGATGGTCACCAGGGCGATGATGGGCGAGTAGAGCATGCCCATGTAGGAGCTGAACTGGATCAGCTCGCCGTAGCTCATGCGCTCATGGAACAGGATCTCGCGCCCGCCGACGTAGATGATGATGATGCTGGCGAAGCCGGTGAGGAATCCGGAGATGACCGAGAGCCAGGCGCGAGCGCGGCCGGCGCGGATGTTCAGGTCGATGATCTCGCGCACCTCGTGCACGAAGCGCCGGGTCTCGGAGCGCTCGCGCGTGAAGGCCTTGATGACGCTCATGCCCGAGATGGCGTCATTGAGCTGGCCGGAGATCTCGGAGAACTGCTCACGTGCCTCGGTGGACATGCGGCGGATGATGGGCTGCCAGGCCAGGAAGTTGATGACGTACAGTGGCAGCAACGATACCGCGATGGCGGCCAGGCGCCAGTTGATGAAGAAGATCAGGAAGAAGACGAAGAACACCGTGGCGGAATTGGTGACGATGTTCACGAGGTTGTAGGTCAGGGTCTGCTGGACCGCCTGTACGTCGTAGAGGATACGGGTCATGATGCGCCCGGTCGAGTGGGTCTCGAAGTAGCGCATGGACAGACGCTGCAGATGGCGGTAGAGCTGCTGGCGGATGTCGAAGACCACGCGGTTGCCGATGACCATCATGATCATCCGGCGCACATACTCGATGATGCCGATGGAGACGCGCAGCCCCAGCAGCCCCGCGCACACCATCAGCACCAGCGACCACAGCTCGGCGCGCACGGCCTCGCGCGCGGGAGCGCTGAGGACGTGGAAGTTGCTGAGCTGGCTGTCCACCAGCAGGCGCGTGAAGTACGGGGGCAGCATGCCCATGCCGGTGGTCACGAACACCAGGAAGATGGAGAACACCAGCCCCGCCCGGTAGCGGGTAGCGAACCTGAGCAGCCTGAAGAACAGAGCCATCGCGACGCAGACGACCTCTCGGCCGGGCGTGGGGCGCGCGGACTGGGGAATTATACCTGCGCCCCTCAGCATGTCAAACCGCTGCGAGTGGCGCACCCTCGGTGTCGCGCAGGACGGCGACCTGCCGGCGGCGAACCCATCAGCGCATTTCCGGCAGCACTCGCCTGGAGGGAGATACCTGTGTCCGAGACACGTTCCTACGACCGATCGCTGGAGCTGTGGCGCCGCGCCATCGAGATGATCCCGGGAGGCTCGCAGACCAACAGCAAGCGGGCCACCGCCTACGCCCTGGGCGCGTTCCCGATCTACGCGCAGAGGGCCGAGGGCGCGCGCATCCAGGACGTTGACGGCAACTGGTACATCGACTACATCCTGGGGCTGGGGCCCATCACGCTGGGCTACTGCTACCCCGAGATCGACGCGGCCATCCGCGAGCAGCTCGAGCGCGGTATAATCTACGGCCTGCTGGCGCCGGTCGAACTGGAGGTCGCCGAGTCGGTCATCGAGATGGTGCCGTGCGCGGAGATGGTGCGCTTCCTCAAGGGCGGCGCCGAGGTGACCACCGCCGCCGCGCGTATCGCCCGCGGCTACACCGGACGCGAGGTCATCCTCAACTGCGGCTACCGCGGCTGGGCCGACGGCTGGATGGCGCAGTCCACGGGTATGGCGGGCGGCGTCCCCGACTGCCTCGGCGGCGTCATCGACGGCTTCGCCCGCCACGACCTCGACAGCCTGCGCGCCAAGCTCGAGGAGCACGCCGGCCGCGTCGCCATGGTCTCGCTCGACCCGGCCGGCGGCGGCGAGCGCGTCCCTGACGGCTACCACCAGGGCGTGCGCGAGCTGTGCGACGAGTTCGGCGCGCTGCTCATGTACGACGAGATCGTCACCGGCTTCCGCATGGCCCCCGGCGGCGGGCAGGAATACTTCGGCGTCACGCCCGACCTGGCGTGCTTCGCCAAGGGCATCGCCAACGGCATGCCGCTGGGCGTCGTGTGCGGTCGGGCCGAGGTCATGCGCAAGGCCTGCGACGACCTGGTGATCAGCGTCACCTACGGGGGGGAGGCGCTGTCGCTGGCGGCGGCCGCGGCGGCCATGCGCGTCTACCGCGCCGAGCCGGTATTCGAGACCATCTGGGCGACCGGCGCGCGGCTCATGGCGGGCTTCGACGAGCTGGGCGAGAAGCATGGCGTGCCGCTCAAGTGCCACGGTTACGAGCCCATGAGCAGCCAGACCATCCGCTACGAGGACCCGAAGCTGTCGCAGGACGTGTGGACGCTGCTGCTGCAGGAAATGGCGCAGCGCGGCGTGCTGCTGCGCCGTGGCGGGCTGCTCTTCGTCACCTACTCGCATGGCGAGGCCGAAGCGGAGGAGACGCTGGCGGCGCTGGACGAGAGCCTCGCGGTCATCGCCGACGCGGTGGACCGCGGAACCGTGCAGGACCTCCTGCGCGTTACCGAGGTCAAGGAGAGCTTCCGCAGCTTCACGTGACGACCTGCGGCAGTGGTGGGAGAGGGATGCCATGCGACTGCTGGTGACCGGTGGCGCGGGCTTCATCGGCTGCAACTTCGTGCGGCACGTGCTGGCGCAGCGGCGCAATGCACGCGTGCGCGTGCTCGACAAGCTGACTTACGCGGGGAGCATCGACAACCTCGAAGGCGTGCTCGACGATCCGCGTGTGGAGTTCGTCCAGGGCGACATCTGTGACCAGGCGGCCATCGAGACGGCCGCCGAGGGGGCGGACTTCATCGTGCACCTCGCGGCCGAGAGCCACGTGGACCGCTCCATCATCTCGGCCGAGGCGGCGGTGCAGACGAACTTCGTGGGCAGCTTCCGCGTGTTTGAGGCGGCGCGCGCCGCGGGCGTCTCGCGGGTGCTGCACGTCTCCACCGACGAGGTCTACGGCGCCTGCGAGGGCGAGCCCTTCGTCGAGGGCGACCCGCTGAACCCGCGCAACCCCTACTCGGCGACCAAGGCCGGCGCCGATCGCCTGGCGCACTCGTACTTCGTCACCCACGGGCTGCCGGTGGTGATCGCGCGCCCGTCGAACAACTACGGCCCGTGGCAGTACCCTGAGAAGCTCATCCCGTTCTTCGTGTGGCGCGCGCTGAGCGACGAGCACCTGCCGGTCTACGGCAGCGGCCTGCAGATCCGCGACTGGCTGCACGTGCTGGACCACTGCCGGGCGCTGCTGCTGCTGCTGGAGGCGGGAGAGCCGGGCGAGGCGTACAACATCCACGGCGGCAACGAGCGGCCGAACCTGGAGACCATCAGGCTGATCCTCGACGAACTCGGCAAGCCCGAGAGCCTCATCCGCCATGTCGAGGACCGGCCGGGCCACGATGTGCGCTACGCGATGGACGCGGCGAAGATCACGGCGCTGGGCTGGCGGCCGGAGATCGAGTGGGAGACGGGCATCCGGGCGACCGTGCGCTGGTTCGCCGAACACCGCGAGTGGATGGAGCGTTCAGTCGCGCGCGGCAAGGCGTACTTCGAGGAGTGGTATGCGGGGCGGTGAGACCGGTCTCACCGCCTCCGGCTGCTTCGCGGCTTCCTCTCCCTATCCTGCAGAGCCGCCGCTTGCCGCAAAGGAGAGAGGGCAGAGGGGTGAGGCCCGTCTGCCTACCCGTTGATCGACCACCAGCACTCGGTGTCGCTGCACTTGATTTGTGTGGGCCGCTGCCACTTCACGTGCCCGTCGCAGAACAGGTAGTTGCAGCCGTCGTTGTGGCGGGTGCCGCTGCGGTCATCGTGGACGTAGCCGTGCGCCTGCGTGCCCCAGGTGCTGATCGAGTAGTCCCCGGTGAAGTCCGTGAGCAGGATGCAGCGGACCGGGTAGCGGATGTCCTCGACCGGGTGCCCGGGCGGCGGTTCGGCGCCGGTGCCGAGGTCGTTGTCCCAGTGCACATGGTTGATGGCGTAGCCCGCGGTTTGCCCGTAGTCAGGGAAGGTGCCGTCGAAGGTGTTCTGCCGCGGCGCGGTGGGGCAGACGAAGATCTGGTCGTTGTGCACGTAGGGGAAGATCATCAGCCGCCAGGTCCAGGTGGGCGCGGTGCCCTCGGGCGCGCCGCCGATGGTCAGGTCGTCCCAGGGGATGACGCCCTTGTAGTCCTCGATGTACATGCTGAAGGCGAGGCCGAGCTGGCGGATGTTGGACATGCACGCGACCTGGCGCGCCTTCTCGCGCGCGCGGGCGAACACCGGGAAGAGGATGGCGGCCAGGATAGCGATGATGGCGATGACGACCAACAGTTCGATGAGCGTGAAGCCGCGTGTGCGCATTGTGCACCTGCCTGTGAGTGATCGACCGAACAATACGTAATTCGCTGCATCGGGCCGAAGTCCTCGCGGCGGGAGCGGGGAGTGTGGCGCCATCGCACGACGGCGGCTGTGAAGAGCCGCGCTGCGCACGGCCACACGTCCTGCAACCGAGGTCCTGGCGCGCCCGCCGTGGCCGTGCGCCGTCAGGAGCGGCGGTGCTCCGGCACCGCCCGGCCGTTCGTCTGGTCGTTGCCGAGGCGGGCACGCCTCTACGGCGCGGCCGCCGGCTCGATCAGCACCACCCGGAACGAGTTGGCGGGCACGCACAGCACCAGGTTTGGGCCCAGCGGCGGGCAGGGCGCGCCGGTCAGCGCATCGGTGACCGTGACCTCACTCCCCAGCTCCGCCGCGGTCGGGCGCAGGTCCATGCGCATCGCCAGCTTGTCATCGGTCGGGTTGCCGATGGTGAGCATCACGCGATTGTCCGCCCGCCGATACGCGCCCACCAGCAGCTCCTCGGGGCCGACCGGCAGCCACGCCGGCGTGGCCTCGGGCGTGAACCACTCGACCGGCTCGGTGCCCAGGCCGAACGCCAGGCGCGCCTGCAGCACGCGCGACAGCCGTGAGTAGTCCATCCACGTGGGCACCGACATCAGCACATTGCCGTAGGGCAGCGTGCGCGTGATCAGCCAGTCGGTGTACTCCTCGCGCAGGTTCAGCGCCGAGGGCAGGAAGCACGGCTGCGAGCCCCACTGGCGGCCGGTCGCGGTGATGTCGAGGAACAGCGGCGTGATCTGCTCGGGCGTGCCGTGAGACTTGACGCGGAAGTGCTCGCCGTCGGAGTAGATGTCGCAGAAGGTCAGGTTCAGGCTGTTGGAGTTGCGCGAGTTGTGCTCCCAGATCAGCCCGGTGTCGGGCTTGCGGCCGTGGATGACGTTCCACAGGCGCTTGTGCAGTTCGCGGGTGGCGAAGTAGGGGTAAGTCGGCCCGCGGTCGCCGCCGCACCCGTGCAGGGGGTTGGTGCAGTAGTAGGGGCCGGCGTTGTCGATGTAGACGCCGTCGAGATCGTAGTCCTCCATCACGCGGTCAACCGCCCAGATCAGCCAGTCGGTGTAGCTGCTGTTCGGGCAGGTGCTGGAGAAGCCCTCAAAGCCGCGCTCGTTGGGCTCTCCCCCGAAGAACGGTTCCCCGTCCTCGATGCTCATCATCCACTCGTCGCGATGGCGCTCATGCACCGGCGAGGGGCCCGTGCCCGAGAGCGTGATGTAGACCACGGCACTGATGCCGCGCTCGTGCCACGCCTGCACCGCGGTGCGCAGCGCCTCCGGGTCGCTGGGCGAGGGGTAGCTGAAGTACTCGGTGGCGGAGTTCCAGACCAGGGCCACGGTCTGGCCGCGCTCGGCCAGCTCCTCGGCGCCCTCGATGGTGAAGGGGCCGGAGTTGCCCACATGACGGCCGTGCCAGCCCACCGGCAGCGGCTTGCCCGGCGAGGCCTGGAGGCCCAGCGTCCACGCGATCTCGCCCGCCACGGCGGTCGGCTCCCCGATCAGGTTCACGCGCAGTACGAGTGCATCGGCGGTGCGCTCGTACTGGATCTGGCTCTCGCTCGGGCCCATCAGGTCGCCGGGATGCTCGGTGATGAAGGTCAGGCCGCGATAGTGGTCGCCGATCCAGGTACATGCCTGCCACGGCGTCTCGCGGATCCAGCCCACCTCCTGGCCGATGGCCAGATACTCGGTCGTGCCCCACTGCGCGTACTCATGCAGGAACAGCGCGACCTCGGGGCGGATGGGAATCTCGATGGCGAGGCGATCGACGGTGGCATTGCCGGCGACCGTCAGGTTCACCTGAATCAGGCCATCGTACTCCAGCCAGCAGGCCGTGCTGACCGCCAGGTTGCCGGCCTGCGCCTGCGTGGTGAACTCGACCCGGTCGGGACGCCGCACGCCGACCGTGGCCTCCCCGCCGGAGAGCACGTGCTCCTCGCCACCGGCCGCCAGCACCAGGCGCATGGGCGCGGCCAGCAGCGCCTCGCCCTGGCTGGTGATCTGCGCGGGCAGCGGCCCGGCCAGCGTGTAGTCGCGGCCCCAGCAGCTCACGGTCGAGCCATCGACCGTCAGCGGCTCGAAGGGCGCGGGCACGTCGGTGGTCACGCCAACGTTCGCGGTCAGCCACGGGTCGGCGGGGTCGCTGAGATCGGTCGCGGCGATGACGGGCAATGCGGGCACGACCGCAAGCAGGATGGCTGTGGTCATGCGCATGGCGTCACCTCAGTGTGCGTAGGTGTCGGTCAGATCTCCGGGACGGGCATATCGCGCTCGCCGGTGTCGGCGGCCTTCTGCGCCACCAGCACGGCCATCTGTGAGCGGAAGACCTCGTCCATGGGCAACACGCGTTCGGTGCCGAACTCCAGGTGGGAGACGAAGTCCTCGAAGGGTGAGCCGAAGGGCAGCTTGACTGCGGCGACCGGTACCTCCTCGTCGGCGCCGCCGATGGGGCGCATGAGGATGCGACCGTGCTCGACCGCGAGGTAGCCGTCGCTGCCGGTGATGAAGAACTGCCAGCTTCGCCCGGGCATGTAGGAGACGTCGGCCATCACGCGCGGGCCGCCGGTCATGGTCATCAGGCACTGCGCGCCCACCTGGAAGAACGGCACCTCGGGCAGGCTGGCGTTCCACGTCTCGGCGGCGACCACGGTCTCGAACTCGCGGCCGGTGCAGTAGCGCAGCATGTCGGCGCCGTGGATGAAGATGTCGTTGATGGTGCCGCCGTGCTTGCCCTCCTCGAAGTACCAGCGCGGGCGGGTGTCCGGGTAGCCCAGCGGGTGCTGCCCGAAGGTGGTGGCGGCCAGGAAGTCGCCGATGGCGCCGTCCTGCATGAGCGCGCGCATGGTCTGGTACTCGGCGCCGAAGCGCATCGAGAGCTGCATGGATACCTCGAGCCCGCTTTCGTCGCACAGGCGCCTGATCTCGCGCAGCTCCTCGATGGAGGTGCACAGTGGCTTGTCGGTGACCACGTGCTTGCCGGCCTGCAGCGCCTTGATGATGACCGAGCCGCGCTTCGCGTAGTACTCGGCGGTGGCTACCAGGTCGAAGTCCACGTCGGCCAGCAGGTCGTCGAAGGTGGGGTGGGTGCGCTCAAGTTCGGTGCGTTCGAGGATCGACAGGTCGTCGTCAGACTCCTCGACGACGCCGACGATCTCGCAGTAGTCGAGGTCGCGGATGGCGCTCACGAAGCTTGTCATGTGGCCGTGCCGGAAGCCAACGAGGGCAACGCGCAGAGGCATGGTGGGGGCTCCCTCCGGGAATGTCGTCTCAGTGCGGGTCGAGAGCGAGGTTCGCGCCGTGGCGCCCCGGAACCTGCCCGGAAGCTCACTCCAACGCCTGCAACGCCGCCAGCGCATCATCCACGCACGCGGCCGTCAGCTCCTCCAGTGCGCCGGCATCGTCGGGAGGTACGGCCTCGGCGCGCGCGCGACACTCGGCCTGCAGCGCCGCGACCTGCTCGGCGGGCAGGCCTGGCTGGGTCGGCGGGCGACTGAGGGATCCGTCCAGCAGCGCGACCGGCAGGCGCTCGACGCCGAGGGCCAGCGGCACGAAGGGCAGCCGCCCCGGTCGCCCCACGCACACCCACGCGATGCTGCGCTCGGGGGCGCCGGCGTCGATCTCCACCGTCAGCGCGCTGATGGTGCTGTCGAAGGAGACTCCGGGCAGGCGCGCCGCCGCCATGAACGCGGCGGCGTCGAGCGTGCCTGCGTGGGCATCCATGAACTCACGAAGCCCGGAGCGCTCAAGGCTGAGCAGGTAGCCGTCGCGCTGCCACTGCGCCTCCAGGCGATCGTTCCAGTTGACCACCCGCAGCACGTTCCCCGCGGCGTCGGCGAACATCCAGTTGGTGGCGCGGCGGCCGCCGGCGTACCAGCGCTGGTCGGTCCATTGCCGCAGGATCGCCAGCGCCTCCTCGCAGTTCTCGGCGCGTTCGGCGATGTGCCGCAGCCCCCAGGGGTTCATCAGCCCGCGGCCCCCGGGGTTGGACTCCTCCGCGCCGGTGTCCGCCGAGCCCGCCAGGCCGCGCTCGTTGACCATCATCATGCAGCCGAGGTCGCTGGCGTCCGACAGCGTGAGGAATGCACAGACGCCGGGCACGCGCGGGCGCTTGACATAGGCCACCTGCGGGCGCGCCACGTTATCGCGCGACTTGTGGAAGACGGTGTTGCCGCGCGCAGTCACACAGCCGGCGGCCGCGTATGACGTGCACTCGTCGGCGAGGAACACCAGCTCGCGGTACTTGCCGACATGGTAGGCGAGGTGCAGGTCGGTGTCGATCCCGGCGGCGTCGGCGGCTGCGTCCGCCTCTTCACGCCAATGCGGGGCGACCCGCTCGATGATGCCGACGCCGGTCCACGCGCGGCGCAGCAGCTCATCGCGGTCGATTCCGCGCTCGCGGCCCATCTGCACGAAGGCCGCGCATTGCTCGCGCATCGCCTGCGCGTTGAGCCGCCCCCAGGTGGCGCCGATCTCGCGGGGGGTGCCGGTCAGCGAGACCATCCGCGTCGCGTCAGCCGCGTCGCGCATCATCCCATCTCCCATGCGAAGCCATAGACGTCCGGATGACGCTCGTCGAGCATGTTCGCGCCGCCCACCATGTCGAGGTCGCAGGCGTGCAGCAGGAACTCGGCATCGCCGACGAGGTGCGCCGCGATTTCGCCGTCCGGGCTGCAGATGAGGCTCTCCTTCGGGTGGGTGAAGCACACCCAGCAGGCGTTCTCGTAGGCGCGCGTCTGCATCCACATGGCGTTGCGTGCCCCGGACATGCCGTAGGTGGGCATGGCGATCAGTCGCGCGCCCTTGAGCCGCAGCGAGCGCATGATCTCCGGCCAGCGCCGGTCGGCGCAGATCGTGACGCCGAGGACGCCGAAGTCGGTCTCGAACACCGGCAGCGACTTCCCGTACGCATAGCGCTCGTGGGCCTGAATCTTGTCGTACTGCCCGACGAAGCTCCCGTCGGGCGCGATCACGTGCGCGGTGTTGAAGAAGCCGTCCTCGCGGCGCTCCGACAGGCCCGCGACCAGCCAGACGCCACACTCGGCCGCGACCTCGCGCAGGCGCGTTGCGCGTGGGCCGTCCGGGCCGGGCTCGCAGACTTCGGCGAAGCGCTCGGCGGTCCACGCCTGGTCGTGGATCACGTAGCCATCGACGAAGCACTCGGGCGTGATCACCAGGTGCGCTCCCGCGGCGGCGATCTCCGGGATGAGGCGCTCGAGGGTGGCCATGTTGGCCTCGGGCCGCCACTTCTCGGGGACGACCTTGATCATGCCGACGGTCAGCGCATTCATGCGCCGCGCACCCCCTCGACCGGCTGCTCGTAGACGATGTAGTCGGCTTCGTTCATGCCCAGGCGCTCGTAGGCCAGCCGGGCGCGTTCGTTGTCGCGGCGCACGTAGAGACGCAGGGCCGCAGCGTGCGCGTCGCGCGCCGCCTGCTCGATGTGCCGGTAGATAGCGGCGAAGACGCCGCGCCGGCGCCACTCGGGCAGTACGTAGACGCTCTGCAGCCACCAGTACTCGCAGCAGTTCCAGTCGCTCCACTCGGAGGTGACCAGCGCCTGGCCGACCAGCCCCTCGTCGGCCTCGGCCACGTAGTAGACGCCCCTGGCGCGGTCCTGGAGCGCCGCGCGCACCGCCGCCGCCACGACCTTCTCGTCCAGCACCGCGCCCTCGCTGTCGCGGGCCATGGCCACCACGAACTCGGTCACCAGCAGCGCGTCCTGTGGCTTGGCCTCGCGGACGATCACCTCTGCCTGCGCCATCGCGCGCACCTCCCGGGCGGGATGGTTCGCCGGGGCGGGCGCCGCTCCTGCCGGTACGCGAACACGCCCCCGCAGGTGTCGCGGGGGCGTGGAAGCCTCGAGTCGGGCGGAAGCCTAGCCGAGGACGTCGGGGTTGACCGGCGTCGGTGGCCGCTCTCCGGCGAAGAAGCTCAGCAGGTTGGTGACCGCCAGGTCTGCCATCTCGGTGCGCGTTTCGATGGTCGCACTGCCCAGGTGGGGGAGGACGATGACGTTGTCCAGCTCCGCGAGGCCCGGCTTCATCGCCGGTTCGTCCTCGAACACATCCAGCGCGGCGCCGGCGATGACGCCCTCGCGCAGCGCCTCGACCAGCGCCTCCTCGTCCACAACGGGCCCGCGCGAGGCGTTGATCAGATAGGCGTTCGGGCCCATCAGCTCCAGTTCGCGCCGGCCGATGAGGTGGTGGGTCTCCTCCACAAGCGGGACGTGCAGGGTGACGAAGTCCGAGCGCCGGAGCACCTCGTCGATCTCAACCTCGTCGGCATGGAGCAGGTGCTCGGCGACGGGCGGCAGATCGACGAAGACGTCGCTGTAGAGGATCTCCATGTCGAAGCCGATGGCGCGGCGGGCGACGGCCTGGCCGATCTGGCCCATGCCGATGATGCCGAGGGTCTTGCCGTAGACGTCGGAGCCGAGCAGGAGCATCGGCGCCCAGCCGACGTACTTGCCCGCGCGCATGAACTTGTCGCCCTCGACCACGCGGCGGGCGATGGCCATGATCAGGGCCCAGGTCAGGTCGGCGGTGGTCTCAGTGAGCACGCCCGGCGTGTTGGTCACCAGGATGCCGCGTTTCGTGGCCTCGTCCACGTCGATGTTGTTGTAGCCGACGGCGTAGTTGGCGACGATCCTCAGGTTCGGCGCCGCGTCGAAGACCTCGGCGTCGATGGTATCGGTGAGCAGCGAGAGCAAACCGTCCACGTCGGCGACCGCCTCCAGCAGCTCGTCGCGCTCGAGCACGCGGTCATGGGGATTCACCGACCACTCGACCTTGCCGTCGAGTCGGTCGAGGGCGCTCTGCGGCAGTTGCCTGGTCACGTAGACCTTCTCCACGTCGGTCACATCCTTGCCCATGATTCCCGCGGCCGCCGCGGCGGCCGCCGTCAGTGATATCTCCGGCCCGTCACACGGTCGCGCGTCCCGTGACCACGCGACCCATGCTCGATCGCTGGGAAGCCCCCCAAAAGGAAGCCCGCACGTCTTCTCAGCCGGCCGGCGACTGCCACTCCGCCGACGGCGGAGAGCAAAGTATAGCCAAGCCACGTCGCGCCGGTCAAGCGCTCAGCGCCGGATGGCGCCGCAGTAGTAGCCGACGACCTCGCCGGCGGGCACGACATCGCCCGAGGTCGAGTACGCCAGCGACTGCACGCGCGCGGCGCCGCAGGCCTTCGCGGCCACGATGGTCGCGGCCACCGGCCCCACGCCGCACATGCTGATGCGGCGCGCGTCGCGTTCGCGCACCAGGCCCTCGGGGTCCAGCGCCTCGATGCGCTCGATGAGGATGCGGTCCTTGCGGCGCGCGGCCGCGTCGGACTCGTAGTGCGTCATGTCGGTGCTGGCGATGATCACGGCGTTGCGGCCGTCGAGCGCGTTGAAGACCGCCTCACCGACCGTACGCGCCGACGCGATGTCGTGCGCCGCCATCATCACCGGCACGAACAGCAGCGACTCTTCGTAGACGTACTGCAGGAAGGGAAGCTGCACCTCAATGCTGTGCTCGACGATGAAGGCGCCGGGATCGGTGGAGAACTGCGGCAGGCCCGCCGCGATGGCGCCGGCCACGTCCTCGTCGATGAGCACGTCGCCCAGGGGCGTCTGCCAGGCGCCTTCGGTCTGCACCGCGGACACCAGGCCGGCGCGGCCATGGTTGAGACCGATCACGACCACGACCTCGGGCACGCCGTCGCCGGCGAGTGCGAGGTAGCCGTGCGCGGCGGTCGCGCCCGAGAACACGTAGCCGGCGTGCGGAGCGATCAGGCCCAGGATCTCGCGCGGGCCGCTCTCGGCCGGCTCGGGCAGTGCGCCGGGCCCGAGGTCGCTCATAAAGCAGTCCTCGATCTGGCCGGTCAGTGCGGTGCGCGATGCCGGGTAGAACTGGCCCGCGACCGCGGGCTTGCGGATGCGTCCGGGCATGCTGCCACCTCCAGTACCTACGCCTGCTCGAGCAACGCCTGCACGGCGGCCACGGCGGCCGCGCTCTCGACGAGCTGCTCGGCGCCATCGGCACGCCGGCGCAGCTCGATGAGGCCCTCCTCGCGCGTCTTGCGGCCGATGACCGCCCGCACGGGGTAGCCGATCAGGTCGGCCTCGGCGAACTTCACGCCGGGGCTGGCATCGCGCTCGTCGTAGAGCACTTCGATGCCGGCCGCCAGCAGGTCCGCATAAAGGTTGTCCGCGATGGCCCGCAACTCCTCGTCGTCGGGCGAAAGCAGCAGGATGGCGACCTCGAAGGGCGCCGCCGCGCGCGGCCAGGTGATGCCGGCGTCATCGTGGTATTGCTCGACCAGGGCGGCCACGATCCGGCTCACGCCGACGCCGTAGCAGCCCATGACGGCGGCCTGCTCGCGGCCCTCGCCGTCGGTGAAGGTGGCGTTGAGCGCCTCCGAGTAGGTCGTGCCCAGCTTGAAGACGTGCGCCAGCTCGATGCAGCGACGCGCCTGCAGCGTGCCGGTCTCGCACTGCGCGCAGGCGTCGCCGTGGCAGGCGGCGCGCAGATCGGCCCACTCATCGACCTCGAAGTCCACGCCCACGTTCACGCCCGTGAAGTGCGCGTCATCGGCGTTGGCGCCGGTGACGAAGTCGCGCATGGCGGCGATCTCGTGGTCGGCGATGATGGTGACGCCGTCAGGCAGGCCGACCGGGCCGGCGAAGCCCACGCGCGCGCCGGTCAGCTCCTGCACCTCGACGTCCTCGGCCATGCGCAGGTCGCCGCGGGCCACGCGGGCGAGCTTGAACTCGTTGAGCGAGCGGTCGCCGCGCACCAGGGCGGCGACGAAGCGCTCACCCGCGCGGTACACCAACGTCTTCACCAGCCGGTCGGCGCCGACGCCCAGCAGCCCGGTGACCTGCTCGACGGTCTTCGCGTTTGGGGTGGCCACCAGCTCACGCGGCCCCTCGCCGGGCTCCTCCGCGCCGGGCGGGCGCGCGGTCGCGCACTCGGCGTTGGAGGCGTAGTCGCACGAGTCGCACATGAACACGGTATCCTCGCCGTTCTCGGAGAGCAGCATGAACTCGCGCGTGTCCGTGCCGCCGATCGAGCCCGCCTCCGCCTCGACCACCACCACGGGCAGCCCGAGGCGTTCGAAGATGCGCACATAGCCGTCGAACATGGCGTCATAGGCGACGTCGAGGTCCTCACGCGAGCGCCCGAAGCTGTAGGCGTCCTTCATGATGAACTCTTTGCAGCGGATCAGGCCGCCGCGCGGGCGAATCTCGTCGCGGAACTTCACCTGGATCTGATAGAGCGTGACGGGCAGGTCGCGGTAGGAGCCCAGGTCCGCGGCTACGAGGTCGGTAATGACCTCCTCGTGTGTGGGGCCGAGGCAGTACCAGCGCTCGGAGCGGTCCTGCACGCGCAGCGGCGTGGGGGCGAAGGTGTCCCAGCGGCCGCTGCGCTCCCACAGCTCCTTGGGGTGGAGCACCGGCATGAGCACCTCATGTGCGCCGGCGCGGTTCATCTCCTCGCGCACCACGCGCTCGACCTTGCTGAGCACGCGCAGCCCCAGGGGCAGGAAGGTGAAGATGCCCGCGGCCAGCGGGCGGATGAAGCCGCCGCGTAGCAGCAGGCGGTGGCTGGGGATCTCGGCATCCGCGGGGGCCTCCCGCAGCGTGGGCATGTAGTACCGTGATGCCAGCACAGCGTACCTCCTCAGTCGCTTGCGTTCGGGGCCATCGTCTCAGCAATGCGCCGGGCCTCGCACATGAGCGCCGCCACGGCCTCGCCGATGGGCACGGTGCGCAACTGCTCGCCGCGGGCGAAGATCACCGCGCGGCCGCGTCCTGCGGCCAGCCCGACGTCGGCCTGGCGGGCCTCGCCGGGTCCGTTGACCTCGCAGCCCATGACCGCCACGGTCAGGGGCGCGTCCAGCTCGCGCAGCGCGGCCTCGGCCTCGCGCGCCAGCGCGGCCAGGTCCACGCGGCAGCGCCCGCAGGTGGGACAGGAGATCAGCCACGGGCCGGCGCGCAGGCCCAGCGAGCGCAGCAGGTAGACGCCGACCTCGACCTCGTCCTCGGGCGGGTCGGTCATGGACACGCGGATAGTGTCGCCGATGCCCTCGGCGAGGAGGATGCCCAGGCCCGCGGCCGACTTGACGGCCGCCGCACAGCCGAAGCCGGCCTCGGTGATCCCCAGGTGCAGCGGGAGGTCACTGCGGCCGGCGAACTCGCGGTTCGCCGCCACGGTCATGGGCACCTCCGCGGCCTTGATGGACACGACCAGCGCCTCGAAGCCCAGGCGCCGCATGCGCTCCACGGTGCGCTCGGCGCTGTCGGCGAGGGCCGCGGCGGTTACGCCGCCGTGGCGGGCGAGCAGGTCGGCCTCCAGCGAGCCGGAGTTGACGCCCACGCGGATGGGGATGCCGACCTGCTGCGCGGCCGCGGTCACCTCCGCGAGCCGGTCGTCGTCGCCGATGTTGCCGGGGTTGATGCGCAGCTTGTCGGCCCCGGCGCGGGCGCACGCCACGGCGATGCGGTGATCGAAGTGCACGTCGGCGACCAGCGGGAGCGGCGATGCGGCGCGGATGCGCTCGAAGGCGGGGACGGCCGCGAGCGAGGGCACGGCCACGCGCGCGATGTCGGCGCCGGCCGCCGCCGCGCGCTCGATCTGAGCGACTGTCGCCGTCACGTCCAGCGTGTCGGTCTTGGTCATGGTCTGCACGGAGACGGGCGCGTCGCCGCCGATGACGACGCCACCAACGCTGACCGGGCGGGTCCGGCGGCGCGGCCACGGACAGTGCACCTGCTCGGCGCGACTCATCGGGACGGCCTCTCTCAGGGTGTCTGATAGACGACGAGGTTAAGGATGTCGCGGAAGCTGATGATGAGGAAGAGCCCCAGCACGACGGCGGCGCCGGCGATGGTCACACCCACCTCGATGCGCTCGTTAACGCGGCGCCGCATGATGCCCTCGATGAACAGCAGCACGATGCGGAAGCCGTCGAAGGGCGGGATGGGCAGCAGGTTGATGACCGCCAGGTTGGCGCTGATGATGCCGCCGATGAAGGCGACCGACGTCCAGCCGATGCGGGCCCGCTCGGCGGTGAGCGCGGCGATGCCGATGGGCCCCGAGCCCTGCGGGGCGATCTCCCCGCGGATCATCTTCGCCAGGCCGTCGGCGACGGTGTAAACCGCGGTGACCGAGCTGATCGCACCGTACTTGACGGCCTCGCCGAACGAGACCGGCCGCGTCTCGCCCGCGAGCACCACGCCGATGCGCCCCACCGAGCGCACAGGCGTGGTCAGGCGGCCCTGCTCGTCCTCCTCAGCCACGCGCGCCCACTCGGCCTTGGGTACCACGGTCGTCGTGATACTCCGGCTGTCGCGCAGCACGGTCAGCTCGATGGGCTTGCCCGCGCGCTCGGAGATGTACGAGAGCGCGCTGTCGTGCCCCAGCGGCACGAAGATGACGCCGTAGGCGCGTGACAGGAACTCATCGGACTCCGCGGGGACCGGCTCCTCCGGGAGATCGGCGGGGATAGGCAGCTCCAGGGTCTCGATCGACTCGAGCGCGCCATCCTCATTGAAGCGGCCTACGCCGACCTCCAGGGCCTGAGCGTCGGGGTCCTTTGCACGCGCTGCCGCCATGGCCTCGAGGAGCTGGTAGGGCACGCCGATCTCGTGGCCGTCCACGCGGTAGATCTGATCGTAGTGGCGCAGGCCGGCCTCGTCGCCCAGGCCACCGGGCTTGACCCGGTCGATGAGCAGGCTGTCGGTCATGCCGTCGATGGCGATCACCTGGTCGCCGGCCTGCAGGCCCGCCGCCTGTGCCGGCGTGTCGGGCATGACCTTGCGGATCTTGACACTGTGCCCGGGGAAAACGGGCACGCCGGTGGCGATGCTGATGGCGATGAATGCCAGTGCGGCGAGAACCACGTTCATGAACGAGCCCGCGAACAGCACCGTGCCGCCCGCCCAGCGCGGGAAGCGGTAGAAGCCGCGCTCCTCGGGCGGCGCGCCGGGCTCCATGCCCGCGATGCGCACGTAGCCGCCCAGCGGGATGAGATTGATGCGGTACTCGGTCTCCCCGCGCCGGACGCCCGCCAGCCGTCGGCCGAAGCCGATGGCGAACTCGTGCACGCGCATCCCGATGATCTTGGCCAGCGTGAAGTGGCCCAGCTCATGGAAGAAGATGCAGGCGCCCAGCACGATGACGACCGCGATGATGCCGTTTGTGGTCGTGATGATGTCCTCGAGCATTCGGGTCTCTGCTCCGTTGGGAGATGCCGGGCCCGGTCCGGGGCACGTTGCCCTTGACAGTCTACCTGTCAAGGCGCCGCGGCGCAAGTCCCGAGCGGACTTGGTGGCGCGTTCACACCAGCCCGCGCACGTAGTCGCGCGCCCAGCGATCGGCCTCCTCGACGTCGTCCAGCGCGTGCACCTCGAAGGCCTGGTGCTCAGTCAGGGCGCGCTCAATCAGCTCCGGGATGCGGGTGAAGCCGATGCGTCCGTCGAGGAAGAGGCCGACGGCGACCTCGTCGGCGGCGTTGAGCACCGCCGGGTAGCTGCGCCCGGCGCGCGCGGCCGAGAACGCCAGGCGCAGGCACGGAAAGCGGTCGGTGTCGGGCTCGGCGAAGGTCAGGCTGCCCACCTCGGCCAGCGACAGGCGCGGCAGGTCGTTGGCCACGCGCTCGGGGTAGAACAACGCGAAGGCGATGGGCATGCGCATGTCCGGCGGGCCCATCTGGGCGATCACCGCGCCGTCCTGGAACTGCACCATCGAGTGAATGATGCTCTGATGGTGCACCACCACCTCGATGCGGCGCACATCCACGTCGAACATCCAGCGGACTTCAAACACCTCGAAGCCCTTGTTGGCCAGCGTCGCCGAGTCGATGGTGACCTTGCGACCCATCTTCCAGGTCGGGTGGTCGAGCGCCCGCTCGGGGGTGACGCCCGCCAGTTCTTCGGCCGAGAGCCGCGAGAACGGCCCACCCGAGGCGGTGAGCATGATCATCTCGACCTCGGAGGCCTGCTCGCCGCGCAGGCACTGGAAGATCGCCGAGATCTCGCTGTCGATGGGCAGCAGCGTGGCCCCGCTCTGCCGCGCGGCCTCGGTGACGATGCCCCCGGCGGCGACCAGCGGCTCCTTATTGGCCAGCGCGCAGTCCACGCCCGCCTCCAGCGCCACCAGCAGCGGGCGCAGGCCGGCCACGCCCGAGATGGCGCCGATGACCAGGTCGGGCTCGGCGGCGCGCACCAGCTCGCAGATGCCCTCGGCGCCCGCGAACACGCGCGCACCCGGGACCCGGAGGCCGCGGGCGCCGGCCTCGTCGGCCAGCCCCAGCACCCCCACACCGAACTCTGCGGCCTGCGCGGTGATGCGCGCGGCATTATGTCCGGCGGCGAGCGCGACCACCTGCAGACGGTCCGGGTGCGCGCGCACCATCTCCAGCGTCTGCTCGCCGATGGAGCCGGTTGAGCCGAGTACGGCGATACGCTTCGCGTCCGCGGTCACGAAATAACCTCCACCGCCGCCCGGGGCGCCGCGCACGGGGCAGGCCGGCCCGGCATGGGCGGGCGGTCAGAACTTGGGCCAGATGTACATCTCGGTGCGGTCCATCTCGGGGATGGGTGCCTGCGGACCCGACACCGAGCCCGGCACCGGCTCGTAGGAGAAGCTGGCCGGGTGGTCCAGATCGCGCCGGATCTCCCACTGGCGGTTGCGCCGGTGCAGCCACAGTTGCTTGTCGAGACGCTCGACGTGGCCGTCGTAGTATGCGAGCGTGACGTGCTCATGGAAGTACTCATCGACCGCCAGCGGCGTGACCGACTCATCCAGGTTGGCCTTCGAGTAACCGAGCCAGGTGCGATCGAGATAGAGGTACGAGACCGGGTAGTCGGACGGGTCGGATGCGCACTTGAGCGGGTCCAGGGGACTGCCCGGAATCACGCGCTCCTCGGCATGCGGGCTGTCGATGTAGTCGCGGATGGCCCAGTGCCAGTTGCTGCGCAGCGGGTAGGCGCCGCCGTAGTCGGCGGAGTACATGCCGATCGCGCCGGCGATCTGTCGGAGCTTGCCCATGCAGCGGACCTCGAGCCCGGGCCTGCGGGCGCGGACGATGACCGGGAAGAGCAGGGACGCCACGACGATGATGATGACGGGCGCGGCGATGAACTTGGCCGCCGACAGCCAGCGTCGCGCCATCGACTGATGAAGCGTACCCGGCGCCCCGCCGACGTCGCCACCGGTGTGGCTGGGCTGGACGTCCTGGTGATCGCCTGAGCGGTAGATCTGCATGACCACTCACCGTCCCGGACGCGCGTCTTCCCACACGCAGGACCGGCACGACTGCGTCGGTCGGTACGAGCATTTCTCCGCCGCTGCCCGCGACTCCTTGTGCCGGGAACGGAAGCGGCCGCGCCGACCCGGCGGCGCGGCCCTGGCCGTCATCCGTGGCGGCCCTCCTCAGCCGTTGCGGAAGGTCTCCTTCGCCATCGCCATGAAGTCCGCGTTGGTCTTGGTCTTGCGCAGGCCCGAGATCAGCGTCTCGGTCGCCGCCTCCATGTCCATGGCGTGCAGCGCCTTGCGGAGCTGCCAGATGCTCTGCATCTCGTCGTCGTCGAACAGCAGCTCCTGGTGGCGCGTGCTGGACAGTTCGATGTTGATGGCGGGGAAGATGCCGCGGTCGGCGAGCTGGCGCGACAGCACCAGGTCCATGTTGCCGGTGGCCTTGAACTCCTCGAAGATCATGTCGTCCATGCGGCTGCCGGTCTCGACCAGGATGGTGGCCAGGATGGTCAGGCTGCCGCCGTTCTCGATGTTGCGCGCCGAGCCGAAGAAGCGCTTGGGGCGATACAGCGCGGTGGGGTCGAGCCCGCCCGACAGGGTGCGGCCGCTGGGATCGACGGTGAGGTTCGAGGCGCGCGCCAGGCGGGTGATGCTGTCGAGCAGCACGACCACGTGCTCACCGTGCTCCACCAGCCGCTTGCAGCGCGAGTGCACCAGCTCCATCACGGCCATGTGGTCCTCGGGCATGCGGTCGAAGGTCGAGGCCACGACCTCGCCCTCGACCGAGCGGTCGATGTCGGTTACCTCCTCGGGGCGCTCGTCGATGAGCAGCACGATCAGGCGCAGGTCGTCGTAGTTGGTGGTCAGCGCGTTGGCGATCTTCTTGATGATGGTAGTCTTGCCGGCCTTGGGCGGGGCGACGATCAGCCCACGCTGCCCGCGGCCGATGGGCGTGATCAGGTCCATGAAGCGCCCGGTGATGCTGTCCGGGCGCGGGCTCTCCAGGCGCAGGCGCTCGTTGGGGTAGATCGGGACCAGGTCCTCGAAGTTGGGGCGGTGCCGGGCGTCATCGGGGTCGCGCTCGTTGATGGTCTGCACGCGCAGCAGCGACCAGTAGCGCTCGTTCTCCTTGGGCGGCCGCACCGGGCCGCTGACCAGGTCGCCGGGGCGCAGGCCGAAGCGCTTGATCTGCGTGTCGGCCACGTAGATGTCGGTCAGCGGCTTCTGCTTGCGCTCGTCCACGCGCAGGAAGCCCCGCCCGTCGGGCATGACATCCAGCACGCCGTAGGCGTACTGGTGGCCGTTGTGCTCGCTCTGCGCCACCAGGATCTTGAGGCACAGATCGTGCTTCTTGAGGCCCGAGGTCTTCTCGACCCCCAGCCCATCGGCCATGGCGCGCAGTTCCTGGACGGTCCGCTTCTTCAGTTCAGCAAGATCAAGCATCTGACGATCGCACCTCATGGCGCTGCGACGACTCCTGATGTTGGTCGCGGTACAGCTCGGGACGGAGGACACCGACGAAGGGCAGATGACGATGGTGGTGCGCGTAGTCCAGACCGTAGCCCACCACGAAGCGGTCGGGGATGCGCACGCCCACGTAGTCTGCCTCGAACGCGACAGCGCGCCGCGCCGGCTTGTCCAGCAGGCAGCAGGTGCGCACGCTGGCCGCGCCCCGCTGCTGCAGTATCCGTGCCAGCGCCGCCAGCGTGTGGCCGCTGTCGAGGATGTCGTCAACCAGGAGCACGTGCCGGCCGGCGATCTCGCAACTCAGGTCCATCACTATAGTCAGCTCGCCCGCCCGGGTGTCCTCGCCGTAGCTGCGTGCGCGCATGAACTCGATCTGCAGCGGGAAGTCGAGCCGGCGCACCAGATCGGCCATGAACATGAAGGCCCCGGTCAGCACGCCGACCAGCACCGGGTCACAACCGGCGAGGTCGGCGGTGATGCTCGCCGCGAGGCGGTCGAGGACCGCGTCGAGCTGCTCCTCGGTGACGATCACGTCGCTGATGTCGTCGCGCAGCGAAGGGCCGCTGGCCATGCTACTCCCACTCGATAGTGCCGGGGGGCTTCGAGGTGATGTCGTAGACGACGCGGTTGACCCCGCGCACCTCGTTCACGATGCGGTTCGAGATGCGTCCCAGCAGTTCGTGCGGCAGGTCCGCCCAGTCGGCGGTCATGAAGTCGTCGGTGGTGACCACACGCAGGATAATCGGGTGCTCGTAGGTGCGCCCGTCGCCCATGACCCCCACGCTGCGCATGGTGGCGAGCACCGCGAACCACTGCGCCAGACCGTCGATGCCCGCAGCGGCGATCTCCTCGCGCAGGATCGCGTCGGCCTCGCGCACCGTCTCCAGCCGCTCGGGCGTGACCTCGCCCACGATGCGCACCGCCAGGCCCGGGCCCGGGAAGGGCTGGCGCCACACGATGCTCTCGGGCAGGCCCAGTTCGAGTCCGACCCGGCGCACCTCGTCCTTGAACAGCGAGCGCAGCGGCTCGATGTTTTCGAAGACCATGTCGTCGGGCAGCCCGCCCACGTTGTGGTGGGTCTTGATGGTGGCGGTCTCCCGCCCACCGCTCTCGATGACGTCCGGGTAGAGCGTGCCGTGGGCAATGAAGCGGAACTCGCCCAGCTTCGCCGCCTCGCGCTCGAAGGTGCGGATGAAGGTCTCGCCGATGACCCGCCGCTTCTGCTCCGGGTCGGCGACGCCCTGGAGCCCGGTCAGGAAGTCCTCGGATGCGTCCACGAAGACGAAGCGCTCGCCCAGCCGCGGCGCGAACGTGTCGATGACCTCGCGCGCCTCGCCCTTGCGCAGGAGCCCGTGGTCGAGGAACATGCAGGTGAGCTGGTCGCCGATGGCGCGGTCCATGAGCATGGCCACCACCGACGAGTCCACGCCGCCCGAGAGCGTGCACAGCACGCGCTCGTCTCCCACCTGCGCGCGGATCTCCTCCACCGCCTGCTCGATGAACGACTCGGTGCGCCACGTGCCGTGGCAGCCGGCGATGTCATGGAGGAAGTTGCGCAGGATGTCCATGCCCTCGGGCGTGTGCCGCACCTCGGGGTGGAACTGCACCGCGCACATCCTCCGGTCCAGATCGGCCATGGCCGCCACCGGGCTGTGCTCGGTCGAGGCGAGCACCACAAACCCCTCCGGCACGCGCTCGACGCGGTCGCCGTGGCTCATCCAGCACACGGTATCCTCGGGCACGCCTGTCATCAGCGTATCGGGCTCGCGCACGTGCAGCTTCTGGCGGCCGAACTCGCGCGAGTCGCCGGGCTGCACCGCTCCGCCCAGCACGTGCGCCATGAGCTGGCAGCCGTAGCAGATGCCCAGGATGGGGATGCCCATCTCGAAGATGGCCGGGTCGAACTCGGGCGCATCCTCCTCGTAGACGCTGGCGGGCCCGCCCGAGAGCACCAGCGCGGTGGGCCGCTGCTCGCGCACCGCCTCGGCGCTGACGGACGACGGCACGATCTCGGCGTAGACGTTCAGCTCGCGAATGCGGCGGACGATGAGCTGTACGTATTGCGCGCCGAAGTCGAGTACGAGCACCTTCTCAAGCTGAGAGGGCAGTTGGGCGGGACGAGGTTGGTGACTCATGCTATGGCATGTCCCGGCGCTGGCGCTGGCCTGCAGTGTGGGGTGTGGCGGCATCCATCGGCTGTAACGGGAGGCATGTGCCGCGACCGGCTGTTCAGAGCGCTCCTGCCTGCACCGTCTGCGTGACCTCGAACAATGGTGGGCTCGGCACCGCGGGCAAAGGAAAGAGAGCGCAACACACGACGCGCAATGGCTCGGAAGACTCGGGAGGAACCGCAACCTACCCGGCTACTATAGCAACGCGGTTTGCCCTTGTCAACGCCGCCTCCGAACTTTTTTCACGGATCACGCGGGCACGTCGTACTGCACCGGCGCCTCCGACAGCACGCGCTCACGGAAGTACCGGCTCAGGTCCTCCGGGATCCTGAGGTCGGCCTTCCGGCCGATGATGGCGGTCAGCTCATCCTCCATGCGCACGAGGTCGAAGAGGCGCGGTACTCGATCCGCCTCGAAGCGCACGAGGACATCAACGTCACTGTCGGGTCCGAGATCCGGTCCGGGCACCGAGCCCAACAGGGCCCGCCACCTGATGTGGTGGCGCCGGCAGAACTCAGCCAACTGAACGCGGTCGATCGCCACCGGCAGGTCGGTGGTCGCCTACTCCCTCTCCTTCATGCGCTCGCGCTCGCGCTCGAGGTGCTGGTCGATGCGTTCACGCGCGTCCTCGATCATCGGCTCGACATCGGCCATCGTCCAGGTGCGCTGCTCCCAGGTGCGCACCTCGACCGTCTCCAGGAACTTCTCCATCTCCTCGAAGTAAGAGCCGTAGATGTGATACGAGTCGACGATATGGCTGTACTGGCCGACCGCGATCTCCCGCCCCAGCCGCTCGCTCAGGCGCTCGGCGACCAGGCGCTGCAGATCGGTGAAGGCGTACATGTTCATGTACGAGGCCTTGAAGGCGTCGTTGCTGCGCATGTGGCAGGACATGACCAGGCGGTCGCCGTAGACGCGGAACCACATGCGCTGCAGGCAGGCCGGGTCGTCGATGCCCGCATCCTCCCAGCACTTCCAGATTGAGATCTGCGCGCGGCGGGTGTGCGGGGCGTTGGCGAGGGCATCGACCACGTAGTCGAGCTGGTTGATGACGCGCCCGTCGGGCAGCGAGTAGGCCTCGATGCGTTCGTGGTAGGTGTACTGCCACTTGCCCTCATCGGGGGCAATCCAGTGGTCGTGCACGCCCAGGACCACCTCCTGGCGATAGATCTCGAGGTCGTAGATCCCGCCGGGAAGCGCGCGGTGGATGCGTGGCTCGTTGAACGGATTGCGCACCGCCAGCGCCAGTGAGACGTCGCGGCTGGGCGGATCGCCCTCGCGGTCGTACTGGGTCTCGATAGCCGCCCCCTGCTCCCAGCAGGCGATGACGGCGCGCTCCCAGCCCTCGGCGAGGTTGTCGGCCTTGATGCAGATCAGCGGCAGATCGAACTGCTCTTGCATGGGCACCCACCTGGTGACGTGGTTGGCGGCTCCCCGCGCCGCGCGGAGAGCGGTAAGATTGCCCGGGCGCGCGCGGATTCCTCCTCGCGCCCGTCGCGCCGGCTACCGCGGCAGCATCAGCCGGCTGGGATCGGTCGCCAGCAGCGGGATCACCTCCGCGCCCAGGACCAGGCGGTTGTCCTCGAGCGTGCCCCGGCTCGCGCGCGTGATCTCCAGCGACCAGGCCCGGCCGGCGGACTGTGGCGGGATGTCCAGCGCCACGGTCACGGCCGCCGTCTCGCCGGTCTCGCGGTCGGCCGCGACGGCGCCGTCAGGGTCATAGATGATCAGGCGTCCCAGCTCTCCCGGCGGTGAGCTGACGAGTTGCACCTCGAAGTGCGTGGCCCCGGGCTCGGGCAGGAAGTACTGCCGCGGCGCAGGGCCGATGTAGGCGGTCTCCGTGCCATAGAGGGCGAAGCGTGGGGCGTCGCAGGCCGCGATCAGGGCGTGGCGATCGGGATTCGCGACCAGATTGTAGAGCCCGGCTTCGGCGTCTGTGACCGGGATCTCGACGGACCGGCCGGGCACACATGCGCCGGACGCGACCTCGGCGCCATCGGGGCCCAGCAGTACCCAGGCGCCCTGGCTCGTGCCACCGCCGACCCGACGCGTGTCGAGCGTGATGGTGAAGTCATCGCCCCGGTCGGCGAGCACCACCCAGCCGTGCGCGCCGCGCACCCGGGGGGACGGTCCCGGGTCCTCCGGGAGGGGCTCGTCGCTCGCGGCCACCAGCGGCGGGCCGGTGTAGCGCCCGGGGCCCTCGGCCTGCACCCGCACCTCGCGCGCCACGGTATGCACGTGGCGCACATAGTCGATGGCCTGATCATCGGCGTGCGCGTCGGCGTAGGTCATCAGCGCCGCGCGGCGCTCCGCGCTCGGGTCGGCCACGAAGGCGCGCAGCAGCGCCACGTAGTCGAGGAGCGTGCGTGCCATCTCCACGCGGCCGCGCTGGCGGTCGGTCTCCGCCTCGCCGGCGGCCTCATCGAGCATCGCGCGCAGCTCCGGCAGCTCTTCATCGAGCACCAGTAGGCCCTGGTGCTGGCGCTCGCGTGCGCGGGTGATGATGGTCTCGAAGTACTCGCGCATCGTGGCCGCCGCCGGGCCGTACATGCCGCTGTACCAGTCGTCCAGCAGCGCCGCCACGTCTTCATCGGGGTTCCACATCAGCTTCGCGGCCAGCCAGAAGTTGATCGCCGCCGAGCCGTAGTCCACGTTCGCCTCGGAGCTGATGCCGACCACGTGGTGATCGCGGTACCAGGGCATGTTCTCAGCCAGCGAGTAGCCCACCGCGGCGCGCGTGATCGCCTCAGTCTCGGGCACCAGCCCGGTGAAGTACTCGCGCGCCATGACGGTGTCGCAGATCGCGGCCCAGCCCTCCAGCAGCTCGCGGAAGCGCGCTCCCGGCTCGCAGCGCGGGTCGTCGAAGGCGTGGATGCCGCAGCCCACGCGGCCGTAGGGCGCGACCGCGACCACGACGTTAGGGTGCGCGCGCACATCGGTCGGCGGCTCGACGGTGCCCGCGTAGGCGTAGAACGCGACGTAGCGGTCCGGGTGGGTCTGCGCGAGCTGTTCGGCCACCTGGTTGGCGAAGATGAGCATGCGCCGGCCCATGTACCCGCCCTGGCCGGTGCCGGCCTCAGGCGGGTCCAGCGCCCGGCAGGCGGCGCACTCGCACCAGCCGTAGCCGTCGTTGGGGCTGAGCGAGAAGCTCCACAGCTCCGGGTCCTCGTCGAAGGCGGCGCGCGCCGCCTCGACCGCGAGGTTCACGACCTCTGGGTTGCTGGTGCACGGCTGCCAGCCTGCCCCCTGGCCCGGGCGCGGGACCACGCGCCGGCCGCCGAGTTCGCGGAAGTACTCCGGGTGCGTCTCGCCGAACTCGCCGGGCGGGACGATACGCGCCAGGGCGTGTCCCATCTGCGCCTTGCGCCCGCCCATCTTGTTGCGCATGCGCCACTGGGCGTAGCCGTTCACCTGCCAGTCCGGCCGCCGGCCCCATGAGTACCACACGTTGCGCACGATCATCGCGGGGTTCTCTGCGTTCTCCATCCAGCTCACGCGAATGGTCGGCGTCTGCGGGATCTCCTCGCCCAGCTCGCCCGGGAAGTACCAGCGCACGCCGAGCTGCTCGAGCAGGTCGCAGACGCCGAACATGAGGCCCTGCGGGTCCTTGCCCAGCACCCCGAGCAGCGTCGAGCCATCGCACATCTGATAGAAGCCCTCGGCGCGCAGCGGCGGCACCTCAATGCCGAACTGCCACGCCGTCTCCTCGCCCACCACCAGCACCGCGAGTCGCCGGCCCTCGTAGTAGGCGGTCTCCAGCTCCCACGCCTGCATGGTCTCGATGGGCAGCTCGGCGCCGCTCATCGCGTGCAGGTAGTGCTGCAGCTCCAGTGCCGCCTCCTCGGCGCCGGGCTGGCCGAGGTGCACGATGGTCGCGACCGGCTGACCGTCCTCGACCAGCGTTACCTCAGCGGTGGCGCCACACGCGCACACCAGCAGCAGGCTGATGACGGACACAAGCGCGAGCGGTCTCATCGGCGGGGCCTCCTCTGACTCTCGACGAGATGCTGCTGATGGATGATGGCGGATCGCGGGAAAGGGCTACACCGATTCGGCTCAGGCTGCTATAATACCTCCCGGTTGCCGGGCCGGCCGCCGCGCCACCGGCGACCTTGTCGTTTGCCCCGACCGCATCAACGCCAGGCGCCGCCGCCGCGGGGCCGCCCTGGAGGCAGTTGTCCATGGCAAAGGACGTGCATGTCGAGACGCACTCGCTGTCGCAGGAGCCCCGGCCGGCCGAGGAGGCGCACGGTCTGTCGCTGCGCGCGGCGGTGCTGTCGCTGGGCTTCTTTATCATCTCGCTGATCTGGATGCGCCAGGCCGGGCTCATCACCCTCAGCGCCCAGATAGGGGAGAGCGTGCCGGTGATCCCGGCGATCGCCGCCGTGCTGATTCTGGCGGTGCTCTCGCCGCTCCTGCGCAAGCTCCCGCGGCTGTTCCACCTGCCCGAGTCGCAGATCCTGCTGATCTACTCGTTCCTGGTGATCGCGGTCTCCATGCCCTCGGTGGGCGTGGTGCGCCAGATCCTCCCGCAGATCACCGTGCCCTACTACTTCCAGGGCGTCGAGAACAACTACGACGTGCTCATCAGGGAACTCCCCGACTGGCTGTCGCCCGACCAGGACGTCATCATGACCATGTACGAGGGCAGCGATGCGGGCCTCATCCCGTGGAGCGGCTGGATCACGCCGCTGGCGGCCTGGACCTTCTTCCTGCTCGCGACCTACATCACCATCTATGCGCTCATGCTCCTCTTCCGGCGCCAGTGGATCGAGAAGGAGCACCTGACCTTCCCCATCGTGCAGCTCGTGCTCGACGTGGCCGACGACTCGGGCCGGCGCGTAGCGGGCGGGCTGATCCGCAACCCGGTCATGTGGACCGGCTTCGGCCTCGCCGCGATCTACAACCTGATGAACATGGCCAACGCCTGGAACCCCGGGGTGCCCGCGCTGGGCAAGGCCTTCAACCTCGGCGCGCTGTTCACCGAGCGCCCCTGGTCGGGGATGGGCGGGCTGCAGATCGCCTGGCGTCCTGAGAACTTCGGCATCGGCTACCTGGTGCCCACCGACATCCTGCTCTCCGTCTGGCTCTTCGCGCTGCTCATGCGCTTCGCCAACGTCGCCCAGATCGCCATGGGCTTCGACATCGCCGGCTTCCCCTTCGAGCGCCAGCACGCCTGGGGCGGCTACATCGCCTTCGGCCTGGTGCTCTTCTGGATCGGCCGCCATCACGTCGCCGACGTCTTCCGCAAGGCCTTCACCGGCGCGCCCGACGTCGATGACAGCGGCGAGCCCTTCGGCTACCGCACCACGGTCATCGCCATGATTCTGGGCTTCGTGGGCATGGTAGTCTTCGGCGTGATGAGCGGGCTGTGGCTGTGGGTGGCGCTGCTCTACTTCGGCCTGTGCCTGTTGTTCGCGGTGGTGTACGCGCGCGCCCGCGCCGAGGGCGGTGCGGCGCTGGTCTGGCTGTTCCCCATCTCCCAGGGCTGGGAGATGCTCTTCCCGGTGCTGGGCTCGCAGATCTTCCAGAGGGGCGAAAGCTGGCGCAACATGGGCGCGCTGGGCATGCACTACTGGCTCGCCCGCGGCTACTTCCCGTCCATGGGCGCCTACCAGATGGAGGGCTTCCGCATCGCCCAGGACGCCAACATCCGTCAGCGCACCATGGTTTACTGGATGGTGGCGGCGCTGATCCTGGGCCTGGTGGGCGCCTACATTCTGCACCTCGAGGTCTACTACGGCTTCGGCGCCAACATCCTCGAGGGCGGCACCACCTCGGGCGGCTCGCGCGTGATCTCCGCCCAGCGCGCCTGGGACACCCTCTCGGGCTTCGTGTCCGCCCACCACGTCACCGACTGGAAGCAGACCGGCGCGGGGATCTCCGGATTCGCCATCACCATCCTGCTCGTGGTGCTGCGCAGCCTCTTCCTGCGCTTCCCCCTGCACCCGCTGGGCTTCGTCATGGTCATGTCCTACGCGGGCCCGATCTGGGGCCCGTTCTTCATCGTGTGGGTGCTCAAGAGCCTGATTCTGCGCGTCGGCGGCATGGGTTCGTACCGCCGCGCCATCCCGTTCTTCCTCGGGCTGGTGCTGGGCCACTTCTTCACCGCCGGCGTGGTGTGGGGCAGTATCAGCATGATCAACGACATGTACCGCCGCTACGGAGTGTGGTTCGGGTAGAAGGGGCGGCAACCGTGAACCGGGAACGGCGACGGGATAAAGCTTAGGCGCCTGGACGCCCGGGTAGAGAGGCGCTGGCGCAGATGTGAGGGGGAAGTCGCATGGCCCTGCTGGTGTGGATCGTCGTCGGACTGCTGGTGGGCTTCATCGGGGCCTACGTGGCAGGCTGGGACCGGCGTGACATCCGCCTCTACGTCTACGCCGCCGCCGCGGCGATCTTCGGCGGTCTGCTGGGGGGCGTGTGGGTCCGGGCGCTGATCCCCGGCGCCCCCGGGCATGGCATCGCCGAAGGGCTGATGAACGTCCTCACCGATCCACTCTACGCCGTCCGCGGCGCCGCCCAGTGGGCGGTCATCGTCACCGCTGTCTACCTCTACGGCCTGCGCCGCGGCTGGTGGCGATAGGAGGGCGAGGCATGGCCGCGTGGGTTTTCCCGATCGTGCTCAGTGCCGTCATCGGCATCGCCGCCGGACTCATGGAGAACTGGGGGCGTGGTGATGCCATCCCGAACTTGCGCATACTCGCGGTCGGGCTGGTCGCGGCCCTCGGGTCCGCCCTGCTGTCGATGCTGATTCTCGGCCAACTCATCATCTGGTTCCCGGTCATACTTGCGCCCGCCGCGCTGCTCATCGACCGTACCACGGCAGACGCGCGTCGCGGCCTGTGAGCGAGAGGAGCTGTCACCATGGATGCGCCGCTGATCGTGCTCGGAATCGCCGTGCTGGTCGTGGTCTCGACCATGGACGCCGTCGCCGATGAGCCGCCCGACCCCGCGCGCGTGAGTGAGATCGCGCAGATGCTGCCCGAGACCGCCGAGGGCCTCGGCCGGCCCATCACCGACCGCGAGACGTGGGACGCCCTCGCCGCGACCCCCGCCTACCAGGCCGTCATCGCGCGCGCCGAGAAGCTGCTGGACGAGCCGCTCCCCGAGCAGCCGGACGACCTCTATCTGGACTTCTCGCGCACCGGCAACCGCACGCGCTGGCAGAACGTGGCCAACCAGCGCCGGGGCCGGTTGGCGCCGCTGGTGCTGGCCGAGTGCGCCGAGAACCGGGGGCGCTTCGTCCCGGCCATCGAGGAGCTGGTCGCCGCTCTGGCCGCCGAACGCACCTGGGTGATGCCCGCGCACGACCGCAGCCTGGCCAACTTCAACCGCGAGCGCACCGACATCGACCTGGCGTCCTCGGCGCTGGGCTGGCATCTCGCGACCGCCAACTGGCTGCTGGGCGAGCGCCTCAGCGCCGAAACGCGCGCACTGATCCGCGCCAACGTCGAGGAGCGTATCCTGGCGCCCTACCGGGCCATGTACTCGGGCGAGCGCGATCCCAACTGGTGGATGCACACCACCAACAACTGGAACGCGGTCTGCCTCGCGGGCGTGACCGGGGCGGCGCTGGCGCAGATCGACGATGGGACCCTGCGCGCGGAGTTCGTGGCCGCGGCGGAACGCTACTCGCAGAACTTCCTCAACGGCTTCACCCCCGACGGCTACTGCAGCGAGGGCCTGGGCTACTGGAACTACGGCTTCGGCAACTATGTACTGCTCGCTGAGACCGTGTGGCAGGCGACCGGCGGGGGCGTGGACCTCATGGCCCGCCCCCACGTGGCCGCGCCCGCCACCTTCGGCGCGCGCATCCAGATCATGGGTGGCGTGGCGCCCGCCTTCGCCGACTGCTCCATCAACGCCCATCCCGACCGCCTGACCATGTTCTACGTGAACCGGCGCTACGGCCTGGGCCTCGCCGAGTACGACAGCGTGGATCTCTCGTGGACGACCGGCAGCCTGTCGAACGCACTCATCTTCGGCCTCCCGAACTCGGCGTCACGCGGGCAGACGATCGCGGGGGCCGAAGTTGGGTCGATGGTGCGCACCTGGTTCGGCGACGCCGGCATCCTGATCGCGCGGCCCGGCGAGGGCTCCGACGCGACCCTGGGCGTCGCGCTCAAGGGCGGGCACAATGCCGAGCACCACAACCACAATGACGTGGGCTCTTACGTGGTGGTCGTGCGCGACCGCGCCGTGCTGCTTGACCCGGGCAGCGAGGTCTACACCGCGCGCACCTTCAGCGGCCGGCGCTACGAGAGTAAGCTGCTGAACTCCTTCGGCCACCCGGTGCCGGCTCCAGCGGACCGGCCGGGACGCGCGCGCCAAGGTGCTGGTCAGTGAGTTCACCGATGAGCGCGACACGCTGACGCTGGACCTGCGCGCCGCCTACGCGGTCGAGGGCCTGGAGCGCCTCGAGCGCAGCTTCGTCTACGACCGCACCGGCGCCGGGTCGCTGATCGTGACCGACATCGTGGAGTTCG
>JALGVA010000302.1 GCA_029820295.1 Candidatus Zipacnadia bacterium
CGCCGACAACGCCGAGGCCGCGCACGTTTCACTGCTGAGTGCGCTCAAGATAACCGTCGATGCCGTGCAGGAGCTGCGGGTGCTGGCGCTGGCGCTGCCGCAGCTCGTCGAGCTGCAGATGACCGTCGCCGTCGAGGCCGGCCGCTACATCGCCGAGTTCGAGGGCGGCGACGTGGCGCTCAACTTCCGCGGGCCGTGGGAGGAGATGCGCGAAGTGCGCGAGTTCATCGAGGCCTTTGATCGGCAGGCGGCCGAGCGCGATGTGCGCATCACCGTCCAGATGCAGTTCGAGCGGCCGCTGGCGCCCGATGGCGACGAGTTGGGCCTCATGCGCGATGCCTTCGACCGGCTGTCGCTGGGCAAGATCGAGCTGGCGGGCACCCCGGCGGAGGAGGGCGCGGCGGATGGCTGATACCTTCGAGCTGCGCGTCGAGCAGCACCAGAGCAACGAGCGCAAGCTCGTCCTCCTGCAGCGCCCGGCACGGCGGCGCGGCCAGGATGCGGTCGAGCCGGTCGAGTTGGTCGCCATCTGGGGCACGCCGCTGCACCTCGCCCGCGAGGCCATCTCGTCGATCCTGCGTGAGGCCGGCGTCGCGCGCGGCGTCGCCTCCCTGCGCGCCGGGGACACCGTGGACCTGGGCGAGGCCGTCGGCACGCGCCTGGCGGTGATGTTCTTCGCGCTCAAGCCGCTGCGCAAGCTCGACCGCATCCGCACGATCGCCGAGGCCATCGTGCAGATGAGCCCGGAGGCCACCTGCTACTGGCTGTCGAAGGCCGCCAATGGCTTCGACTACAACACGCGGCGCCGCCACATGCGCGCGCTGCGCATCCTGCTCGCGGAGGAGTAGCCGATGGATCAGACCATCGCCCGATTGCCGGAGGCGCTGCAGCGGGGCCTGGAGGAGGCCGTGCGGCGCATCACCGAGATCGCCCGGCCGCAGGCGGTCATCCTCTTCGGCTCGTACGCCGAGGGGCGCGCGGGCGGCGAGAGCGACGTGGACATCCTCGTGGTCGCGGACACCGATCGGCCCTTCCATCTGGCCGCGCGGCTCATGCCGGCGGTGCGCGATCTGTTCGCCGGCCACCGTGCCGATGTCGTCGTGATCACGCCCGACGACTGGGAGCGCCTGCGCGACATCCCCGGCCAGGTCGTCCACGAGGCCGCGCACTTCGGGGTGAGGCTCTATGACGCAGCCTGACCCGGCGGCCCTGTGGCTGCAGCTTGCTGAGCGCGACCTGCAGAAGGCCCGGCGGCTCGCGGAGCCGCCGCCCTTCCCCGAGGGCGTGTGCTTCTATGCCCAGCAGGCCGCCGAGAAGGCACTCAAGGCGGTCTGCTGCGCGCTGGGCGCGGAGCGGGTGCCGCGGACGCATGACCTCGTGGAGTTGGCCGAGCTGATCGAGCAACTCGGTGGCGAGGCCCCGCCGTCCGCGCCGCTGGAACTGCTCAGTCGCTACGCCGTCGCGGCGCGCTACGAAGTGCCCATGCCCGGCCCGGACGAGGCCGCAGAGGCCCTGCAGATGGCCGAGGCGCTGTGCGCAGAGCTTGCCGAGCGCCTCCCGGCACCTGACGAAGCCGGGGACGAGGATGAAGCCGACGCCGACGCAACCACCGAACCCGAGGAGGAGTAGCATGGGGGACCCCGCAGACCGTCCGCGCGTGCTCATCGAGGAGTTCATCCCCGTCCAGGAGTTGGGCATCGAGAGCCGCCGAGAGAATAGCACCGGCCAGCATCCGCCACCCAACCGTCTCCATGTCTGGTGGGCGCGGCGGCCGCTGACCGTCAGCCGTGCCGCCATCCTCGCCAGCATGCTCCCCGCCGACACCGACCGCGACTGGTTCCTCAAGGTGCTCGGCATATTCGGCGACCCCGTCGCCGCCTACGCCGAGATCCAGCGGGCCAGGCGCACGGGTGAGAAGGTTGATGGCTACGGCTACGGCCGGGCCTTCCAGTACACGCCGCCCGAGGAGGTCGTCGGCGCGGTGCGCGAGCGCATCGCCTCGCTGTGGGGGCAGGAGGACATGGTGGTCCTCGACCCCATGGCCGGCGGGGGCAGCATCCCCTTCGAGGCCATGCGCTACGGCTTCGACACCTACGCCAACGAGCTGAATCCGGTGGCCGCAGTGATCCTGGAGGCCACGCTGCGCTACCCGGCGCAGTTCGGCCCCGCCCTGGCGCAGGACATCCGCCGCTGGGCGGACGAACTGCACCGGCGCGTCAGACCGCAACTGGCCGAGTTCTACCCCAAGCAGCCGGGCGAGGAGATCTTCGCCTACGTCTGGGCGCGCACCGTCAGGTGCCCGAACTGCGGCCTGATCGTCCCGCTCAGCCCCAA
>JALGVA010000303.1 GCA_029820295.1 Candidatus Zipacnadia bacterium
GCCATGCGCTACTGCGAAGGGCGACCTCCACCTCAGTAACACTTCCGCGACCACCCGTCGTATACGACCGAATGGAATAGCTCTCGCTCGCTCACCTAAAACCGATGCTCCTGGAGGACGGCGTGCCCCTCCGCCGCGCGCCCTCGGGCGACAGCAACGATCTCGAGGACACCCCGCCCGAGGCCATCACCGGGCCGGGGCAGTGGTGCTCGGACATCCGCGAGGGCCGCGTCTGGGTCGCGACCTCCGACGGCCGGCCGCCGGGCGACCGCATCGAGATCTGCGACGTGGGCGGCTTCGGCGCCAGCGGCAACCTGTTCGCGCTGACCGCGCGCGAGGACGGGCTCGACGGCCCCAACCTGGTGCTCGACGGCCTCACCATCGAGACCGGCTTCCACGGACTGCTCATCCGCACCGGCTCGGTGACGGTGCGCGGCTGCGAGCTGCGCAAGAGCTACGGCGATCTGCTCAACGCCGCGTGCGGCCGCCTGCAGGTCGAGGACTGCGACTTCCATCACTTCGGCGAGTCGGCCATCGACGTCACCGGCCCGACCGCCGGCACGCCGCCGCGGCCGCTGGAGCCCACGCACATCCGCGGCTGCGCCTTCCACGACAGCGTGCTGCTGCGCTCACCCGGCCAGAAGGGCGTCAACGCGGTGATGCTCAAGGGCGGCGCCGAGGCGATGGTGGTCGAGCGCTGCGTCTTCCGCGACATGGACACCAGCTACGGCGCGCTGACGCTCGGCGGAGCGACCTCGGGCGGGCGCGCGCGCGAGGGCATCAGGTTGATCGCGCGCAACAACATCTTCCAGCGCATCACCGGGCCGTGGGTGGTACTCTTCGCGGGCAGCGAGGACTGCGTCTTCGCCAGCAACCTGGTGACGGAGTGCGAGGTGCGCGAGATCGTGCACATCTCCCGCGCGCGCGGCGACGATCCCGACACGCTCAACCGGCGCCCAGTGGTCCTCAGCAACATCCTCTTCGACAACACCGTCGAGGACGCGATCGTGAGCATCGACGCGGGCGCCGCCACCGACGCGCAGATGGACTTCAACCTGATCGCCGACAGCGGCACGCGCTTCATCATCGACGGCGAGCCGGTGGAGCTGCTCGACCTGCCCGCGCGCGGCTGCGAGGCACACGGCATCGGGCGGGCGCCGCTGTTCCGCGAGCCCGAGGCCGACGACTTCCACCCGACCGCCCGCTCACCGGTCATCGACGCGGGGGTGGCCCTCGGCGCGCTGGTGCCCGATGACCTCGACGGCGTCGCGCGACCTCAGGGCGCGGGTTGGGACATCGGGCCCTTCGAGTTCGTCCCCGCCCGGTAGTGTGCCTCAGCCTACCGGCTCCGCGGTCAGCACCGTGCGCAGGCCCACGTTGCCGGCGGACGTCCGCACGGCCTTCATCGCCCCACAGATGGGACCGGCGCCCGTGGTTTCGCTCCCGGAGGGACGAGGGACTGGCGTCGGGCCGGGCGGGGCTGATATACTGGTGGAAATGACCGCACACACGGAGAGCAGACGGTCGTTCCTGAAGAAGCTGGGCTGGGCCGCCGCCGGGGTCGTGGTGGGCGGCACCGGGCTCGACGTCGCGTACGAGAAGACCTGGGTCGAGGTCAGCGCCCCGCGCATCGCGATACGGGGCCTGCCGCCGCAGTTCGAGGGCTTCCGCCTGTGCCAGATCACTGACGTACATCACGGCCCCTACCTGTCGCTCGACCGCGTCTACGAGCTGATGCGCCTGGCGCTGCGCCAGGCCCCGGACGTCTTCGTGATCACCGGCGACATGTCGCACCGAGCGCCCAAGTACGTGCCTCCGGTGTGGGAGGCGCTGGGGCAGCTCGCGGCGCCCATGGGCGTGTGGTGCGTGATGGGCAATCACGATCACTGGCACGGCATCGAGGCCAGCCGCCGGGGCGCCGAGCGCAGCGGCATCGTGGAGCTGCGCAATCGCGCGGCGCCGCTGGTGCGTGGGGACGCGCGCATCTGGCTGGCGGGCGTGGGCGATCTGTGGGAGGATGAGCCGGACGCGCAGGCGGCGCTGCGGGGCATCCCGGCCGATGAGCCTGTGGTGCTGCTCACGCACAACCCGGATTACGCCGACGAGGTGCACGACCCGCGCGTGAAGCTGATGCTGGCCGGGCACAGCCACGGCGGCCAGGTGTCGCTACCACTGCTGGGGCCCATCGCGGTGCCCTGCAAGCGCAAGTACACGCGCGGGCTGGTGCCGACCGACGTGTCGCAGGTCTACATCTGCCGGGGGCTGGGCATGGCCACGGTGCCCTTCCGCATGGGCAGCCGCCCGGAGCTGGCGGTCATCGAGCTGACGCGGG
>JALGVA010000148.1 GCA_029820295.1 Candidatus Zipacnadia bacterium
GTAGACCGCGTCCACATGGCGCCCGCCCGCCAGCATTTCCTCCAGCAACGCCGTGGGGAACCCGTGGTGGCCGCGCGAGCCGTCGTCGGTGGCGACGAGCAGCTCGTCGCACGTGCTGCCGAGCTGATCCTCCATGAACAGCAGCGCGGCGCTGCGCGCGCTGATGATGCCGGTCAGCCGCGTGGTGCGGGGTCGCAGGGCGGTCGCGATCGGGTAGATCAGGGCGATGCCGAGCCCGCCGCCCATGCAGACCACGTGCTCGCGGTCCTGCAGCTCGGTGGGGCGGCCAAGGGGGCCGACCACGTCACAGATCTCGTCCCCGGGCCCGAGCGCGGCGAGCTGCCGCGTGGTCCTGCCGACCACCTGGAACACGAGCGTGATCGAGAGCGACTGCGGGTCCGCGTCCGCGATGGTGAGGGGGATCCTTTCGCCCGCGCGGGACACGCGCAGCACGACGAACTGGCCGGGCTGACGTTTCTTCGCGATGCGTGGAGCGCGCACCCGGACGCGGTAGGTCTCGGGGGTGAGCTGCTCCTTGGTCAGGATTTCATGCATGGTCGTGTCGCGAGATGAAGGCTTGTGCGGCGGCCAACTCGTGTCTTGGGGGGCGGACGGCCCGATGGAGGGCGTCAGGGGTTGTTGTCCGTTTCCTCACGGAACATCTGTAGCAGCTGAAGCGTGATCTTGCCCGGCGTTCCATCTCCGATATCGCGGCTGTCGATGCGCACGACCGGGATGATCTCCGCCGCCGTGCCGCTCAGGAAGCATTCGTCCGCGACGTACAGGTCGAATCGGGTCAGTTGCTGCTCCGCCACGGGTATGCCGGCGCGCTCGGCGAGTTCCATCACGACCTGGCGCGTGATGCCTTCCAGGATGCCTGCATCCGGCGGGGGCGTGAGCAGCCTGCCCCGGGACACGATGAAGATGTTGTCGCCCGTGCACTCGGCAACGAAGCCCAGGGGGTTGAGCATGATGGCCTCGATCACTCCCGCCTGCCGGGCTTCGATCTTCGCCAGGATGTTGTTGAGGTAGTTGAGCGACTTGATCTTCGGGCTCAGCACGTTGTGGTGGTTGCGCATGGTGGGGACGGTCACCACCTCGAGGCCCTTCTCGTAGAACTCGCGCGGATACAGGGAGATCGAGTCGGTGATGATGATCACCTGGGGGTCGTGGCACTTGGTGGGGTCGAGCCCCAGGGTGCCCGCGCCGCGCGTGACCACGATTCGCACGTACGCGTTCGGGCGCCCGTTGGCCGCGACGGTCCGATGGATCGCCTCGGTGACCTCCTGCTTCGTCATCGGTATCCGCAACGCGATGGCCTTGGCGGAATTGAAGAGCCTGTCCACGTGCTCTTTGCAGCGGAACACCTTCCCCTTGTAGACGCGGATCCCTTCGAACACGCCATCCCCGTAGAGCAGCCCGTGGTCGAAGACGGATATCTTGGCGTCCTGCTTGTCCACCAGTTCGCCGTTGATGTAGACCTTGAGGCTCACGCTGGACTCCTTCGGCCACGGGACCAGTGCGGCTACATTACAGTACGGCTGCGGGCCGCGCAAGGGCTTTTCACGCGGTCTCGACCAGTCGGCCGTCCACCAGGCGCGCCTTCTTCTCCGCCCTGGATGCGATGTTGGGATCGTGGGTGACGATCACGAGCGTGGTGCCGGTCTCGTCGCGCAGCCGGCACAGCAGCTCCAGTATGCTCTGACCCGTTTGCGTGTCCAGGTTGCCGGTGGGCTCGTCGCACAGCAGCACCTCGGGCGCGTTCACGAGGGCGCGCGCGATGGCCACGCGCTGCCTCTCGCCGCCGGAGAGCTGGCCCGGCCTGTGCTCGGCGCGTTCCGCGAGCCCCACGAGCTCCAGCAGCTCGCGGGCCCGCGCCAGCGCCCTCTTCTTCCCCTCGCCCCAGGACCCGAGCGCCACGCTCACCAGGGCGGGCAGGGCCACGTTCTCCAGCGCGGAGAAGTCCGGCAGGAGGTGATAGAACTGGAACACGAACCCGAACAGCTTGTTGCGCCAGTAGGCCTGCTCTCGGCCGCTGAGCTGTGCCAGGTTGCGCGAGCCGTAAAGCACGCGCCCCTCGGTGGGCGTGTCAAGGATGCCCATCAGGTGAAGCAGCGTACTCTTGCCCGCCCCGCTCGGACCCTCGATGCCAAGCATGGAGCCCTTCTGGACGGACAGCGTGACGCCCCGCAGCACCCGCAGCGTGCGGCCACCCATCTGGTAGTCCTTGCACAGGTTCTCGACTCTGAGCATTGGGGCCTCACTCTGGGCCGGGGGCATCGGTCTCCTGCCTCGGCCTGAGCAGGGGGAACAGGATCACTTCCCGGATGGCCGGGCTGTTCGTCAGCAGCATCACCAGGCGGTCTATTCCCAGGCCCAATCCGCCCGCCGGCGGCATGCCGTAGGCGAGGGCACGGAGGAAGTCGTGGTCCACGGTGCGCAGCGTCGCCTGCTCCTCGTCCTGCCCTTGTAGCTGCTGGAGGAACTTCTGCTCCTGCACCAGGGGGTCGTTCAGCTCACTGTAAGCAGTGCCCATCTCTGTTCCGCCGATGAACAGGTCCCAGCGCAGCGCCAGGCTCGGATCGTCGGCCTTTGGCCTGGTGAGCGGCGAGAGCGCAGCCGGGTAGTCCAGCACGAACGTGGGCTGGATCAGGTGCGCCTCCACCGTGCGCTCGAAGACGCGGTCGAGAACGAGCTCGTCGGCCAGGTTGGCCTCCGCAATGCCGAGCTCCCGGGCCCTGGCGCGAACGCTCTCGGTGTCGCAGGCGCAGATGCCGTTCGCCTCCTCCAACGCCTCGAAGTAGCTCAGCCTGCGAAAGGGCGCCGCATAGTCTATCTCGTGCCCGCCGAACGGCAGCTTCCCGCCCGCGTCGACCTGGAGCGCAAGCGTGCGGATGAGCGTCTCCGCCAGCTCCATCATGTCAGTGTAGTCGCCGTAGGCCTGGTAGAGCTCCAGCAGAGTGAACTCCGGGTTGTGCTCGCGGTCGAGGCCCTCGTTTCGGAAGTTGCGATTGATCTCGAAGACCTTCTCCATCCCGCCCACCAGGAGCCTTTTCAGATACAGCTCGGGGGCCACTCGGAGATACAGGTCAATGCCCAGCGCGTTGTGGTGGGTGACGAACGGCCGGGCGGCCGCGCCGCCCGGGACCGTCTGCATCATGGGAGTCTCCACTTCGACGAAACCCCTCGCGTGGAGGAACTCGCGCACCAGCCGCACGATTCGGGAGCGGCTCCGGAAGCGCTCCATCACGGCGTTGTTGGCGAACAGGTCGACGTAGCGCCGCCGGTAACGCAGCTCCGGATCGCGCAGGCCGTGCCACTTCTCAGGCGGGCTGATCAGCGCCTTAGCGAGCACCTGGAACTCATCGACGAAGATGGTGACCTCGCCGGCCCGCGTTCTGGTCAGCTCGCCGTCCACCCCGACCAGGTCGCCCGCCTCGAGCTGCTGGTGGATGCGGAACTTCTCGTCGCCGAGGCGCTTGTGCTGGAAGAACAGCTGTATGCTGCCGGTGCGGTCCTTGATGTCCATGAACGACGCCCGGCCCATCGCCCTCAGGTTCGTGATGCGGCCGGCCGCACGCACCTTCCTGGGGACGTCGGGCTCGAAGCGGGCGCGTATCTCCGCGATGGGCTGCGCGTTCGGGAATCTGCCGCCGTACGGATCGACCCCGAGCCGCCTCAGTTCCTGGAGCTTGGCCAGGCGGAAGTCTTCCACTTCGATCAGGGACAACGCGCGTCCTCCCGCTCACGGGGGCGGCTGGAAAGAAGCATAGGGATTATAGCACCCGCCGAGACGGAGGGACAAGTGCACGGCGCTCAGGTCCCCGTGCGCAGCCGGTCGGCGAACTCGGGGGGGATCACTCCGCTTCGCTCGATCTTGCGCGTCGTCGCCTCCACGTCGTAGGCGACCCGATGCAGGCGCACCTCGCGCCCGTCCACAGTGGCGAAGCAGGCCCTCGGGTCCCCGTCCCGCGGCTGTCCCACGCTGCCGACGTTGATGATGGCCTTCTCGCCAGCCTCGGCCCGGTAGAACTCGCTTTCGGGCTGGAGCTTGAGGAACTGGAGGGACTCCGTCAGCACACCCGGACGGTGCGTGTGCCCTACGAATGCGAGCCACCTCACCTGCTGGAAGTTCTCGGCGAGCTTCTTCTTCATCCCGAGCTTCACGTCCATTTCGCGGATGTACTCGGTCATCGGGTTGCGAGGCGAGCCATGCACGAAGAGCATGTCGTCCTCGACGTGCCGGTGGGCGAGGCCCTTGAGGAAGTCCCAGCGCCGCTGTTGCTCGGGGGTCGTCTGCGGCGAGCTCAAGCGCGGCATCAGCAGGCCGCGATGATACCTGACCGCCGCGTCGGCCGCCTCCGTGAACTCGTTCGACCCGTAGAGGACGGCGAAGTCGTGGTTGCCGCACAGCACGACCTGGCACGCCCCCTGCACCGCGTCAATGCACCACTCGGGGTCGGGGCCGTAGCCCACGATGTCCCCGAGGCAGATGAGCTTCTCGGGGCCGAGCTTCGTCGCCGCTTCGAGCACGGCGCTGAGCGCTTCGCGGTTCGCGTGGACGTCGCTGAACACGACGAACATGGTGCCGCTTTCCCTCGCGCGAGCAGCAGGGGAGCCCGGGCCGCGCATTGTAGCGGCATGCTCCGCCCGGGACAATGCCCGCCGGCAGGTGGCCGGGCCTGTGGCGGCCCGGTCCTGGGCCGGCCGCGCGCTCCCGCGCCGTCACCATCTCGCGCGCACAGGGCCGCGCGGGGCGTTGTGCTTGACAGCCGGCGGGGATTGCCTGATACTTGTTGGGGCGAGAGAGGGCCGGCGGCCGCGCCGGCCTGCGTCATTTCCCCCTGCCACGCTGCGGGAGCAGCGCCATGAACGTTTCTCTAACCCTTCCCGACGGGAGTGTGGTCAAAAGGCCGCGCGGCACGACCGCTGCCGAGGTGGCACGTTCGATCGGCCGCAGGCTGGACAGGGATGCCGTTGCGGCGCGCGTTGACGGCGCGCTGATGGACCTGGGCGTGCCTCTGGAGCAGGACGCGCGCCTGGAGATCATTACGGCTGACACGCCGGAAGGGGTCGAGATACTGCGTCACAGCACGGCTCACGTGATGGCCTGCGCGGTGGGGCGGCTGTATCCCGGCGTGAAGTTCGGGATCGGGCCTGCCATCCAGGAGGGGTTCTACTACGACTTCGACCTGCCCGAGGCCATATCGTCCGAGGACCTCGAGGGGATCGAGGAGGAGATGGCCCGCATCGTCTCCGAGGAGCTCCCGTTCGAGCGCCTCGAGGCCTCGAAGGAGGATGCCGCGCGCCTCATGGAGGAGCTCGGGCAGAGCTACAAGGTCGAGCTGCTGGGCGAGATCGAGGACGAGGTGGTCTCGCTGTATCGCACCGGGGACTTCGTTGACCTGTGCCGCGGGCCGCACGTGCCGCACAGCGGCAAGGTCCGCGCCTTCAAGCTCCTCAGCGTGGCGGGCGCCTACTGGCGCGGCGACAGCAGCCGCCCCCAGCTCCAGCGCATCTACGGGGCTGCCTTCGCCACGGACGAGGAGCTCGCGGAGCACCTGGACCGGTTGAAGGAGGCCGAGAAACGGGACCACCGGCGGCTGGGACGGGAGCTGGACCTGTTCAGCTTCGACGACGAGGTGGGGCGGGGGCTCGCGCTGTGGCATCCGCGCGGTGCGCGCCTGCGCCAGGCCATCGAGGACTACTGGCGCAAGCTGCACGAGGAGCGCGGCTACGAGCTGGTCTACACCCCGCACATCGCCTCGGAGCGGATCTACCTGCGCAGCGGGCACATCCCGAAGTACGAGGACATGATGTACGCCCCGCTGGTCATCGACGAGGAGCGCTACCGGGTCAAGCCGATGAACTGCCCCGCGCACATCAAGATCTTCCAGAGCCACATGCGCTCCTACCGCGACCTGCCGATCCGCTACGCCGAGCTCGGAACGGTCTACCGCTACGAGATGAGCGGCGCCCTCCAGGGGCTGTTGCGGGTGCGCGGGTTCACCCAGGACGACGCCCACATCTTCTGCACCCCCGAGCAGCTCGTGGGCGAGGTCAAGGGCGTCCTGGAGCTGACGGACCAGATAATGGGCGATTTCGGGCTCCGCTACAAGGTCTACCTCTCCACCCGCCCCGCGGTCTCGCTCCAGGAGGCGAGCGACGAGGAATGGGAGCGCGCCACGAAGGCGCTCGCCCGGGCGCTCCAGGAGCGGCACATCGCCTACGAGGTGGACGAGGGCGCGGGCACCTTCTACGCGCCGAAGATAGACGTGGTGCCCTGTGACGTGATCGGGCGCGAGTGGGAGCAGGGCCCCACGATCCAGGTGGACCTCAACCTGCCGAAACGCTTCGATGTCACTTACGTCGGCGAGGATGGCCAGCAGCATGAGTGCATCATCGTGCACCGGGCGATACTGGGGTCGCTGGAGCGCTTCGTGGGGGAGATCATCGAGCACTTCGCGGGCTGGTTCCCCGTGTGGCTTGCGCCGGAGCAGGTGCGCGTGCTGCCCATCACCGACGCGCACCGCCCGTACGCGCGCTCGGTCGTGCGCGCGCTGAAGGAGCGCGGCATCCGGGCCACCTGCGACGAGCGAAACGCCAAGACGGGCTTCAAGGTCCACGCCGGCACGGCGGACAAGGTGCCTTACCTCCTGATCGTCGGCGACCGCGAGGTGGCCGAGGGCACCGTGAGCGTGCGCACCCATGCGCACGGCGACGAGGGGGCGGCGCCGCTGGCACAATTCGTCGATCGTGTGGCCGCAGAGATCCAGAGCAGGGCTCTGCCCGCCGAGTTCTGAGGCGTCCCCCCCGACCATGAACCAGCAGGAACGCAAGGACGCGTGGGGTGCCGCCATCGGCGAGGGCGTCTGGGGTCTGGGGATGGGGCTGATCGCTCCCCTGACCGTCATGCCGCTCCTGATCCAGGCGCTGGGCGGCGGCCCCCTCGAGATCGGGCTGATCTACGGCATCGCCACGGCGGGCTTCCTGCCGTTGCAGCCCATCGGCACGCTGATCTGGAAGCACGGCGGCGGCAAGCGCAACGTGATCCTCTTCTACCACATCCTCACCGCGCTGCCCCTGTTCGCGCTGATGGCCGCGGTGACGTGGTTCCTCGCCCCGCGGGAGGATGTGCGCACGCTGGCCCGAGTGCTGCTGATCGTGCTGTTCGCCGCGCGCGCCCTCACCACCGGCCTCATCATCCCCGTGTGGCAGGACTGGATGGCCGGGCTGTTCAGCACGCACAGCCGCGGGCGGGCGTTGGGCCTGTGCGGCGCCGCCTCGTGCGTCGGGGTGAGCGTGGCGGCGTTGGGGGCGGCCTGGGTCAGGCAGCGGACGATGTTCCCGGCCAATTACGCAGCGCTGTTCGCTGCGGCGACGGTCCTGTTCGGGGCGAGCCTGGCCCTGTTCTTCCGTGTCAGCCCCGGCCAGCCGCACCCGGACAGGACCCGCCCCAGGCTGTCGGAGCTGCTGGGGCGGTTCCGACATTCGCTGCGTGATCACAATTTCAGCCGCTACCTCGTCGGGCGCGTGTTGCTGACCACCGGCAGCGGCGCGACGGCGTTCGTGGCCGTGCACTTCAACAGCCCAGACGGCGGCGGCCTGTCGGAGGCGATGATCATCGGCCTGGGGGCCTTCCTGACGCTGCCGCAGGCCCTCGGGAGCCTCTGGATGGGAGCGCTCGGCGACCGCGCCGGCCACAGGCTCGGGACCCTGATCGGCGCCACGGCCCAGATTGCCGCGATCGCCGTGGCGTTTGTCGGCACCGGCGTCCTGGCCTGCGTGTTATGCTTCGCATGCCTCGGGCTGGCCTACGGTGCCGGCGCCGTGTCCCACCAGAACATGATCTACGAGACCTGCCCTCACGACAGCCGCGTGGCCCACATCACGGTCAGCAACCTGGTGCTCGGGCCCTTCATCGCCGCCGTCCCCCTCGTCACTGGCTATCTCGTGGGGCACGTTGGCACGCTGAACACCTTTGCGGCCTGCATGGTGCCGACTGTGCTCGGCGCGCTGTGGATCATCTTCATGGTGCACGAGCCGCGGGAGATCGAAGTGCTCCGGGCCAGGAACCGCACGAAGGGCCGGCGCTCGGCCACGTGAGGGGCCGGTGCGCCTACTCGAACCGAAGCGTCTGCACGGGGTCCAGGCGCGCGGCCTTGAGGGCGGGCACGATGCTGAAGGTCAGGCTCAGCAGGATCGCCCCCGCCGATATGCACAGCGGCATCAGCAGCCCCTTGTCGACGGGTATCCGGGTGAAGTAGTAGACGTCCCGCGGGAACGGCGTCCAGCCCGTAAGCTTCTCCACGAACGCGGCGATCTCGTTGATGTTGAAGGCGAACAGCAGCCCCCCGAGCGTCCCGACGAGGGCCCCCATGACGCCGATCGCGCCCCCGTCCACCAGGAAGGTCGTTGCGACGTCCCCCGAGGTGAAGCCCACCGCCTTGAGAATCCCGATGTCGCGCCGCTTCTCATAGACCGTCATGATCAGGATGGCGAAGATGCAGAAGCCCGCCAGCACCCCCAGGAAGCACAGTATCAGGGCCATCAGGAACCGCTCCATCGCCACGGCCTCCAGGAACGTGCGCTGCTGGTCCTCCCAGGTCCTGACGATGAACTGCCCCTGGAGCGCCGCTCTCACCTTCGGGGCGTTGGCGTAGTCGTCGAGCTTCACGTTCAGCCCCGTCACTCGGCCCCCGCTTGCGACGAAGTCGATCGCCGAGTCCAGCGACAGCAGCACCACCGAGCTGTCATAGTCGAAGCGGCCCGTGTTGAACACCCCTGCGACGACGTACTTCCGCAGGCGCCGCTCCAGCCGCGCGTCGCCGGTGGCCGTGACCAGGATGATCTCGTCCCGCAGGGCGCGTTCGCCGTTCTGGCGCAGCACCTCCGCCAGGTGCGGCGCGCGGGGGGCCAGGTACGCAACCGCTTGCCCCATGCGTCGGCGCGCCTCGTCGAGCGTCTCTGCCCGCCTCGCCTCGTCCATGAGGCCGACCAGCCGTTCGTAGTCGCCCTCGGGAAGCTTGTCCGAGAAGAACTCGCAGAGCTGGTAGTAGACGGACCACTGCTTCGCCATCTCGCTGCCGATCAGGCAGGCGTGCAACTCCGCCTCGTTCTCGTCGTAGTAGACGTTGTTGAGGCAGTGCAGGTCGCCGCCCTGGATGAACTCGCCGCCGAACAGCGTCACCTCCGGCTCCAGCTCGGGATGCATGCCGCGGAAGAACACGTGCTCCATCTGCCTGGAGCGCCCCACGCGCATCAGCCCGGGCCCCTCGACGTAGGGGGCGACGGCCGCGACGTGCTGTGTCCCCAACACGCGCTCGCGCTGCTGCTCCCAGTCCTCCAGGCCGTACAGGCCGCCGTCCAGCGGCAGGAGCGTCATGTCGCTCAGGTAGCCGCGGATCACGGAGCGGAGCTGCTTCTCGAACCCGCTCATCACGCCCATCACCACGATGAGCGTGCCGACGCTCACCGCAACCCCGACGATCGCGAGGTAGCTCAGCTTCTTCTTGAGCAGATAGCGCATGCCGACGAACAGGGGGCTGTGCTTGAGCCAGGGCATGGCGCCCTTTTCGCTCGAAACGGTCGCATGGGAATCGTCGGCCGGCATGGAAGGCTCCGCCGCTGTGCGCGGAATAGGTCCCTCGGACACAAGTAAGATACGGCCTGGCAAGGCGGAGCACAAGCGCACGCCCCCCGGTTGCGTTCCGCGTTGTGCGCGTTGATGTGGCTCGGTGGTCCGCGTAGAATGCCCTCCCGCGTCGGACGGCGCGGTGTCGGGACGGCCGGAGCTGTCCCGGCGTGATCCAGGTCATCTTCCCGGGAGGCACCGTGGCCGAGGGGATTTCCCACTTCGACTGCGACGCAGTGATCGGTCGGCCGAGGGCGCCCCTTCCCAACGTCGAGCCAGGCGTGGAGGACTTGCTGGCGGAGATGGCTCGGCTGGGCGTCTCGAAGGCGCTCGTGCGGCACCGCGCGTGCAGCGAGGTCGGGCCGGAAACGGGAAACGAACTGGTCCTGGCCCAGACCGCAGGACGCGACGAGCTTGCGCCGGTGTGGATGCTGACCCCCGACAGCTTCCTCGAGCCCGGCGGGGCGCAGGCGGGGACGGGGCGCATGCTGGACAGCGGCGTGGCGGCTGCGTGGATGCACCCCGCGGGGCAGGACTACGTGCTCGAGCCGTGGTGCTGCAGGCGCGTCCTGACTGCCCTTGCGGAGCGACGCGTGCCCCTCATTGTGGAGTGGGAGAACGTGACGGGCCGACAGCTCCACGAGGTCCTCGCCGCGTTTCCCCGCCTGCCCCTGGTGCTGCTCAGAAGCCCGCGGATGGGAAGGAACCGCACGCTCTACGCGTTGCTCGAGGAGCACGAGAACCTCCATGTCGCCGTCACGCCCACATACTCCGTCTACCGCGGCATCGAGGATCTGTGCGGCCGCTTCGGGCCATCGCGCTTCCTGTTCGGCACGGGGTATCCGGAGGTGGAGGGCGGCGCGGCGGTGTGCATGCTGAGCTACGCGCAGATATCCGAGCAGGACCGCCTCGCTATCGCCTCCGGGAACCTGGAACGCCTGCTGCGGGAGGTCGAAAGGTGAGCACGGATCGCTACGTGGAGTGCGCGCGGGGCGGCGCTGCGCTCGAGGGGCTCGTGGTGGACATCCACATGCACCTCGGGGAGCACGTGGGCTTTCACATTCCACACTGTCGCGACCTCGATCTGTTCGTGCGCGAGATGGACGCCCACGGTGTGGACGTGGGCGGGGTTGCCGCCGTCCCGGCCTGCCTCGGGGGCCTCCAGCCCGGCGGCAACGACATGGTGGTGGAGGCCGTGAGGCGCTGGCCTGGGAGGTTCTTCGGCTGGACAGCCGTCAACCCCCACTACCCCGACGCCATGCTTGCGGAACTGGAGAGGTGCTACGAGGCCGGGTGCCGCGGACTGAAGCTCCATGACGCGGTCGGGCTGGACTACGCGCACGAGAACTACCGCCTCGCGCTGGACTTCGCGGCGGCGCGCGGCATGCCAGTGCTGATTCACACCTGGGGCGGGCAGCTCGATGAGCTCGAAGGCTACTTCCAGCACTACCAGGCCGTCAACTGGAGCCTCGCCCACGCGGGATGCAGCGATCCGGACAAGTACGTCCGAATGGCGAGGACCTACGAGAACGTGTACCTGGATACGTGCTTCTCCGGGAGCCCACGGGGACTGATCGAATACTTCGTCGAGCAGGACGTCGCCGAGAAGGTTATGTTCAGCTCGGACTGCTACTTCATGGGCCTGGCGCAGCAGCTCGGGCGCGTGGTCTTCGCCAAGATCAGCGCCGAGCATAAGGCGATGATCCTGGGAGAGAACGCACGCCGGTTCCTCGGCGACCTGTTCCCGCGCTGAACGGGCGCCGCGAGCGGCGTGCGGCAGCCCCATCAGCGGGCGAGCGACCTTTGTCGTGCTCGCGCGTCCGTGCTAACCTGTTGTTTTCCTTTCCCCCGGCGCGCAGCCGTGAGAGAAGGCACGACCATGACGAGGCGCGAGCGGTTGACGGCAATCTTCCGGGGCGATGTGCCCGACCGGCCGGCGGTGCGGCTATGGGGCGCGCGACCGGGGCAGGAGTTGCTTCACCCCGCCTACGGGCCGGTGCGTGACGCGGCGATGCGGCAGACCGACCTCGTTCTCGGCGCAGGCGCCCCCTTTGACCTTCACTGGGGGGCCGATCCGCCGCCCATCCGCACCGAGGATCGGGGCGCGGGATCGGACGAGTGGGTGGAGCGGGTGACGCATGTCGAGACCCCGGCGGGGCCACTGCGCAGCGTCTACCGCGCCAGCACGGTCGGCCGAGCTACTACGGGGCCGCCGAGAGGGAAGTCGGCGAGCGCGGCATCACGATCTTCAGCCTCCCGCACGCGATGTACGGCCTTCAGATGCTGATCGGCTCGGAGAACTTCGCCCTGTGGAGCCGCGAGTGCCGGGGCGAACTCATGGAGGTCGTCGCGGAGTACTCCCGGCGGGTGCTGGAGCACGCCAAGAGGGCGCTGGCGGCGGGCATTCGCGGCGTGTTCGGCTGGGTGGGGCCGGAGTTGTGCATTCCGCCGCTTATGTCGGTGAGGGACTTCGACGAGTTCGTGGCGGCCTTCGACAGGCCCATCATAGACGCCATCCACGACGCCGGCGGCCGCGTGTGGGTGCACTGTCACGGAAGGATGGGGCCGGTGCTCGAGCGCTTCGTCGAGATGGGCGTGGACGTGCTCAACCCGATCGAGCCACCGCCCATGGGCGACGTGACGCTGCAGGAGGCGTTCCGGCGCGTGGGCGATCGCATGGGGCTCGAAGGGGACATCGAGACGCACGACCTGATGATCATGCCCCCGGACAGGTTCAGGGAGCTGGTCGTCGCGACGCTGGAGTGCGGGCGGGGTCGGCGCTTCATCCTGTGCCCGACCTCCGGCTACATGGAGGATCCCCAACCCTCCGACCGGCTCATCCAGAACCTGCTGATCTTTGTCAACGAGGGAGTGGCCCACGCGCGGCGCATGGCCGCGGGAAGCGCGCGCGGCCGTCCGAGCGCCTGGCGCGAGCGAACGTGGTTGCCAGCAAGCAGGAGGACGCATCATGCGCATTGACTCTCATACGCACGGTGACCCCCGCGCGGTCCAGGACCCGGCGGGCTACGTGCAGTCCTGCCGCGAACGCGGCGTGGACGCGATCGTGCTGATCGAGCCGCTCGAACGCTGCCTCGAGGCGGTCGAGCGGTTCGGCGATTTCATCATCCCCGTGGCGAGCGTGGACATGAACGCCGCCGACGCCGGGGAGGTCGAGGACTGCATCAAGGCCGGGTGCCGCGGCGTGAAGTTCATCAGGCCCGCGGCCCCCTACGCGGACGAGCGCTTCTGGCCGCTCTACGCGAAGCTCGAGGAGCTGGGGGCGGCGGCGGTGTTCCACACCGGCTACCTGGGGTTCCGCAGCCGGGAGGACCCGCCGGTCTGGATGGAACACATGCGCGCCGCACAGGTGGAGGCGGTCGCGCGGCGTTTCCCGGACCTCAAGATCCTCATGTCGCACTTCTCCAACCCCTGGTGGGAGGAGGCGTGGAAGGTCGCCTGGTCCAGAGAGAACGTCTACGCCGACCTCTCCGGGGGGACGGCCTACAGGCGGGCCGTGCGCATGTGGGCCGAGATGTTCGCGCCGGACGGCGAACTCATCGAGGAGAGCATCCGCAAGCTGTGCTTCGGCTCGGACTTCCACTACTTCCTGGAAACCGAGTTCCCGTTCGAAGCCCACATCGCCTTCTACGAGAAGCTCTTCGACGCCATCGCCCTCTCGCCGGAGCTCCGCGAGGTGGTGAACCGCAAGAACATTCGCCACATCTTCGCACTGGCGGAGGAGTAAACGCCACTACGTGTCGCCTTCCGTGACGGTCACCTCATGCTCTCCCCGCTCCAGGGGGAGCATGAGGAACCCGTCCGCGATCGCCCTGCCCGGCGTCGGCCTGCGGCGCCTCCCGTTCACCTTCACCTGAACGGTGCGGCCTCGGGGCGGGGTCGGGATGCGCAGGGTCGCGCCCTGTTGGCACTCGGTGGCGAGGCGGATCGTCCGCGCCCCGCCTTCGCGCCTGTCCTCGATCCGGGAGGCGGAGCGGGCCATCCACCACCGGGCCAGGGCGTCCGGCGCCGAGTGGAACACGTTGGCCTTGCGTCGGCGCAGATGCCTGAGCGTCTCCTCTATGGCGTCCCGGACGGCGTGCGAGGCCATGACGCGGCAGGGGTGGTAGAACATGTTCGTCGTCAGGCGGTAATACAGCCCGAAGTCCAGGTGCGCGCGCAGCAGCGTGTAGTCGTTTGCGCCGCTCTGTACGTCGTAGCCGACCTCGTAGCATTGGATCGGCAGGGAGAGGAAGCTGATCCGGCGGTTGCCCTCCCGGTGACCCGCCCAGTAGTGGAACGGGAAGACGGTTCCCCACGCGAAGCCCATCCTGTTGCACGGGTCGGGCACACCGGGCGGGGTCGGCATGCCCGCCCGGAGGTTCTCGCCCCTCATGCCAAGCCGCTCGAGGGCGAGCGGCGTCTCGTCCCACCCGCACCACCTCAGGCAATGGGAGACGTAGACCTCGGGCCTGACCCCGAAGCGCCCGACGAACAGACTCCACTGCCTCTCGAGGTCCTCGGCCGAGTAGTCAGGCTTCGGCCAGTCGGTCGTGAAGTTGAAGTGGATGCTCAGCTCGTGGCCGTTGGCAAGGATTCTCCGGGCGTGCTCCGGCGAGAGGCCGAACTGGCCGGCCGCGTCGGGCATGATGTTCATGTGGTAGGGCAGTCCGCGCGCTTTCATGAACTCGCTGGCGAACAGTTGAGAGCTGTCGGACTTGCACTCGTCGTCGCCGCCCCAGAACAGGAGGATGTCTGAGGGCCTTCCACCCTGGGGTGGCAGGCGGTCGAGCGAGGCCACGCCGTGCCGGGCCAGCACGCGCTCCAGCATCAGCAGCACCTCGTCCACGACCAGGGCTTTGGTCAGGCGCATGCCCGTCACGGCGCCGTCCGTGACGCGCAGCCGCCACTCGTCCAGGTCGTAGTCGCGGTCCACCGGCCGTCCCTGGTGGATCGCCCAGGCGGTCTGGGCCAGGTCATAGGCGAAGTAGAGCGTCGCGCCCCTGCCGACCCGCCGGTACACGATTGCCGGCCCCTCGGGCGATGCTGCCAGCGTCCCGGCGGCGGGCTGTAGCAGCATTCGGTCGGACAGTATGGGCAGCGGCTCAGGCGGGTGCAGGGGCGAGCCGATGCCCCTGGTGAGCGGCGAGCGCACCCAGCCGAACGTGCTGTTGGTGTTGAACGGATCGGTGCCCTGGCGCATGAGGGCGCGCGCCTCGACCCCGAAGAGCCCTTCGAGGGCCTCCGGCATCAGCCCGATCAGCAGTCCGCCCCTGCGCACCCACTCGGTGAGGTCGGCGTTGGTGTGTTTGAGCGACGCGGCGGCATCTCGTCCCAGCACCAGGGCGGAAGCGTGCGCGAGCATGTCCGCCCTCTCCAGCTCATGGGGAGCCACCGTGCGGCGAGGCACGCCGAGCCAGTCGAGGAGCTCCGCGACGTACACGCCCCAGTAGTTGCGGCCCTCGCAGTTCGCCTTCTCGTGAAGCTCTCGATCGTACAGATGGAGCACGCTTCCCAATCTCGGCCCTCCGAAGCGGTTCAGCAGAGCCGGGAATCCTATCGCCGCGTGGTCCCTTAGCGCAAGGGGCCGCCCGTGGCGGAAACCGGCCCGGCGTGGCACGGGCCGCTTTTTGACGCCTGGGCGGTCGTTGACCTAGAATCAAGGGTGAGCGGGCGCTGCCTTCTCCCGCGGGCCTTTCCCTGTTCGGGTGTGCGAGATGAAGAACGCCGAGATCGCCGCAATCTTCGAGACCATGGCGGACATCATGGAGATCCGCGGGGAGAACACGTTCCGCGTCAACTCCTACCGGAAGGTGGCTCGGGTCGTCGGCGACATGGCCGAGGACATCGCGAAGGTCGCGGCCGAGGGCGGCCTGACGAGCGTGGCCGGCATCGGCAAGAGCAGCGCCGAGAAGATCGAGGAATACCTCGCCACCGGCCGGATGAGGGCGTACGAGAGGCTGCTTGAGGGCTTCCCCACCGGCGCACTCGAGATGCTCCGCATACCCGAGGTGGGGCCGAAGACGGTCGCCAGGCTGATGAAAGAGAAGGGCATCACCAGCGTCGCCGAGCTCGAGAGCGCCATCGAAAAGGGCGAGCTCGTAGGCATGCCCGGCATGGGCGCCAAGAGCATCGAGAACATCCGCAAAGGCATAGCCCTGGTCAAGGCGCGCGGGGGGCGCACGCCTCTGGGCAGCGCGTGGCCGGTGGCACAGGGGATCGTTGACGCGCTCCGGGCGAAGATCGACCTCAAGGCGGCCGAACCCGCCGGCTCGCTGCGCCGCATGAGGGAGACCATCGGCGATATCGACATCCTGGCAA
>JALGVA010000304.1 GCA_029820295.1 Candidatus Zipacnadia bacterium
AGCTCCTCGCGGCCCTGTACCGCCACGTCGGCGTCCGCGACGTCGCCCGCCGGGCGCGAGAGCGTGCGCATGTAGACCAGGTCGCGGTGCCCGGACTTCTCGTAGAACCGGTAGCCGGCGGAGCGCTCGCCGCCGCGATAGACCATGAGCGCCTCGGCGCGCTCGCGCAGGAACTCGGCGGCGGCCTCGATCATGGCGGTGCCCACGCCGCGCGAGCGGAAGTCTGCGCGCGTGCCGACGGCGTGCTCGAAAGCGGTGTCGATGACCACGCCGGGCGCGATCTGGAAGCGGCGCTGATCGAGCGGGATGGCACCGATGGGGATGCCGTCGAGGAAGGCCATGGAGGCGGTGTCGCTCGGGTAGCGTCGCCAGTCCTCGGCGCTGATGGGCGGGAAGATGGCGTTACGGATCGACAGCATGGCCTCGATCTCATCCGGCCAGACCATCTCGCGGCAGACCAGGTTCTCCATGGCGGACCCTCCTCGCATCGCTGGCGCGGCGGGAGGTTCGCCGACGGCTGGGCCGCACCTGCACGGGCGGGCGGTGGGCAGACACGATGCGGGGCGGGCCAGTGTCGGCCCGCCCCGCGAGTGTTCGCAAGGTGTCGCGCCGCGTCTCTACGGGTTCACGTTCTCGGCGAGGATCGGGTAGCTGGTGATGACCTTGCCCAGGTACATGGGGCCGAAGGTGCCGTCATCCAGCCGCTGCTGGCGGAACAGGCAGCGCATGACCCGGCAGCCCTCCGCCTGCTGCACCGCCACCGCGCCGGTGATGCGCTTGAAGTAGCCCACATGCAGCACGTTCTCGACCCACCACGCCTCCCAGCCCTCGGCGAACGGGCTGGTGACCACCACGCGCAGCACCTGATCGTTCCAGCCCTGCTCGGTCGCCTCGGAGGCGTAGGCCGCCTGCATGGCCGCGTGCAGGTCGGCGTCATCCGGCGCCACGTCCTCGGGCATGACCATCTCCGCGATGTTGAAGCGGTTCTCGTCCCAGAAGGCCTGCAGGTACTCCATCGCCTTGTCGTGAATCTTCTGCGCCGTCTCGTTCTCCGGCTGCCGCGAGAGGATCACGCGCGCGGCGTCCAGGGCGGCGCTGGCATCCAGCGGATAGCCCTCGCCGGTCTCCGCCAGCACCTTCTCCCGCCCGAAGGTCTCCAGCTCGGCGAGGCTGTCGATCACATACTGCTCCATGGCGCCGTTCGCGCGGGCGATGATCTCGGGGATCCAGGCGAAGCGGTCCTTGTCGGCGTCCTCCGTCGGCGCCTGGGACCAGCCCGCGCCCACAGTCACGTCCGCGTCGGGCACCAGGGCCACGAAGGCCGCCCGGTCGGGGTACTTCGCCTGGAACTCCGCCGGCTCGGGGGTGATGACGCCAGCGAAGTAGGGCGGGATCCAGTAGAGTTCCTCGGCGTTGAGCATCGCCCCCTCGTCCACCCAGTCGAGGAGCTGCGCGGCCAGCTTGGCGTGCTCCTCGAAGATGCGGTTCCACCACGCCGCGGCGACCGCGGCATCGGCCTCATCGGCGCCCCACTCCTCCATGTCGGCGCGCACCTTGGCGATGCCATCGCGGATGTAGGCGGCGGCGGGATGATCCGGGTCGAGGCCGAACTCGATGGCCTGCTGCAGCTCGAACTCGGCGTCGGTGAGCAGGAAGTTGGCGAGGGTGAACTCGGAGCGCTGGAAGGTGAAGCCCGCCTGGTCGAGGTAGTCCTCGGCGACCTCCATCCTCTCGGTGAGGATGTCCGAGCCCGTATCGTAGTACGCATCTACCTGGGGCATTCCCTGGCCGATGGCCGGCGCAACGGTGACCACCAGCACTACCAGCACACTCAGCCAACGCATCACGGGCACCTCCATTCGTCAGTCAATACACGTTCGCAGCGTAATCATCAAGATGATTGCCGATGAGAGGATTAGCGGAATGCCACTGCTCGTTCAGCACTATTATGTGTACCAGGAGGAGCCGGTCAATCATTGCTTGACATAGTGAGGACGGGAGGTTACCGCTTCCAGCCGCAGCGAAGGCGACGCCGCCCCCCCTCGGGGCCGACTGCGTCGGGCCACCCCTCTCCCCGGGCGCACCGGCGCTGCGCAGACGGGAGAGAGGACCGGCGTTGCCTGATCGACCTGCGCCGGGGTGGCGGCATGCGCCACGTGTCGCAAGCCCCCTCTCGCCTGCGACCGCGTCGTCTGCGGTCGCCGGGGAGGGGGTGGCCCGATCCCGCCCCAAAGCGGGATCGGGCCGGGGGAGGAGGCCGTCGCAGTGCGCCAGCCGCCGGCCCTTGCCCGCAGTCCTGCCTCGCGCCCATAGCGCGCGCGGCT
>JALGVA010000149.1 GCA_029820295.1 Candidatus Zipacnadia bacterium
CTCCCTTTCTATCCCCTCTTACCTACATTATTCGGTCGCACCCTGACACGAGCATAGGAGCACAGTGATAATGTCCGGTTGGTGCACGATAGAAATGTCCTCCCCCCGCGGTCGTGCCCGCTCGCGCGCACTCACGGCGAGAGGTCATAGCTCCACAGGTGCGAGCCGATGGCGAAGTAGATGCGCTCGCCCACCAGCGCCACGCCGCCGGTGATGGGCGCCGGCGGGGTCGCGAGCTTCTCGACCGCGAAGTCCTGCAGCGTGACGCGGACGACCCCCTCGCTCAGCACGGTGAAGACATGGCCCTGGCCGTCGGGGACGAGAGTATCGCCGAAGACCGCGCCGCCGGAATCGTCCAGCACCTGCGTCTGCAGCACCTCCCCGCGCGCGGGATCCAAGACGAAGAAGGTCGCGGGGCTGGCCAGGCCGTAGACCAGGCCGTCGGGCCCGACGTGCAGGGCCGCCAGGCTGGTCGCGCCGGGCACCGGTACGGTCGGGTCGATGACCTGCTTCGTCTGCCAGTCGAGCGTGAACAGCACGGCCTCGGTGGCCGTGGCCCGCGTTCCGTGTCCGCCGGAGACGGTTGTGCCGCAGACAACGTTGCCATCGGGCAGTGCGGCCATGGATTCCACGCTGTGCTCGGAGATCAGCTCGATGTGGCTGAGCAGCTCGCTCTCGCCGGTCTCGACGTCGTAGATGCCGATGCCCCCGCCGAGATAGCCGTAGCCGGGCCTGCCGGACATCAGCAGGTGCCGGCCGTCCGGATGGGCCAGCGCGCCCACAGGGACGTTGATATCCGGCGCGTACTGGGCGACGAGGCGCGGGTTGCTGCTCTCCTCGGAGCCCGGGCCGGTCCATGGCCTGCGGGTGTCGTAGAGCCATAGCTTGCCGCCCCCGTAGTGGTTGCCCATGACGTACGGGCCCTGGAAGGCGATGGACTTCCAGGCCTGGTGCCCGGGCATGATCTCCACCGCCTGCGTTGCGGGGTCGAAGATGCAGGCGAAGGAGGGGTGGGCGGAGCAGCCGTAGACCAGGCCGTCCGGGCCGCCGGCGAGCACGCGCAGGTGTGTGCCCTCCGACTCGTAGTCGAAGGTGATCGTCCTGACCTCGCCGGCGTCAGGCTGCTCGACCTCCAGCCACTTCTCCTCGAGGCTGTAGGCGCGCAGGCGCCGGCCGTCAGGGAAGATGCTCAGCACGTGGCCCCAGTAGATGTTGTGGACGGGCGCACGCTCGCCCATCTGCTCCTCGGGGATGACCGTGGCCTCGCCCTCGAACAGGAGGAGGCAGGTATCCTTGAATTTGCCGTAGACGCGGCCGTCGGCACCGGGGTAGACGCTGGCGGTGCCGATCTCCCGGTCCTCCTCCGCGATGAGCTGGCGCCGCTCGCGGGTGGCCGGGTTGAAGGCGACGATGTTGTGGCGCGCGGTGCCGATGCCCCCGTAGACCCACCCGGCGCTGTCCACGGCGAGATGGGACAGGTACTGTTGCTCCGGATCGAGCCGGCCGTAGTCGGTGATCTCGCGCGTCTCGGGGTCGAAGCAGATGAGGTTGGTGCCCGGATGGCTGCCGGCGTAGATGGGTCCGCCGGGCACCTCGGTGAAGCTCAGGTAGCTCTGCCCGGGCACGGGCACCGCGTGGTAGGTGAACTCGCGCGCGTTCAGGTCGAACTCCAGGAACGTCGCTCCCTCGCAGGTGTAGAAGCGGCCGTTGCCGCTCAGCAGCGAGGCGTAGGGCGCGGAGTTGGGCGTGCCTTCGGGCATGTAGTGCTGGGTGGTCTCGCCGGAGTCAAGGTCGGTGACCAGGATCCACGGGCGCGGGCTCAGGTCGAGGCTGCAGGCGATGGCGAGGTTGCTGCCGTCGGGGGCCTGCGTCGCCACTACCCCGCGCCTCTCCGCCAGCGGGACGGCCACACCATGGTCCACGAAGCGCTCCTGGGCGAGCGCGCCGGTCGCTGTCACCGTCACCATGATCGCCCCCAGGACGAGGCGCTGCGCAGTCATGTGCACGCTCCCTCACTCCTCCCGGCGGAGCACCCGGCCGAAGTGCTCGGGTGCGGTCACGCCGTTGCCCACGGCCACCTGTCCGTTCACGATGACGTGGGGTATCCCGGTCGGGTACTGATGGGCGTCGGCGAAGGTGGCGTTGTCGATGACGGTGGCCGGGTCGAAGACCACCACGTCCGCGAAGCAGCCCGGCCGCAGCCGGCCGCGCTGTCGCAGGCCATAGCGCTCCGCGGGCATCGAAGTCATCTTCCGGATGGCCTCGCCCAGGGTCATCAGGCCCTCCTCGCGCACGTATCTGCCCAGCACGCGCGGGTAGGTGCCGTAGTTGCGCGGGTGAGTAGCGGTGCGGCCGAAGACCTCCAGATGGGCGTCGGTGCCGATCATCACCAGCGGGTGCGCCAGGATGCGGCGCAGATTGTCCTCGCTCATGGTGAAGCCCACGGCGCCGATGCGATGGTCCTCATTGCGGCGCTCAATCTCCAGCGCCACCTCGATGGGCTCGACGTCCCAGAGCGCCATGAGTTCGGCCACCGTCCGGCCGTCGATCTCGGGGTCCGGCTCACTCAGCGAGGTGAACATCAGCCGCTCCGGGCCGCCGAAGCCGTCCAGCAGGTCGTCTACCTCTCGGCGGAAGTGCTCGATGATGTCCGGGTCCTTGAGGTGCTCGCGGCCGCCGCGCTTGCGGGCCTCCTCGTAGCACCACGGGGTCATGATGTTGGTCGAGCCACCGTGCCAGCCGGTGTACGGATAGCGGTCGGCCGCCACGTCCAGGCCCATGGCGGCCGCGCCCTCGATCATCTCCAGCGCCAGGTCGAGCTTGTCCCAGTTGGCGGGGCCGTTGGTCTTCAGGTGTGAGATCTGCACCGCGATGCCGGTGTGGTAGGCGACCTCGATGGCCTCCGCCACGGCCTGCAGCAGCCCCCGGTCCTCGGAGCGGATGTGGCTGGCGTAGATGGTCCCCGCCGCGGCCGCCGGCCGGGTGAACGCGACGATCTCCTCGAAGGTCTCGCGTCGCTGAGCGTAGCCGACCGTGACGCCGAGGGCCCCTTCCTCCAGCCCCTGCCGCACCATCTCCTGCATGGCCGTCGTCTGCTCGAGCGTCGGCCACGGGCTGTCGGCGTCCTCCATGACGATGCGGCGCACGGTGTGGTGGCCGACCAGCATGGCGTAGTTGCTCTTGAAGCCTTCCTGCTCGACCTTCGCCAGGTGCTCGGCCACCGGCCAGCCCGAGCCGCCACAGTTGCCAGCGATCACGGTGGTAATGCCCTGGCGCAGCAGGTTGTCGCAGTGCAGCACGCCCCTGTCCACGTCCACGTGGCAGTGGGTGTGCGGGTCGATGAAGCCAGGGCAGACGACCAGGCCGGTGGCGTCGATGGTGCGCCCGGCCACCGCCGCGGACAGGTCGCCGACCGCGCGGATGCGATCACCCGACAGACCAATATCGGCGCGGAAGCCCTCGCCCCCGCCGCCGTCATACACACTGCCCCCACTGATGACCAGGTCGAAATCCGTGGCTCTCACTCCCGGATGCCCGTGCTGCGCCCTCAGGACTACTCACGCCGTGGGCGAGCCGTGTCTTCGCGCCCGGAGCAGGGCGCGGGGTGGCGTGGAACTTCGCCCCGCCGGTTACCGTCGCCTTCTCCATCCTCGCACACGCGGGCGTCGGGGCGCCATCTGGGCCTCGGGTGGGCCGGCAGGGATTGCCCGCCGGTCTGGCGAACCGACGCCCGCCGCCCACTGCCGTTCGCTCCGTCGGCGCCCCAGGAAGGTGAGCCGCATGGAAGACACGCCAGCCGTCGACTCGTACTGGACTGGACTGTCGTGGGATGAGCTTGAGCAATGGGTGGGCACGCGCAGCCTCCAGCGCGGGCGTGCCTATCAGCGACAGGGCCGCGTGCTCGCGCTGGCCTGCTCCCGCGAGGGCATCCTGTCGGGACGCGTGGCGGGGACGAGCGTCTACGAGACGGTCGTCGGGCCCGACCCCCTGGGCGAGCTGTCGTCGCGTTGCTCGTGTCCACTGGGCGGCGACTGCAAGCATGGCGTGGCCGTCGTGCTGGAGTACCTTGAGCGCGTGAAGGGCGGGCAAGAGGTACCGACCGAGCTGCCGCCCTCGGCGGCCGAGCGGTTCGCGGCCACGCAGCGAGCGGCCGCGCCTGCACCTGCCGACACCGAATCGTACCTGCGCGGTCTGTCCGTCGATGAGCTGGTATCGCTGGTTCTGGAGCTGGCCGACCTGTCGACGGACGTGGAGATGCTCGTACAGACACGGGCTGAGCTGGACGGCGGCGCGGTCGAGGAGGTCGTGCGGTGCGCACGCGAGGAGCTGGCCCGCGCCAGCTCGAAGCCCGGATGGCGGCACTACTGGTCAGGCGAGGGCTACACACCCGACTACAGCCTCGTGGCCCGGTACCTCGAGGACCTGCTCGCCGCCGGGCAGGCCGATATGGTCCTGCAGCTTGGCGAGGAGATACTGGACGTGGGGACGGAGCAGGTAGGGATGTCGGACGACGAAGGGGAGACCGGCATGGCCATCTCCCAGGCACTTGGGCCCGTCTGGCGTGCGGTGGGGCAGTCGAGCCTGAGCCCGGCGCAGCGGATTCTGTGGATGTATGACCGCTACCTGCAGGACCAGTACGACCTGTGTTGCGACACTGAAGGAGCGGCGGATGTCTTCCAGGTGACGGCCGAGGTCTGGAGCGAGGTCGCTGATGAGCTGCTGGTGCGGCTGGACTCGCCGGAGTGCGCTGTCGCCGGCGATCGCTGGGCCGATCACTATCGCCGTGACCAGATATCCCACTGGGCCACCGGCGCGCTGCAGAAGGCCGGGCGGGACGAGGAGGCGCTCGAGCTGGCCGTGGCAGAGGCAAAGTGCAACGACGGCTATGTGCGCGCGGTGGACATGCTGATTCAATCCGGACGAGCGGAGGAAGCGCGGGCGCTGGCCTTCGAGGGGATCGCGGCGACGAGCACCACGCTTCCCGGAATCAGCGCGCAACTGCGCGAGCGGCTCAGTGGCCTCGCGACAGGCGAGGGTGACCACGCGATGGCGGCGGCCTTCGCGGCGCACGACTTCCTGCGTGTCCCCAGGATCGAGGCGTACCGTGAGCTGCGGCAGGCCGCCGGGCGCGCGGGCGTGTGGGAGCAGGTGCGGGCGCAGGTTCTGGAGGCGCTGCACACCGGCGCCCTGCCCACCGGGCGCGACGACTGGCCGCTGCCCGACACCGGCCTCGCCCTGGAGCTGCCGGCGGCCCGCTATCCGGCAGCCAACCGGCGGCTCTTCGTGGAGATCGCGCTTGACGAGGGCGAGAGTGAGGAGGCGCTGCGCTGGTACCGGCAGACGGCTGAGGTGAGTTGCGGGTGGGCCGATTCCGGGCTCGCCGAGCAGGTGGCGGCGGCGGTGGGGCGCAGCCATCCCGACGAGGCCGTAGCGATCTGGCAGAGCCTGGCCGAGGGCGAGATCGCCCGGCGCAACCGCGGCGGCTACGAGGCCAGCCTGCCCTACCTGCGCGCCATGCGCCGTCTCCTCATCGAGGTGGGGCGGGAGGCCGACTGGGACGACTACCTGTCGGGGCTGCGCGCGGAACACAAGCGTAAGCGCGCGTTGCTCGAGACGCTGGAGCTGCTCGACGAGGAAGGCCCGATCCTCGGGTCGTGACCGGGGCCACCCCGCATGGTGTCAGGGCGGCGCCGCTCGCGCTGTCCCCTCAGGCGTATACGGTCGCGCCGTAGGTCACGAATTCCTCGGCCATCGCGTCGATCTTCTCCTGGCTGTGATCGACGGCCGCGGGGGAGGCGTACCACTGGGCGATGAAGCCGCCGTTGAAGCACCCCAATGTGTCGATGAGCCTGCGGGCGTAAGCACGCACATCCTCAACCGTGCCGCGCACCATGGTCTGCTGGATATCGACCGGGCACCAGAAGCACAGCCTGCCGCCGAAGCGCCGACCCAGCTCCTCCAGGCCCATGTTCTCCTGCTGGTCCTGCTGGATGACGTCCAGCTCGGCCTCGATGAAGTGCTCCAACAGGTCGGTGATGTGCCCGCAACTGTGCAGGAAGGTGAGCAGGCCGCGCTCATGGGCGTGATGGTAAACGCGGTGGTAGACCGGCTTGAAGAACTCGGCGAAGGTGGCCGGTGAGAGCACGGGGCGGTCCTGCAGGCCCCAGTCATCGCAGGACATGATGCCGTGCGCGCCCGCGTCGGCCAGCCGGTCGATGGCCTGGATGGCGATGTCGCCGAGCAGATTGAGCAGGCGGCGCAGCTCCTCGGGGTGCTCGTAGGGGTCGGTCCAGGCCTCGACATGCCCGCGCAGATACTCGAGGCGGTGGATGAGGCTCATGGGGATGCTGCCGAGCAGGAACTTGTCCTCGGGGTTGTCGGCGCAGGCGCTGCGGGCCGCCTCGTAGCGCGCCTCGACGGTGTAGTCGGGCCACTCGAAGTCATCGAGCATGGCGTAGTCGCGCAGCGGATGGCCGACCACCTGGCCCATGGTCCTGTCGCCGGGAAGCTTGCGCCAGATGCTGTGGAACTCGTCCTCCCACTCGGTCTCGGTCTTGATGCGGGGCTGCCAGTTCGGGTCGGCGCCCACGCCACAGCCGCGGAAGTCGCTGCCCCAGGGGGCGGGCAGGTTGTACGGGACGCGATCGGGTCCCTGAAACTTCACGGCGCGCACGACACGTTCGTGTGAGGTCATCGGTTCTCTCCCCGGGTGTGCTCTGCTGGTCGTAGACATCGTGAGCCGTCGGGAGGGGCCGCCCCGAGCGCGCCATCGGCGCGCGCGGGGTGAGATGAAGTGAGCTGCGCCTGCGACCCATCGCGCTCGATGCGGATGACTCGGATCTCCCATGGCCCGTCCGGGTCGCGGAGGGCCTCGACGCTGACTCCGGGCGCGATGGCGACCGGCTGCGGGGCGCAGAGCTGTGCGCACAGCGCCGGCAGCAGTGCGGCCGCGCTCAGGGCCAGGATGTGGTGCTGCCGCGTCGCTCGTGGGTTCATCATGCGCGCCGCCTTCACCGGTCGCCCACGGGAATCCTCCGCCCCCGGCCCGCCGCTCAGTCGCAGCGCCACAGCGAGCAGCAGCGGGCGCAGATCGGGAGCATCCCGGCGGACCTCAGGCGCTTCCGGAACTCGCGCATCGGCGCTCCGTTCCAGATCTCCGCGAAGCTGCTCTCATGCAGGTTGCCGACGGCGAACCCCGGGCAGGGGCTCACGCTGCGCGCTGGCGAACTGACACAATCGGCGTGCAGGCTGCAGTGCAGCCCAGCCGAGAGCTGGCGCAGGCGGTTGCCCGCGTACCAGCGCCGCAGGTCCGGGCTCTGCCGCCCCAGCCGGGCCAGCGCGGCGACCAAATACGCGAAGCTGCGTGCGCGAGTGACCCAACTCGGCGCCTCCATGTCGGCCGGTGCGCCGATGGCGCGCGCAGCTCCCAGCGCCGCATGAACTTTCTCTCTGACGCCACTGGTCTCCGCGGTAGACATCGCCGATCTCTCCTCGCCGGCACACCTGAGAGCGTGGAGCACTCTCCCGGTGATGCCGAGCGTCCATGCTCTCCACGTACGGTCTCCGGGTCACTGGAATAGTCGTCTGGCAGCGGCCGCGGGGCATGGGGCATCAGGACCAACCTGATCGCCTGCGGGTGCCCGGATTCCCGGGACCTGCCGCCGGGGCGACGAGGTGCCGGCCGCCGCCCTCTGGAACCGCCAGCCCGCTTGGATGTTTGCTCAAGTGTCTACCGCGACTTGCGCCCTGGGGAGGACCGGCAAGTGCGCACCACGGGCGTTCTGGGAGTGATCCTGATGGTGGGTCTCGCAGGTCGGTCCGCCGCCGAGCCGCTCCGGCTCCACCCGGACAACCCGCACTACTTCCTGTTCCGCGGGGCACCGACGATCATCATCGGCTCGGGCGAGCACTACGGCGCCGTGCTCAATCTCGACTTCGACTACGTCAGGTACCTCGAGACGCTCCAGCGCGATGGCATGAACCATACGCGCCTCTTCGTCGGCCCCTACTGCGAGGCCGACACCTCATTCAACATCGTGCGCAATACGCTGGCGCCCGCGCCGGGGCGATTCGCCTGTGCCTGGGCGCGCAGCGACGTGCCCGGTTACGCCAACGATGGCAACAAGTTCGACCTCACTCGCTGGGACGATGCTTTCTTCGCGCGGCTCACGGACTTCGTCGCCACCGCCGACCGCTGCGGCGTGATCGTCGAGGTCAACCTGTTCTGTCCATACTACGGCGACCCGATGTGGGCGCTGAGCCCGTTCAATCCGGCCAACAACATCAACGACCTCGGCCCGGTCGAGCGCACCGAGGTCTTCCGACTCGATGGCCACGCCGGTCTGCTCGCCATCCAGGAGCAGATGGTGCGCAAGGTCGTCGCCGAACTGGCGGAGTTCGACAACCTCTACTACGAGATCATGAACGAGCCCTACGCCCGCGATGTGCCGGACGACTGGCAGCGCCATATCGCCGCGATCATCGCGGACGCGCAGTCCGAGGGCCCGCGCCATCTGATCTCACAGAACATCGCCAACCACCAGGCGCAGGTCACCGACCTCGATCCGAACGTCTCGATCCTCAACTTCCATTACGCCTGGCCGCCGGCGACAGTCGGGATGAACTACGCTCTCGATCGGGCCATCGGCGACAACGAGACCGGCTTCAAGGGCACCGCCGACTTCCCCTATCGCCGCGAGGCCTGGGCCTTCCTGATCGCGGGCGGGTCGCTCTACAGCAACCTCGACTACAGCTTCACTGTCGGCCACGAGGACGGCGGCTTCGAGCTGCCCGAGAAGCAGCCGGGCGGCGGGGGTGCGAGCCTGCGGGGCCAGTTGCGCATCCTGGGCGACTTCCTGCGCGGCTTCGACTTCATCCGCATGGCCCCCCTCCCCGCCGCGCTCCGGGGCGAGCTGCCCGACGGCCTGCACGGCTTCGTCCTCGCGGATGCGGGCCGGCAGTACGCCATCTATCTGTGCCATGAGGAGCCGCAACCTCAGGCCGCGCCCGCGGAGCTGCTGCTCGACCTGCCCGCGGGCGAGTACGCCGTGACCTGGATCGATACCCTTACCGGAGCAGAATCGGGGGGGCAACGGCTGCGTCACGAGGGCGGCGCGCTCGCGCTCACGTCGCCCGCTTTCGCCGAAGACGTCGCGCTCCGGGTGACCGGCGCATGAGATCGGTGCGGCGTCGTGCGTACCGCTATTCTGCCGCTGTGCTGGGAGTGATCCTGATGATCGGTTCCGCCAGCCGGTCCGCGTTCGCCGCCGGGCCGCTGCAGGTCAGCGCCGAGAACCCGCGCTACTTCGCAGACGCCGACGGCGCCATCGTCTTCCTCACCGGTTTCCACACCTGGAGCAACCTCAAGGACATGGGCGCGACCGACCCGCCGCCCGAGTTCGACTACCCCGGCTACCTCGACATGCTCGAGCGTTACGGGCACAACTTCATCCGCATGTGGACCTGGGAGCTGACCAGGTACTCCTACGCTGCCTACCACACCGGGCCGGTGTGGACGGCGCAGTTCCCGTGGCCACGCACCGGCCCGGGTGAGGCGCTCGATGGCAAGCCACGCTTCGACCTGAGCCGCTTCGACCAGAGCTACTTCGACCGGCTGCGCGCGCGCATTGTAGCCGCGGGAGAGCGGGGCATCTACGTCTCGGTCATGCTCTTCGAGGGCCACGGGCTGCACGCCTCAGACGCGCCCTGGTGCTGGGACGGCCACCCGCTTAACGCTGCAAACAACATCAACGGCATCGACGGCGACCCCGACGGCGACGGGCACGGGATCGAGACCCAGACGCTGCAGATTCCGCAGATCACCGCCCTGCAGGAGGCCTACGTCCGCAAGGTCATCGAGACCGTGAACGACCTCGACAACGTGCTCTACGAGATCGCCAATGAGAGCGGCAGCTACTCGACCGACTGGCAGTACCACATGATCCGCTTCATCCGCGAGCAGGAGCGGCAGATGCCCAAGCAGCATCCTGTGGGGATGACCTTCCAGTACTGCGGGGGCAACCTGCGCGGCACCAACCAGGCGCTGTTCGACGGCCCGGCCGACTGGATCTCGCCCAACCCCGACGGTGGCTATCGCGATAGCCCGCCCGCCGCCGACGGCTCGAAGGTCATCATCACCGACACCGACCATCTGTGGGGGATCGGCGGCAACCAGGCGTGGGTATGGAAGAGCGTGTGCCGGGGCATGAACCCGATCTTCATGGATCCGTGCAGCCCGCCCATCGAGTCGCCCACTCCGGCCGGCGACCGCTCGGCCTGGGTTGACCCCGTGACCGGCCTGGCGCGCCTCGATCCGAAGTGGGACCCGGTGCGCCTGAGCCTCGGCTACGCCCGTCGCTTTGCGGAGCGCATGGATCTGGCGCGGGCGGTCCCGCATGGCGAGCTGGCCTCGAGCGGCTACTGCCTCGCCCAGCCGGGCGTCGAGTACCTGGTCTACCTGCCCGAGGGCGGCGAGGTGACCGTGGACCTGTCGGGAGGCGAGGGCAGCTTCGTGGCGGAATGGTTCAACCCAGGCGCGGGCGAGCCGGCGGGCACACTGACCGTGCCCGGTGGCGACCAGCAGGCCCTGACGGCGCCCTTCGCGGGTGACGCGGTGCTCTACCTGCACCGAGAGGGCGGAGAGGCGGATTGAGATGAAGCTGCGGCGGGCGATCGGCTTCGTGTACCTGGCAGCGCTTGTGGGGGGGGCAACAATGATGGCCGGAGGGCAGACCATGCAGCGGGAACCGGTGATGCCGAACGAAGACCGAATCCGACCGTGGGTGCAGGATCCGCGTTACTGGCAGTACCGCGGTGAGCCGGTGCTGCTCGTGGGCGGCTCGCGCGAGGACAACCTGTTCCAGATCCCCGACCTCGAGGAGCAGCTCGATCTGCTCGCCGGCGTCGGCGGCAACCAGATCCGCAACACGATGAGCGACCGCGATGAGGGGGACGTCTACCCCTACGCGCAGCTCGCGGATGGCCGCTATGATCTCGACCAATGGAACGAGGAGTACTGGCGGCGCTTCGAGGAGATGCTGCGGCTTACCCACGAGCGCGACATCATCGTGCAGATCGAGGTGTGGGACCGCTTTGACCTGAGCCGTGAGAACTGGGAGCGGCATCCCTACCGCCCGGCGAACAACGTCAACTACACCGGCGAGGAGACCGGGCTGGCCGACGCCTACCCCGACCATCCGGGCGCCGACCGGCAGCCGTTCTACCACACGCCCCCGACGATGGAGCAGTACGAGCCACGCTACGACATCATCCGGGCGTACCAGGAGCGCTTCGTCGCGCGCATGCTGTCGCACAGCCTGCCCTACGGGAACGTGCTCTACTGCATGAACAACGAGACCTCGACCGACCCGCGCTGGGGGCAGTACTGGATGGCCTTCATCAAGGAGCGCGCGGCTGCGGCCGGGGTCGATGTCTTTGTGACCGACATGTTCGACGACGGGAACCGGCCCGAGCGGTCCGCGAAGATCCGCCTGGCGCTCGACCGGCCCGACCTCTACGACTTCATCGACATCTCGCAGGTCAACCACAACTTCGGCGAGGAGCACTGGCGGCGGCTGCGCTGGACGGTCGAGCAGGCGGCCGCGCATCCGCGCCCGGTCACGCAGACCAAGATCTACTCCGGGGGCGAGACCAGTTGGGGCTCGGGGACAGCGCAGGACGGCGTTGAGCGCTTCTGGCGCGGCCTGCTGGGCGGCTCGGCGTCGGCGCGCTTCCACCGGCCCACGGCGGGCATCGGCATCAA
>JALGVA010000025.1 GCA_029820295.1 Candidatus Zipacnadia bacterium
ATCTGGCGCGCCAACCCCGAGACCGGCTACACGCCCTTCCTGCCCGCGCCCATCGAGCAGGTCGTGCGCCAGATCAGCATTGAGGCCCGGTACGTCGAGATGCTCACCGGGTACGAGTTCTTCAGCCAGATGGAGTGGCCGGGCAGCGCCGTGCAGCTCGGCGGGCCCGACGCCGTGCGGCTCTACGAGGAGTACCAGGCCTACTACGCGCGGACCAGCGCACAGGCGGCCGACGCGCCCGAGTGGCGCTGACGCGCAGGTGCCGGGCACAGGGGACGCGAACTTCGGCGGGCCGCGTGCGGCTGATCTCCCGCCCACTGGAGGGCGCAATGACCGATCGCGAGCGCGTTCTCGCCACCTTCGCCGGTGAGCCCATCGACCGCGTCTGCTGGCAGCCGCGGTTGGAGCACTGGTACAACTACCACCGCAAGCTGGGCTCACTGCCCGAGCGCTACGCCGGGATGGAGCTGTTCGACGTCTACGACGACCTGGGCTGCTCGGTGCGCTACGCCGGCCGGCGATGAGGCCGGGCGGGTGACCTACTACGAGACGCCCATTGGCACGCTCACCGAGGTGCTGCGCTACGGCGAGCACGGCACCTCCGGCCACCGCGCGAAGTTCCCCATCCAGACGCTCGACGACATCGCCATCATGGAATACTTCCTGGCCGACGAGCGCGTGCGCTTCGACCAGGAGCAGTTCGAAGCCATCGAGGCGCGCCTCGGCGACCGCGGCGTCTGCCAGTACTACTTCCCGCGCACCGGGCTGATGCGCCTGATCATCAATTACGTGGGCTTTGAGGAGACCATCTACCTGCTGCACGACCAGCCCGAGCGCACCGAGGCCTTCCTGCACCACATCGAGCGGTGTGACGATCACATAATCGACGCCATCTGCGCGAGTCCGACGCAGATCGTCAACTTCGGTGACAACATCGATGCGTGGCTGACGCCGCCGCCGCTCTTCGAACGCTATCTGATGCCGGTCTACGAGCGGCGCTGCGAGCAGTTCCACGCGGCGGGCAAGTTCACGCACATCCACATGGACGGCGCGCTCAAACCATTGCTGCCTCATCTCTCGAAGCTCCCCCAGCACGGGATCGAGGCGCCCACGCCGTTGCCGCAGGGCGACGTGACGCTCGATGAGCTGCAGGACGCCTTCGACGGCAAGATCATGCTCGACGGCATCCCGTGCGTGAACTTCCTGCCGGGCATGCCCGAGGCGGAGCTGGAGGAGATGACGCTGGGGCTACTCGAGCGCTTCGCGCCGAGGCTGATCCTGGGCATCTCGGACGAGATCTCACCGCCGGGCGATATCGAGCGCGTGCGGCGGGTGGCGGAGATCGTGGAAGCGACGGCGGGGCATGGGGGATAGCGAGAGTTACGCCACAGAAGGGCAGAGAACGGCAGACAACGGCAACGACGGCGCACGGCAACGGCCACAACGACAACGGCGGGGCCGGCGCAGGGCCTTTCGCCTTGCCGGGCATTTGTGCTATAATCTGAGCCATCACAGGGCTTCGGGCGCGTGAGGTGTGTGCGTGCCATCCGAAGCATCGTCACAGCTATCCGCCGCAGAAGCACGGATCGGAGGCAGGCCCTGTGTCCCGCATCGCTCGGGATGATATCCACAAGCTCAGGCGCGAGGTCGCCGCGATCGCCCTGATCACCGCGGCCGCGCTGACCCTTGCCAGCCTGGTCTACCGTAGTCAAGGCGGTCTGGGCGAGGGCGGCGGCTACCTGCCCGTACTCATCGCGGGCGCTCTGAAGATCTCCTTCGGCGTCGGCTCCTACGCCGTGCCCCTCGTGTTGCTGGTGGTCGGAGTGCTGTTCGCGCTCGAGAAGCCCCACGCGGCCTCGCCGCGCGCGCTCGCAGGCGCCGGCCTGATGTTCGCCGTCATCCTCACCGCCACGTCGATGTATATCCCCGAGGAGGCGCGCTTCGACCCCGCCTGGGTCGCGCTCTACGGCGGCTACGTCGGGGCGACGCTGGCGTACGCGTCGCTGCGCATCCTGGGCACCGTCGGCTCGTACATCGTGCTCAGCGGCGCGGCGGTGATCGCGCTGGTGATGCTCACGCAGACCTCGGTCAAGGAGCTGCTGCAGGCCATCGGCCGCGGGCTGCAGAGCGCCTGCGCGACGACGCGCGACGTCTTCGCCGACACCGTGGCGGAGGCGGTGCGGCTGGTGCGCGCGCCAGCCGCCCGGCGCAGAGGCGGACGCGAGGCGCGCGAGCGGCCGCGGCGGCCGGACCGCGGTCCGGTGGTGGAGCTTGACCTCGACGGCGAGGAAGACAGCCCGCAGCCGCTGCAGCGGCCGAAGGAGCCCCGGAAGGGCAACGGGAACCCGAAGTCGCGGAGCCGCCGCCAGGCGAAGACCGAAGGCCCGCAGGCGGTGCTGCTCGACGGCGACGACCTGTACACCCCGCCCTCGCTGGACCTGCTCACCGACCTCGACGACGACGAGCAGACCGAGGATGCGCGCGAAGAGGCCACGGAGAACATCATCAAGCTCGAGGACACGTTGGAGAGCTTCGGCGTGGGCGCCAAGGTGGTGGCCTACGAGCAGGGCCCGGTGATCACACGCTACGAGGTGGAACCGGCGCCGGGGATCCGGGTGGGCAGGATCGTGAATCTGTCGGACGACCTGGCGATGGCGCTGGCGGCGGTGGATGTCCGCGTGGAGGCGCCGATCCCGGGCAAGTCGGCGGTGGGCATCGAGGTGCCCAACCACCACCGCGCGGTGGTGGGCCTTAAGCGCCTGCTGGCCGAGGAGCAGTTCACGCAGCACCCGTCGATCCTGGCGGTGCCGCTGGGCCGGGACATCGCCGGCCACTGCGTGATGGCCGACCTCTCGCGCATGCCCCATCTGCTGGTGGCCGGCGCGACCAACTCGGGCAAGAGCGTGTGCCTGCACAGCATCATCTGCTCGCTGCTCATGCGCGCGCGCCCGAACCAGGTCAAGTTCATCCTGATCGACCCCAAGCGCGTGGAGCTGCGCCTCTATGACGGCATCCCGCACCTGATGGCGCCGGTGGTCTACAGCCCCAAGGAGGCCGCGGACGCGCTGCGCAAGGTCATCCGGGTGATGGACAAGCGCTACGACATGTTCGCCCTCAAGGGCGTCGTGAACATCGATGAATACAACGAGCTGGCGGCCCGGCCCAAGGAGCACGCCGACGAGGAGTTCGAGCCCATCCCGCACGTGGTGATCATCATCGACGAGCTGGCCGACCTGATGATGCAGTCACGCGCGGAGTTCGAGTTCTCGATCTGCCGGCTGGCGCAGCTTGCGCGCGCCACCGGCATCCACCTGGTGCTGGCCACGCAGCGGCCGTCGGTGAACGTCATCACCGGCACCATCAAGGCGAACATCCCCTCGCGCATCGCGCTGGCGGTGACCTCGCAGCACGACTCGCGCACCATCCTTGACGGCCAGGGCGCGGAGCGGCTGATCGGGCGCGGCGACATGCTCTACTCGCCCATCGACGACAACCAGCCGCGGCGGCTGCAGGGCGCGTTCATCCCGCGCGCCGACCTGCAGCGCGTGGTCGATCACCTGGTGACGCAGGGGGAGCCGGAGTTCGAGATCATCCCGCAGCTTCCCGACGATGACGATGAGGACTTCGCAGGCGAGTTGGAGGTCAGCGACAAGCTCTACGCGGCCGCGGTCGAGCACGTGGTGGGCGAGGGCGAGGCGTCGGTCTCGGGGCTGCAGCGGCGCTTCAAGATCGGCTACGCACGCGCCGGCCGGCTGATCGACGCCATGGAGCAGCGCGGCGTGGTGGGCCCGCACGAGGGCCCCAAGCCGCGGCAGGTGATCCTGAATCCGTCGGCCATGCGCGACCACCTGGCGGTCATCACCGGGGGCGTGGGCATCGAGGCCGAGGCGGGGATGATGGACGAGTACGACGAGGCCGACGACTACGACACCCCCGACGAGCATGACGAGGGCGAGGACTTCGACGAGGACGACGCGCCGCTTGCGGGCGCGCGAGCGGGGGACGAGGAGGACGCCGAGCCGGAGGAGGCGGCCGCCGAGAGCGCGTGACGGACCATCACAGCAGCGCTCGCACCACACTTCCCAGCAGAGAATGAGGCCCATGGCCAGCGAGAGTGCCGAGCCCCGCGGCGGCGTTGACGCGCGGGAGGCGGACGCGGAGGCGCCGGTGCATCCGCGCAACAGCCTGAACGACCTGACCGGCCGCGAGTGGATCAAGGCCACCAAGTCGTGGCTGGTGTGTGACTCGCGGCGCTACCACCAGAATCGCGACACGGAGCTGCACCCGGCCCGCTATCCCGAGGAGCTGGTGGCGCAGTTTGTGCGCTTCTTCACCAAGCAGGGCGCATGGGTGCTCGACCCGTTCTGCGGCAGCGGGGCGACGCTGGTGGCCGCGCGCGAGGAGGGGCGCAACAGCATCGGCGTCGAGATCAGCCCGCGCTACGTGAACATGACACGCGAGCGCCTGCGCGAGCCGGCGGGCCTGTGGGGGGGCCGGGCGGAGGTGCTCCGCGCCGATGCGCGCGAGATCGCCGACGCGCACACCTGGCGGGGCGTCGAGGGTGTGCCGATGGGGGAGGAGGGGCTGCCGCGCTTCGACTTCATCATGACCTCGCCGCCCTACTGGAACATGCTGCGCACCAGCCGCGGCGGCGTCGAGTCGACGCACAAGCTGCGTGCGAAGGACGGCCTCGACACCGACTACGGCGACCAGCCGGGCAACCTGGGCCTGATCACCGACTACGAGGACTTCATCGAGGCCGTGGGCGAGGTCTTCGACGGCTGCGCGAAGCTGCTGGCGCCGGAGAAGTACCTGGTCATCGTGGCGCAGAACGTGCGCGTGCCTGAGGGCCATGTGCGGCCGCTGGCGTGGGACCTGGCGGAACGCGTGTCGCGCACGCTCAGCTTCCAGGGCGAGCGCATCTGGTGTCAGGACAGCAAGCGCCTGGGCATCTGGGGCTACCCGACCACCTTCGTGCCCAACTACCATCACCACTACTGCCTGATCTTCCGCAACATCCGGGCCGGAGACGGCCGATGAGTCACACGGTCGCGCTGGTGTCGCTGGGCTGCCCGAAGAATCTCGTCGACTCTGAGGTGATGCTGGGCCTGCTCGAACAGGCCGGCTACCGCATCGTGGATGAGGTCGAGGGCGCCGAGGTGGTGATCGTCAACACCTGCGCGTTCATCGAGCCCGCGGTCGAGGAGGCCGTCGAGGCGCTGCTCGATCTCGGAGACCTGAAGGCCTCGGGGATGCGCTGCCTGATCTGCGCGGGCTGCCTGACCGCGCGCTACGGGGCGGAGTTGCCGGCGGAGATGCCGGAGGTCGATGCCTTCATCGGGCCGGGCGCGGTGCCGGAGGTCGCACGGATCATCGAACGCTGCCTGGCGGGCGAGCGGCCGGTCGAGATGCCGCCCGCGCCCTGGCTGTACGCTGCCGACACGCCGCGGGTGCGCACCGGCCGCGAGTGGCTGGCGCACGTGAAGGTCGCCGATGGCTGCGATCATCGCTGCGCCTACTGCATGATCCCGAGCCTGCGCGGGCCCTATCGCAGTCGCCCGGCGGAGGACATCCGGGCGGAGGTCGCGGGACTCATCGGTGAGGGTGTGCGCGAGATCTGCCTGATCGCCCAGGACACCACCGCGTGGGGCAGCGATCTGCCGGGCGATGAGACGCTGGCGGATCTGCTGGGGGCGCTCGAGTTGGGCGGCTGGGACGGCTGGTTGCGCCTGCAGTACCTGCATCCGGATGGCATCACGGACGCGCTGCTGGCGGCGGTGAGCGGGAGCGGGCAGGTGGTCGAGTACTTCGACATCCCGCTGCAGCACGCCGACCGGGCGATCCTGCGCAGCATGGGGCGGCGCGGCGACGCCGAAAGCCACCTGGCGATGCTCGAGCGCATCCGCGGCATGATGCCGGAGGCGGCGGTGCGCACGACCTTCATCGTGGGCTTCCCGGGCGAGAGCCGGGAGCGCTTCGAGAGCCTGCTGCGCTTCGTGGAGCAGGCACGCTTCGACCGGCTGTCGGCCTTCCGCTACTGGGACGAACCGGGCACGCGTGCGTATGAGCTGGGCGACAAGGTCGATCCGGCGGAGGCGCAGGATCGTCTCGATGAGCTGATGGAGCTGCAGGCGAGGATCTCGCGGGAGATCAACGAGCGCTTCGTCGGCCGGACGCTGCGGGTGCTGGTCGAGGAGGACGGGGAGCAGCCCGGTGAGGTGCTGGGGCGCTCGTACCGGGACGCGCCTGAGATCGACGGCAGTGTCATCATCGCCTGCGAAACGGCCGGTTCATGTCCGGAGCAGGGCCACTTCGCCGACGTGCTCGTGCACGCGGCGCTGGACCACGACCTGAGGGGATGCCGCACGACCGGTGAGCCAATCCAGTGAGGAAGGGGATCCGCTCCGATGGCACCCAACCCGGAACTTGCGTTGCGCTACCTCGGTGACACGCTCTACGGCGCCATCCTCGGCCAGGCGGGGGCGGTGCGCCCGCCCAACCTGGTGCGCGCGCTGCCACAGGGCATGCGCATCAGCGTCGGCCTGATCCGGCAGGTGCTCGCCGACGATGAACGCTTCGTGGAGGTCGCGGGGCGCTTCGACATCGCCGACCGCGAGACCATCCGCGTGCGCCCCTTCGGCGGCGCAGTGGCCACGCTGCTCGAGGAGTTCGGCCGGCCGATGCCCGAGGACCTGATGGTCACCGGCCTGGCGCGGCTGCGCGGCGGCTCGCCGAAGTACTTCTGCGAGCTGCTGGACGAGTACATCGAGACGCGCGATCAGGTGCTGCTGCTCGCCGGGCACGTCGTGGACGCCGACTGGGTCCTGGCGATGGAGGGCGACGACGAGCAGGCCGTGCTGTTCTACAACGACCTCGACCACGATGAGGACCTGCGCGAGCTGTGGGAGGAGTGCCAGAAGAAGGACCTGCGCAAGCGCGACCCCGCACTGACCGCGGCGAACATCCTCGAGACCTTCAACCGGCCGATCGGCCCGCGCCAGCTCGCCTTCCTGACCTGGACATATCACCCGCAGATCTTCGACCCGGTGGAGTTCGTCACCGACGTGCTCGGGCGCGATGACGTCACGGCCGCGTGCGGGCAGTGGATGAGCGGGAGGCTGATCGACGCGCTGCACAATGAGCTGCGCAGGCTCTCGGACGCGCAGGCGGGCGAGGGCGAGGAGCTGTACGAGGTGGACATCGCGGAGGTGCTCGCGGCCGAGCCGCCGGCCACGCCCTACAGGCTGGACGCGGAGGATCGCGACAACATCCTGGCGGTGATGCGCGAGGCGCAGGTGCCGATCGGCATCGAGGAGCTGGTCGTGGACCTGCTGGAGATCCCGCCCGACAAGCGCAAGTTCGTGGCCGCGGCGCACGCGGTGCGTGATGCGCTGGAGGCGGAGGCGTCGCTGCTGCGCGTGTCGCCGGGGCGTTACATGTCTCGCGAGGCGATCCCGGACTGGGTAGACGAGGTGCCGACGCCGCTGTGCCCGGCGCCCGGCGAGGAGGACGAAGACATCCTGCTGGAGCTGGAGGCGCTGCCCGCCGACCTGCTCGAGGCCGTGCTCGACCCGGTGTACGAGGACGTGTGCGCGGACGTGGCGATCGAGGTGGACGACGAAATGATGGCGCGCGACACCACGCAGTACCCGCTGCTGCATCACCACTACGCCATGGGCACGATGGCGATCCGGAGCATCGACCGCGAGCTGTTCGGCGGGGATGCGCCGCTGACCATGCTGCTCATGCGCCACGGGGAGGCGGGCGTGTTCCCGGCGTGGCTCAACCGCGAGCTGTGGCTGCTGTTCGGACTGTCGCGCTGGTATCAGCGCGATCTGCCGCCCAGCGGCGCGGTGTTCACGGTCGCGCGCGGCGACGCTCCCGACACGTACACGCTGGCCTGGGACGGCAAGGTCGAGGAGGAGCTGGCGCCGGGGGAGGAGCGCATGGCGCAGCTTGAGCGCAAGCGCGAGCGGGTGAGCCACCGGCCGATCTCGGTCTTCGACCTCATGGTCGAGCTGCTCAGCGAGCGCCCGGATGGCCTGAGCTTCAACGCGCTGTGGGCGGAGATGAACGTGGTGCGCGCGACGACGCGCTGGCAGATCGCATCGCTGCTGGCCTACTACCCCTGCTTCACCGAGAGCGACGGCGCGTGGACCGTGGACACCGACCGTGTGCGCGAGCCGGGGGATGAGGTGCTGGCGGAGTTCATCGTGGGCCGCGAGGAGTAAGCCTGCCGGGAACCGGGGAACGGCAACGCCGGGTGCGTCGTGAGATCGTCGGTAGACGGCGCGGCGGCGTGGTGGGACGAGCTCCTCACCGCCGGCCCGGTCGCGCGCGCGACCGCGTCGTGTGCGGTGGCCCGGGATCGGGACGGGGGAGGAGGCTGTTGTCGTCCGCCCCGCGTCAGCCGTCGCTCATGCCGACACTCCCGATTGCCCCCGCGACGCCCCTCACCTTGCGCCTGATGCGACGTACGGATATGATAGCAGGGCTGGCCGCGTTCGCGCGCGGGCAGCCTGCTGCTTTCTGCACGACGGCGACCCGCGGCGGTCCGCGCGGCCGCCGGCGCTCCCTCTCGAGAGGTGACCGACCCATGTCAGAGGTGCGGACCCGCTTCGCCCCCTCGCCCACCGGCAACCTGCACGTCGGCGGCGCGCACACCGCCCTGTTCGCGTGGCTGTTCGCCCGCCACGAGGGCGGCAGGTTCGTCCTGCGCATCGAGGACACCGACGAGGTGCGCTCCACCGCGGAGTCGCTCGCGGCCATCTACGACGGCCTGCACTGGCTGGGGATCGACTGGGACGAGGGCCCCGACGTGGGCGGGCCCCACGGGCCCTACATCCAGTCCGAGCGCCTCGACATCTATGAGGAGCACATTGCCCGCCTGATCGAGAGCGGCCGAGCCTACCGCTGCTACTGCACGCCCGAGGAGCTGGAGGAGCGGCGCGAGATCATGCGCGCCCGCGGCCTGCCGCCCCGTTACGACGGCAAGTGCCGCGCGCTCACCGCCGACGAGACCAGGCGCCTCGACGCCCAGGGGCGCGAGTTCTGCGTGCGCTTTCGCGTCGATGACCAGGGCGTGACCATCGTCGAAGACCTGGTGCGCGGCGAGGTCGCCTTCGAGAACGCGCTCATGGGCGACTTCGTCATCCAGAAGACCTCCGGCTACCCGACTTACCACCTGGCCGTGGTGGTCGATGACTACCTGATGGAGATCACGCACGTCATCCGCGCCGAGGAGCACCTGCCTAACACCCAGGCGCACCTGCAGCTCATGGAGGCGCTGGGCCTTGCGCCACCGCAGTTCGCGCACCTGCCGCTGATCCTGGGCACCGACCGCACCAAGCTGAGCAAGCGCCACGGCGCGATCAACCTCATGGACTACCGGGAGCAGGGCTTCCTGCCCGAGGCCATGCGCAATTTCCTGGCGCTCATCGGCTGGTCGCCGGGCACCGACGAGGAGATCCTGAGCCTGGACGAGCTGATCGAGAAGTTTACGCTCGAGGGCGTCAGCAGGTCGCCGGGCGTGTTCGACCTGGAGAAGGCCACCTGGCTCAACGGCGAGTACCTCAAGCGCGCGGACGCGGAGTACATCGCCGACCTGATCGAGCCGGAGCTGCGGGCCGAGGGGCTGATCGAGGAGGACCTTGGTCCCGAGCGGCGCGCGTGGCTGGTGGCGGTCGTGGAGCTGATGAAGGAGCGTACGCGGCTGCTGACCGACTTCGTGGTGTGGGGGCGCTACTTCTTCACCGACGACTACCTCTACGACAACCGCGCGCGCAGCAAGTGGCTGAGCCGCGAGGAGGTGCCGGAGCGCCTCGAGCTGCTTGCGGACCGGCTGGAGGGCCTCGAGAGCTGGGACGTGGACAGCATCGAGGGGGCGATTCGCGGCCTGGCCGCGGAGCTGGACGTGGGCGCGGCGAAGCTGATCCACCCGTGCCGGGCGGCGGTGACCGGGCAGACGGTGGGGCCGAGCCTGTTCGATCTGCTGGCGCTGGTGCCGCAGAAGGACGTGGTGGCGCGCCTGCGCAGGACGGCTGAGCTGGGCCGTGCGGGGGAGCTGGAGCCGCTGCCCGAGGGCGACGCCGCCGACTGAGCAGCCGGGGCGAGATCGAGCAACTTGGCTGGTTTGGTGAACATATGGGAGCGGGTATACGTCTCATCAAGCGGACCTGGAGTCGTGGCGACGTTCGAGGTCCGCAGACGGATTGGTGGGGGAGGAGGGTGTTGTCCCCGCCAACACCCGAGTCCCCCGCCGTACCATATCAGGAGGCCGGCGGCCCCGGGCACGTGTTGACAAGCCCGAGTCGCTGTGCTATCCTCGCCTCATCTGGCGAGCAGACGCGCGAGAGAGGACGCGCCATAGTGGCGACCACGCAGATTGAGGTGACGGTTGACACGGTCGGCGCCATCCGGCGACCGTATCTGATGATGTCGCGCTGAACGAGGCCCCGCCCTGCTGCCATGTACCACGGCACCCGGGCACTGGGGCCCGTTTTCGTGTACGGGCATGGCGCAACAGACGCGGAGGAGTGGTTGCGGTGAGGATACTCGGCGACATTACGGAGACAATCGGCAACACGCCGCTGGTGCGGCTGGCGAAGCTCGATGAGGGCCTGCCCGGCCGCGTGGTGGCGAAGCTGGAGTCGTTCAACCCGGCCGGGTGCGTCAAGGAGCGTATCGCCTGCGAGATGGTCGTGACCGCCGAGCGCGAGGGGCGCATCGTGCCGGGGCGGACGACCATCGTCGAGCCCACCAGCGGCAACACCGGCGTGGGGCTGGCCATGGTGGGCGCGGCGCGCGGCTATCGGGTGGTGCTGACCATGCCCGAGTCGATGAGCCTGGAGCGGCGCAAGCTGCTGGCGGCCTTCGGCGCAGATCTGGAGCTGACGCCGGCGAGCGAGGGGATGAGGGGAGCGATCGCGCGCGCGGAGGAGCTGGCGGGGGAACTGGATGAGGCCTGGATCCCGCAGCAGTTCGAGAACCCGGCCAACCCCGCGGCGCACGAGCGCACCACCGCCGAGGAGATCTGGGCGGACACCGACGGGACGGTCGATGTCATCGTCGCGGGCATCGGCACCGGCGGGACGATCACCGGCATCGCGCGCGCGCTCAAGCCGCGCAAGCCGGAGCTGCGACTCGTGGGCGTCGAGCCCGAGGAGTCGGCGGTGCTGTCGGGCTGTGCGCCCGGCCCGCACGGCATCCAGGGCATCGGCGCGGGCTTCGTGCCGGGGGTGCTGGATGTCGAGGTGCTCGACGAGGTGGTGACCGTCGCCACCGCCGACGCCAGGGCGACGAGCCGGCGCCTGGCAACCGAGGAGGGCATTCTGGCCGGCATCTCGTCGGGCGCCGCCGCGAGCGCCGCGCTGCAGGTGGCCGCGCGCGAGGAGCTGCGCGACCGGCTGATCGTGGTGATCCTGCCCGACACCGGCGAGCGCTACCTGTCCACCGATCTGTTCGAGGCGCCGCAGACGACGTGAGAGGAGGTCGCATGATGTTCGGGCGCACCCGACCCGAGGCACAGGTGATGATCCGCATGGTCATGCCCCGGCGCCCCGCGGGGCGCACAGCCGGGATGGCCGCACCTGCCGCACCGTACGAATACCGCGCGCCCGGACGTCACAGGAGCCCGCGGACGCCGGATCGGAGAGAGTGATACCGTTGCCCAAGAGCTATGACGAGATCAACGAGAAGATCCGCAAGGGCGAGGTCGTGGTGGTGACCGCCGAGGAGATGGTAGACGTAGTTGCCGAGCTGGGGCCGGCCGGGGCCGCCGAGAAGATCGACGTGGTCACCACCGGGACGTTCGGGCCGATGTGCTCATCGGGCGCCTTCCTGAACATCGGCCACAGCACGCCGCGCATGAAGATCACGAAGGCGTGGCTCAATGACGTGCCGGCCTACGCCGGCCTCGCGGCGGTGGACCTCTACATTGGCGCCACCGAGGTGGCGGAGGGCGATCCGCTCAATCGCAGCCACCCAGGGCGCTTCAGCTACGGCGGCGGCCATGTCATCGAGGACCTGGTGGCGGGCAAGGACGTGCGCCTGCGCGCCGAGGCCTACGGCACCGACTGCTACCCGCGGCGCGAGCTGGACACCTGGATCAGCATCGCCGACTTGAACGAGGCGTACATGCTCAACCCGCGCAACGGCTACCAGAACTACAACGTGGCGGTCAACGTGTACGCCGACCGTGACATCTACACCTACATGGGCGTGGTCAAGCGCGACCTGGGAAGCGCGAACTACTGCTCGGCGGGGCAGCTCAGCCCGCTGCTCAACGATCCCTACTACCGGACCATCGGCATCGGGACGCGCATCTTCCTGGGCGGCGCGCAGGGCTACGTCTACTGGCAGGGCACCCAGCATGACCCGACCGGCGGGCGGAACGAGCGCGGCGTGCCCACCGGCGGCTCCGGTACGCTGGCGACCGTCGGCGACCTCAAGCAGATGAACCCGCGCTATGTGGTGGGCGTGAGCATGCTCGGCTACGGCGTGTCGCTGGCCGTGGGGCTCGGGACGGCGATCCCGGTGCTGGACGAGGAGATCGCCTTCCAGACGGGCGTGAGCGATGCCGACATCACCGCGCCGATCATCGACTACAGCCGCAACTACGGCCTCAATGAGGGCGAGCCGTTGGGCGACGTGTCCTACGCGGCGCTGAAGACGGGCAGCATCGAGATCGAGGGCCGGCAGGTGCCGACGACGCCGCTGTCGAGCTACGTGCGTGCGAAAGAGATCGCGGAGAAGCTCAAGGAGCAGGTGGTGGCCGGGGAGTTCCTGCTGACCGAGCCGGTCGCGCCGCTGCCCTCGGCCGACAGCGGTCAGGGCTTCAAACCGCTCAAGTATCGCCCCGTGGGCGAGGAGGGGTGTGAGTAGCATGGCCGAGAGCCGTGTGGTGCTTCACTTCCCGAAGGACCTGCTGGACCAGCCGGTGACCTCCACGGCCATCCGGCGCTACGATCTGGGCTTCAACATCCTGCGCGCGGACATCACCCAGGACCAGGAGGGTTTGATGGTGCTGGGCCTGGTGGGCGAGCCGGCTAACATCGAGGGCGCCATCGAGTGGATGCGCGAGCAGGGCGTGCGCGTGCAGCCGCTGGAGCAGGATGTGGTGCGCGATGACGAGCGCTGCACCGACTGCGGCGCGTGCATCGTGGTGTGCCCCACCGGCGCGCTGGCGATGGATGCGGCGACCCGCGAGGTGAGCTTCGACGCCGAGCAGTGCGTGGCGTGCGGCATCTGCGTGCCCGTGTGCCCCCCGCGCGCGATGTCGATCAGCTTCTGAAGCGCGGCACAACACAATCGAGCAGAACCGAACGAGCCCGCGGCTGACGCCACGGGCTCGCTTGCTGTCGCGAGGCGGGCTTCAGACTTCCCAGATGGTCTCGCCCTCGTCCTCGTCGCCCGGGCCGCCACCTTCCTCGAGGCTCTGGAAGATGCGCTCGACGAAGGTGAGCAGCTCGCGGGGGTTGAAGGGCTTGGTCAGGTAGGAGCTGACCCCCGAGGACCAGCCGCGGAAGATGTCGGCGTCCTGGGCCTTAGCGGTGAGCATGATCACCGGGATGTCCTGGGTATCGGGATCGGCCTGCAGGCGCTTGAGCGCCTCGAAGCCATCCATGCGCGGCATCATGACGTCGAGCACGATCATGTCGGGCTTGTCGGCCTTGACCTTCTCCAGCGCCTCGACGCCGTCATAGGCGGTCATGACCTCATAGCCGGCACGCGCGAGGTTGACCTCGACCAATCGGACGATGTGCCGCTCATCGTCAACCACGAGGATCTTCTTTGCCATGTAGAGCCGCTCCCTCCTTGGACCCCGACGCGGGTCAACGCATAAGCAGACTTCACCGAGCACGGTTGACGGGCGTCGGGGGCACCCGGTGTGCGCCGATTATAGCAGAGGCCCTCCAGCGTGTCAAACCGGCGCCGCAAAGCCGTCGTCACAGTCTCCACAGGTGACGTGCGCGGGCGGCCGGCATGTGCTCCCGGCTCGCAGGTGCTCAGGCTTCGCCGGCCGCGACGAGTTCGGCCGCCGCGTCGAAGCTGCCCTCAAGCTGACGGTAGAGCTGCTGATAGAGCCGGTGGTAGCCGGCGTAGAGCCGGTGGGCGGTCTCATCGACCGTCGGCGTGTCCACGGTGCGGATGGTGGCGCCGCAGGCCTCGACCACCGAGCCGTAGAGCCCCGCGCCTACGCCCGCCAGCAGCGCCGCGCCGTAGGCCGGGCCCTCGTCCACGTTGATGGTGGAGTGCGGATGGCCCGTGACGTCGGTCTGGATCTGCCGCCACAGCGGGCTGCGCGCGCCACCACCGGAGGCGCGCACCTGCGTGATCTCCACGCCCATGGCCTCGATGATCTGCAGCGAGTCGCGCAGGCCGTAGGCGACGCCTTCGAGCAGCGCACGGATCATGTGCGGGCGGCCGTGCCGCAGGCTCAGGCCGAAGAACACGCCGCGCGCGTTGGGGTTGGGGTAGGGCGTGCGCTCGCCGGTGAGGTAGGGCAGGAAGACCAGGCCCTCGCTGCCCACCGGGGCGTGCGCGGCCTCGGCGGTCATCAGCTCGTAGGCGTCCACGCCGGTCTGCGCGGCGACCTCGATCTCGGCCGGGCACAGCTCGTCGCGCATCCACCGCAGCGAGCCGCCGGCGGAGAGCATCACGCCCATGACGTGCCACTTGCCGGGCACCGCGTGGCAGAAGGTGTGCGTGCGCAACTGCTCATCGACCACGGGCTCGTCGAGGTGCGCGAAGACCACGCCCGAGGTGCCGGTGCTGACCGACACCACGCCGGTGCGCACGATGCCGTTGCCGACCGCGCCCGCGGCCTGGTCGCCGCCGCCGCCCACCACCGGTGTGCCCTCCGCGAGGCCGGTCAGCGCCGCCGCCCGTGCGGTGATGGCGCCGGAGACCTCCTGCGATTCGTAGACCGCCGGCAGCCACTCCTCGGGCAGCTCCAGGCGCTCGAGCATGAGGCTCGACCAGCGACGCCGGGGGACGTTGAGCAGCGAGGTGCCGGAGGCGTCGGAGACCTCGGTCGCGTACTCGCCGGTGAGGCGCAGGCGCACGTAGTCCTTGGGCAGCAGCACCCGGCGCAGGCGACTGTAGTTCTCGGGCTCCTCGTCGCGCAGCCAGATGATCTTGGGCGCCTGGAATCCGGTGAGCACCGGGTTGAGGGTCTCGCCGACCACGTCATCGGCACCCACCGTCTCGGTGATCCACGCGCACTGCCTCGCGGTGCGCTGGTCGCACCACAGCAGCGCGGGGCGGATGACCTCGTCGGCCTCGTCGAGGAAGACCGAGCCATGCATCTGCCCGGACAGGCCGACGCCCGCGATGGCGTCGCCGCCGATGCCGGCCACGGCGAGGGCGGTGCGCACGCTGGCGACGGTGGCGTCCCACCAGTGGTGCGGATCCTGCTCCGCCCAGTTGGGGCGCGGCGTCGAGAGCGGGTAATCGGTCGCGTGGCTGCCCACCGGCGCGCCGCGCTCATCGATGATCAGCGCGCGCGTGCCGGTGGTGCCGACGTCGATGCCCAGCAGGTAGCTCATGGCGCACCTCCCGATGCGCGGGGTGGCGCGGACGCACGGCATCGTCGGGCAAGGATGCCCGACCTGCGCGATGTTGGAGTTGCGCGGGCGAGAAGGCCCGCGGGCAGGGCCTGCCCTACGCGGCCTCGATCGTGACCTTCGCGCCCGAGCGGACGGTCTTGAGTGCCTCCAGGTCGCCGGTCATCGTGCCGATGACTGCGACCGGGCTGGCGGGGCGAATCTCCTCGGCGGTGCTCATGGGCGTGAGGCCGAAGAACATGCAGAACGCCGAGCCCGGGGGCCAGTACGCGAGATCGCCGATGTCCACGACGGCCTGCAGGTCCTCACCCGGGCAGTCCACGTCGATACTGAAGTAGATCTCCTCGCCCCAGGTGCCCGCGGCTGCCTCGATGGGCAGCGCCTCGGCGACGGCCCGGCCGCAGGCGGAGTCGTTGAGTTCGGCCTCGACGACGACATCGCCCGCGGTGATGCGGATCGGTGTGGGCATGAGTCATCTCCTCCTCGGCGTGCCGCCCGCGACTGATGGCGTCGTCAGGCGAAGATGTTCAGGTAGTTGATGCCCTTGATGAAGCCCTCTTCGCGGCCGAGGGCGCGGTCCTCGTGCTCGATGCTCAGCGTGTTGTTGTAGCCGTTGTCGCGCAGGCGGGCGATGAACACGCCCCAGTCGATCTCACCGTAGCCGGGGATGCAGTAGCGCCACCAGCCGGTGCCGCACAGGTTCCCGACCCAGGCGAGCTTGTGGGCGACGATCTCGGTGTCCTTGGCGTGCACGTGGAAGATGCGCTCTCCGAAGATCTCGACGGCCTTCAGATAGTCGATGCCCTGCCAGACCAGATGCGAGGGGTCGAAGTTGAGGCCGAAGTTCTCCGCCGGGACGGTCTCGAAGATCAGCTTCCACTGCGCCAGGTTGCAGATGTTGGTGGCAGTCCAGTTCTCCATGGCGAGCTTGACGCCCAGATCGGCGGCGCGGGCAGTGAAGTCGGCGTAGTAGGGCCCGGCGATCTGCGTGATGGTGTCCTCGCGGCTCATCTCGCCCGCGGGGCGGCCGGCCATGCAGCAGACCACATCGATGCCGTTGGCCGAAGCCATCTCGACGGTGCGGGTGAGGGCCGCGCGGTTGGCCTCGCGTGCCTGTTCGTCGGCGTCGCTGATGTCCAGGTAGCAGGCCAGCGAGCTGATGCGCAGCCCGGCGTCGCGGACCTGCGCGATCGCGTCGGCGGCTGCGGCGTCGTCGAAGTCCACGCACAGGTGCTTGCAGCCGGGCCGCACGTCGATCTCGAGCGTGTCGGCGCCGGACTCGACGGCAAACTTCACGATCGTGTCCATCGTCTCGTTGCGGAACGGCGCGGTCAGGATCCCGACGTCCATGGCTGTCATCTCCCGGTCAAGTGTGTGCTACGTCGTCGCGCGCCCCGCAAGGAAGCAGCGCACCATCTGCTCGGCGGTGAAGGCGATCATGGGCCGGGCGTTGTCGGGCCGCATGGCCTCCGCGAGAGTCATCGGGCGGTTGAGGATGCACGCCAGCGCGTCGAAGCCGCGGTCGTGCAGGCTGACGGCATCGAGCGCCACGCCGCCGGCGATGGCGATGACCGGCACGCTCTCGCGCTCGGCCACCGAGGTCACGCCCGCGGGGGTCTTGCCGAAGGCGGTCTGACTGTCGATTGCGCCCTCGCCGGTCAGGCACAGGTCGGCGCCGCGCATCTTCTCGGGCAGGTTCACCGCATCGATCACGATCTCGACGCCCGGCTCGAGGGTGGCCTCGCAGAAGGCCACAAGCCCGGCGCCCAGGCCGCCGGCGGCGCCCGCGCCGGGGATGTCGCGCACGTCCAGCCCGAGGTCACGCTGGATCACGTCGGCGACGTGGCGCAGGTTGGCGTCGAGCAGCTCCACGTCGGCCGGCGAGGCGCCCTTCTGCGGGCCGTAGACGTGGGCGGCGCCGCGCTCGCCGTAGAGCGGATTGCCGACGTCGCAGGCGACGCGGATCTCGGTCTCGCGCAGGCGGGGATCGGCGCCGGACATCTCAATGGTCGCCAGGCGCGCCAGTTCGGCGCCGCCAAAGCCGATCTGGGTGCCGTCCTCAGCCAGGAGGCGCACGCCCAGCGCCTGGGCCATGCCGGCGCCCGCGTCGGTGGTGGCGGAGCCGCCGATGCCGACGATGAGCTTGCGGCGGCCGGCATCGAGGGCGGCGGTGATCAGCTCCCCGGTGCCGAAGGTGGTGGTGAGCTTGGGGTCGCGGCGGTCTTCAGGCACCAGTGGCAGGCCGGAGGCGGCGGCCATCTCGATGACCGCGGTCTCGCCGTCGCCGAGCAGGCCGAAGGTGGCCTGCACCGGGTCCCCGAGTGGGCCGGTGACGCGCCGGGTGACCAGCTCGCCCGCGGTGGCATCCACCAACGACTGCACGGTGCCCTCGCCGCCATCGGCCATGGGCACCGACACGATCTCGAAGTTCCCGCGGATGCGCCCGATGCCCTCGGCGGCCGCCTCGCAGACCTCCAGCGCGGTCAGGCAGCCCTTGAAGGAGTCGGGCGCGATGACGATCTTCACCGCGTGCAGCGCTCCTGTCCGAACCGCGGCGGCCGCCGGTGGCGGCCGCCGCGGAGGGTGCGGTTGTGCGTCAAGTCCGGGCGAACCGGCCTCCCCCGCCCCGAGCTTCGCTCGGGTCTGCCCCCTCCGTCCCGGAGGGGGCGGGGGAGGCTCGGCGGCCCACTACAGCATCGACCACGCGGCGTGGAAGGCGCGCTTGGTGCCGGCGATGAGCAGGTCGGAGTCCTCGCCGGGCATGGGCGCGACCTCGAAGGTGACGATGGGCCGGCCGCTGGGCAGGTCGTCGCGGTCGAAGTAGCCGACGTAGATGAGCGTCTCCAGGAAGCTCGCCAGCTCGGCCACGTCGTTCTCGCTGCCCGGATAGCCGAAGCCCGGGTGCTTGTCGCCGTAGCCGACCATCTCCTCGTCCGCCATTACGGCGTTGCCGACGTGGACGTGAATGAGGTGATCGACCGTGGGCGTGAGCATGTCCTGCGGGCTCTCACCCAGCAGCGGCATGTGCGAGAGGTCCTGGGTCAGGCCGAAGTTGGACACCTGGGCCTTGACGCGCTCGGCCAGCTCGGCGGCACGGGGCGAGGGGCCGATCAGGCACTTCTTGTCGATGGCGTCATCGAACTGCTCCAGCGACAGCCAGACCGGCTCGCCGTCGCCGGCGAGGCTCCGGGAGTACTCACACAGCTCCACGCACGAGTCCACCAGCGCGTCCATGGCCGCCGGGATGTCCGAGTCGCTGTCGGGCCTGGGGCCGCTGAGGAAGGCGCAGATGCGGCAGTCGAGGGCGTAAGCCGCGTCGATGGAGAGCTTGACGTCATCGACGGCCTTCTGCCGCTCGGCGGCGTCGAGGGAGTTGACGTTGAGCTTGCCCAGCAGCAGCGGCGGCTGCGCGCCGATGCCCAGCTTGAGCTTGCTGGTGGCCGCGATGGCCTTGAGCCCCTCCATGACCTCGGGGTGCTCACTGCGGCGCACCTCGAGCACGTCGAAGAAGTCGTCCTCGGCGATCTGCCTGGCGGTGGCCAGGATCATGTCGGGGTCCTCGTCCCGGATGATCGGCCAGGCCATGAAGTGCACGATGCCGAGGTCCATCATGTCGCGCCAGTGCTTCTCACTGTACATATCCGTTCCTCCCATGCATGCGCCCCGGGGGGCGACTTCAGTCGCGTTCGGGCAAGCGCACGCCCCGCATCGTGCGCGACGGGAGCGTGCGACCACTGGTGCGTCGAGCGGGTACTTCCCGTTCGCGGGCGCAACTCCTCCCTGCTCGCACGATTGCCCTGGTAGTGGTCGCGGGCGAGGCAGGATATGTACCGCACGCGGGGAACAAGACCCGTGAGGCCGACGCGCGAGGGCGTGCCGGTGGCATGTGCGCACGTGCCCGGTCACGGGAGGCGAGCGATCATGAGACACAGCGCAGTCGCGACCGTCATCAGCATCATGGCCGTGTGCATTCCGGCATGGAGCCAGCAGCCCGAGCCGGCCGACGAGGAGTCGAGCGCGGTGCTGGCGATCGTTGACGGTCGGCCTGTGACCACCGATGAGCTGTGGTGGTACATGTCGCAGACCAGCGGTGGGCGGCTGCTTGATGATCTGATCCTCTCGCACCTGCTGGCCGCCGAGGCCGCGGAGCAGGGGGTGAAGGTGGGTGAGCCCGCGGTGGATGATGCGCTGGCGGCGCTGCGCGCGGGCTACGAGTCGGAAACCGCGTTTGAGCGCTGGCTGATCGAGTCCGGGCAGACCCTCAAGGGGCTGCGCATGCAGCTCCGGCAGGAGCTGCTCATCGACGCGCTGTTGGCCAGGCGCATGGGGCTCACCGAAGAGGGCATCGAGGAGTACTACGCCGCCCACCCGGACGAGTTCACCACGGATACACGCGTGCACCTGCTGGACATCGTGGCGCTGACGCCGGAGGAGGCCTTCGTCGCGCGCGAGCGACTGGCGGCGGGGGAGAGCTTCGCGGACGTGGCCCTGGAGATGTCCCACGATCCGAGCGCGCAGCAGGGCGGCGACCGCGGCTGGATCACGCCCGATGACGTGCTGGTCGCGAACGTGGCCGAGGTCGTGTTCGCGATGGAGGCGGGCGAGGTCTCCGATCCGGTGGACTGCGGCGATCACTTCCATATCTTCTACGCGCGCGAGGTCGAGCCGGGGCGGCTGATGCCGCTGGAGGAGGCGCGCGATCAGGTGGTGGAGCGCATCCGCGAGGTGCGCGGGATTACGCGCGAGCTGCTGATCGCGCTGCTCAAGCGGCGCGCGCACATCGAGGTGTTGTGGGACGACCACCGCTACCTCAACGACTATTACGCGGACATGCGCGCGTACAAGGTGGCGGTGGACGACGTCGTGCTGGACCTGCCGGCGGCGCCGCGCCTGCTGGCCGGCGGCAACCTGATAGTGCCCGCGCAGGCGGTGCTGGAGGCGATGGGGGCGGAGGTGACGTGGACGCCGGAGAGCGGCGTGCTCGAGGCGACGCGGGATGACGTGCGCATCCGGCTGTTGGCGGGATCGAGTATGTTCGCGGCGGGGGGCGCGGAGCTGCAGATGAAGGAGGCGGCGCGGGTGGAGGGCGATGTGCTGATGATCTCCCCGCGTGCGCCAATCGAGGCCCTGGGCGGGTCGGTGCAGTGGAACCGCGCGGACAATACCTTGTATGTACGCTCGCGCGCGGAGCCTGAGGGCGAGGGGTAGGCGGCGCGGGCGTGGGCGGCGTCGCGTGTCATGCCGCGTAGGTAGGGCTTCCAGCCCGACGCCGTTGCTGTTGGCCGTTGTCGTTGTGCCCCTGACGTTCTCGTCGGGGGGCGGCGCGAAGCGCCGCCGTCGTCGGTTGAGCGAGGTCCCTCTTGGCTGAGAGCCGGCCCCCACAGGTGGACGCGCTGCGTATCCTGCACGAGAGGCCGGACGAGTGTGCCTGCATCACCATCACCCGCAGGCAGCAGATCACCGTCGTCGTGCTGCTGGGCCTGCTCATCGCCGGCATCGCCCGCTGGCCGCTGAGCACGCTCATCGCCCTCAACGCGCTCTTCATCCTCTTCTACGTGGTGCAGTCGGCCTACAAGTTCTACCTCGTCTACCTCTCGCTCGAGCGGCCCGTGCTGCATGACGTCTCTGCGGAGGATATGGCCGCGGTCCCCGACGAGGACCTGCCCACCTACACGCTGCTGATCCCGCTCTACCGCGAGGCGGCGGTGCTCGGGCGGCTGGTTGAGGGTCTGGCGCGCATGGACTACCCGCCCGACAAGCTCGACGTGATGCTGCTGCTCGAGGAGGATGACGAGGAGACGATCGCGGCCGCGCGGACGATGGAGCTGCCCGCGCACATCCGGCCGGTGGTCGTCCCCGACAGCCAGCCCAAGACCAAGCCCAAGGCATGCAACTGGGGCCTGTTCATCGCTGAATCGGAGCTGCTGGTGATCTACGACGCCGAGGACCGGCCCGAGCCCGACCAGCTCAGGAAGGCCGCCATCGCCTTCCGCAGCGTCCCCGACAACGTGGTGTGCCTGCAGGCCAAGCTCAACTACTACAACCAGCGGCAGAACCTGCTCACGCGCTGGTTCACCGCCGAGTACTCGGTGTGGTTCGACCTGTTCCTGCCCGGCCTGACCGCCTCGCAGGCGCCGATCCCGCTGGGCGGCACCAGCAACCACTTCCGCGTCGAGCCGCTCAAGGAGCTGGGCGGCTGGGACCCGTTCAACGTCACCGAGGACTGCGACCTGGGCGTGCGCCTGCACAAGCACGGGTGGCGCACCGCGATGCTGGCCTCCACGACCTGGGAGGAGGCCAACGGCGCGTTCTGGTCGTGGTTCCGTCAGCGCTCGCGCTGGGTGAAAGGCTATCTGCAGACCTGGCTGGTGCACATGCGCCGGCCGTGGCAGCTCCTGCGCGAGATGGGCCTCGCCGACTCCTTCTCGCTGCAGATGACCATCGGCGGGTCGCTGCTGGCCTTCCTGATCAACCCGATCTACTGGGCGATGACCATCATCTGGCTGGTGACGCATTCGGCGGCGATCTCGGCGCTGTTCCCGCCGGCGGTCTACCTGCTGGGCAGTTTCTGCCTGTTCGGCGCGAACTTCGTATTCGTCTACATGGCCGTGGCGGGCTGCATGGCGCGCGGCTACTACGACCTGGTGAAGTACGCACTGCTCACTCCGGTCTACTGGCTGATGATGAGCATCGGCGCCTACAAGGCCTTCGGCCAGATCATCGTGCGTCCGCACTACTGGGAGAAGACCGAGCACGGTATCTTCGACCTCGACGGGACCGGCGGTGAGGCGCCGTGAGCCGCCGGGAGGTGTGGCTGGCGTTCGCGCTGGTGGCGGGGCTCACGCTCGGCGTGGGCGCGCGCGGCATCCTGGTAGAGCGCTTCGTGGACTGGGACGGGCTGGCGGCGGTGGCGCACGCGAACGACGTCTTCCGGGCCGAGCCGGCGGCGAATCTGGCGATGATCGGCTTCGTGCAGCCGCCGCTGCCGGCCCTGCTGCAGCTTCCGGTGGTGCTGATCGCGCCGATCCTGGCGACTACCGGCCTGGCGGCGACTCTGCAGGGGGCGATTGCGGCCGGGACCGCGGCCGCGCTGCTGCTGGGAATGGCGGCCGAGGCCGGGTTGGGGCGCGGCTGGCGGCGGGCGCTGGTGGTGGCCTTCGCCCTGCACCCGCTGGTGCTGGGCCCGGCCTCGATGGGAGCGCCGCAGGCGCTGCTGACGACGCTGCTGTTGGGCGCGGCGTGGGCGCTGATGCGCTGGTCGCGGACCGAGTCGCTGCGCGACCTGATCGCCGCGAGCGTGGTGCTGGCGGCGGCGCTGATCACGCGCTACGAGGCGGTGTTCATCGTGGTCGGCGCCATGCTCTACCTGGGCTGGCGCACGCGCCGGTCGGGTGGGTCGTGGAGCAAGCTCGAGGGCACCATGATCACCTTCGCGCTGCCGGTCGTCTACGTGGCCGGGATCTGGATCATCGCCAACTGGGCGATCATGGGTGACCCATGGTACTTCGCCCGCGAGGCGTTCACGCTCGTGCCCGCGAGCCTTGATGAGATGCTGACGGCGTCGCTGCGCGTGTCGCTGGTGGCGTGCTTCCCGGTGCTGGCGCTGATCTACAACCAGATGCGCGGCGCCACGCGCTCGCCGGCCCCCGCTCGGGCGGCGGCGTGGCTGGTGCTGACGGCCATGCTCGCGCCGGCGATCTTCCCGGGCGTGTTCGCGGGTGTAGCCGAGGACGGCGACTGGGGGCGGCTGGTCACCGTCACCGCCATGGCGCTTGCGGGCGGCTTCGGCATGATTGCGGTGGTCGGCGGCGAGGCCGCAGCGGGCAGGAGCCGCGGGCCGATGCAGGGAACGGTCGTGATGATCGGCGCCAGCCTGGGCCTGGTGATCTTCCTGAGCATGGAGGGCGCGGGCTTTCCCGAGCCGGTGAGCGCCGCCTACCTCGGGCGGGGCGGGGCGCTGTCAGATTCGGCCACCCCGACGCTGTACGCAGCCGAGGAACTCAGGCACACCGAGCTGCCCGCCGGCGGCCGGCACATCGTGGTCGGCTGGCCCGGGTTTGCAGTGGTGCTCTTCGCGGGCAGGACGGGGGAGATCGCGGCCATCCGGAGCGAGGACCTGCTCCGGGAGCGCGGGCGACTGTGGGTGGGCAGCCGCGTGGTGCTGCTGAGCGACCGCGAGGAGGCCGGCGTCCCGGAGGCGGCGGTGCCGATCTCCCCGGCGACCGAGCTGGCGCCGCTGTGGCAGGCCGGACCGTGGCGGTGCTTCGAGGTCGTGAGGGCCGGGACGACAGGCGGGAGCGGGCAACCGGCAACCGGGAACGGCTGACGGCGAAGGCAACGGCGGACGGCGACGGCCGTGTTGGGCCGACCTCGACCGACTGCTGGCCGACGCTATCGCGTCGGGCAGTCGGGCTCGTGCGGCCCTGCCAGCGACAGGCGACAACGATGGGCGCGGTACGAGCCCGAGCCCTGCAACGACACACCACCGCAGCCCCCGGAGGGCTGTCTGCACTGAAGGGACCCGCTGAAGCACTCATCCATTCGGGCACCGCGGGGCGCCTGAGCGTCAGGAGGACGCAAACGTGCGCCTGATCATCATCGCCGTTCCCACGCCGGCGAGGGCCGCCGCGCTGCTCCTCGCGACCGTGCTCGTGATCGGGGTCTGCGGCGCGCAGACCACCGGCTACGGGCCCGTGCGCGCCGAGCTGGAGGGCGCCACCACCGTCTACACCGTCACCACGCCGGTCTTCGAGACCACGCAGGACACGGTCTACCAGACCGAGCGCTTCGGCGCCGACTTCACCTACATCTTCCACGGCCTGCCACCCGGTCCGGCGCGGCTCAAGCTGGGCTTCTGCGAGAACCGCTATGCCCGGCGCGGGGAGCGCGTCTTCGACGTGTCGGTCAACGGCGCCGTGGTGCTCGATGACTTCGACATCCTCGCCTGGGGCGATCCCAACGAAGCGGTTGTGCGCACCGTGGACATCGACATCCCGCGCGATGAACCGCTGCGCATTCGCTTCGAGGCCGAGACCGACAACGCCAAGGTCAACCTGATACGTATCTACACCGGCGAGTGGGTGGTTGAGACGAGCCCGCAGGGCGAGAAGCCCAGCTCGCTCACCCCCGCCCGGCGCGACCTGCCCGCCTCCGAGGATGTCTGGGAGACCCAGCTCGGGCGGCTGGGCAGCCGCGTGGCCATCAACCCGCGCCCCCAGCAGGGCGTGTGGTGGCAGAGTCCGCTCGGCCACGCCGAGTACCGCACCGCCTACTTCGACCCGGGCACCGTGGACTTCAGGCAGCCGCCCGCGCGCTACCTGTTCGGCGTCAAGGTCGGCGACGTCGCCATCTCCATGCCCTTTGACGACCGGCTCAAACACTTCTCGGCCATCCGCCAGAGCGAGACCATGACCGCACTCTCGTATGAGTGCAGCTCGCCGGAGCTGCCGGTGAACGTGCGCTTCACCTGGCGCGCTCCGTTCTACCCGCAGGACGTGAAGCTTAGCGTCGCGCCCTATCTGACGCTGCAGGTTGACGTCACGGGTAACGATCCGGCCCCGCAGAGCGGGCAGGTGCTGATCGGGCGCTCGCTGCCGGTGGGCGAGCCCATGCAGGCGTTCTCACACGAGGGCATCATGGGCCTGCGGCGCACGCCCGAGGTATTCGAGATCCCCACCGAGGAGCGCTGGGTGGTGGATGACCCGCAGGCCTTCAGGTACTACACCACCGGCATGCCCGTGGGCGAGGCGCCGACCGAGCCCACCAGCGCCCTTGCCCGTGACGCCGACGACCGCGTGATCCTGCCGGTGATCTGGGACCAGCCCTACGGCGGCCTGACCTGGGACTTCACAGTGGCGGCGGGGGAGACGAAGTCGTGTCGGATCGTCTACGTCGGCTGGGTCGATGACCCCGTGCAATCGGTGCGCGGAGCCGGCCAGCGCTTCAAGTACCACGAGTTCTTCGCCGATCCCCACGAAGTCGCCCGCTACGCCTTCGATGAGTGGGACGCGATTGAGGCCCGCTGCCGGGACTTCGAGCGCATGATCGCCGCGATGACCGTGCCCGAGGCGCTCAAGCAGTTCCTGGCCTTCGCCACCCACAGCTACCTGGTCAACACCTGGTGGACGACCACGCCCGCCGGCGGTGACTGGTTCACGGTATGGGAGGGCTGCTGCCAGCTCCAGTCCACGGTGGACGTGGAGTACAACGTCGCGCCCATCTACTTCTTCCTGTGGCCGGACCTGCTGCGCATGCAGCTCGACGAGTGGGTGGGCCACATCGAGGACGGGGTGCTCAGCCACGACATGGGCGTGGGGCTGGAGGTCGATGGCATGGCCTACTGGCACCCCATGGAGATCGAGGAGAACACCAACTTCGTGCTGCTGCTGGACGCCTACTGGCGGCACACGGGCGATGAGGCGACGGTGCGCCGGCACTACCGGTCGGTGCGCGAGCTGCTGGCGTGGATCACCGACGCGGACACCGACAACGATGGCTTCCCCGAGGAGGGCCTGTACAACACCATCGATCAGGGCTCGCCGGCGATCCAGTACGCGCCCGACCAGGTCTACCTGGCGGTGCGTTCCATCGCGGCGTACACGGCGGGGGCGCGCATGGCCGGGCTGGTCGAAGAACCCGAGGACGCCGCGCGATGGACCGCCCGGGCGGCGCTGACGGCCGAGACGCTGGCGGATGAGGGCTGGCTCGAGGACCACTACGTCGTGGCGCTGAACCAGGTGCGGCAGGCCGCGCCGGCGGAGCCGGTGGGCGGTCCGGCCGACTACGCACCGATGGAGGACATGGGCGGGGGGATGGCGGTCGGCGACGAGGGTGGCATGGGCTGGGAGCCAGGTGCCGGCGGGACCTACTCCGGCGGCTACACCACGCCCGCCCAGCCGCTGACCGGCTGGGACAGCTACTCGATCTACACGACCAACGGCCTGGTCTACCCGATGCGCTCGGGCCTGGCGGTGGATGGTCTGGACCTTGGTCTGCTGCGGCGCGACCTGCGCGTGGCGTCGGGCGAGACCATGCAGGAGTATGGCTCGCCGCACACCAGCCACGAGAGCAACATGTGGGTGTCGCAGAACATCTGGCGCGACATCGCCGCGGCCTACCTGGGCATCGACTACATCGACAATATCGACCGTTACTGGGACCTGGAGCGCTACATCAACACCGCCAAGTTCGGCGCCTTCACCGACGTCTACGTCTACAGCCGCGACTCGACGTCGCTGGACTACTATCCGCGCGGCGTGGCGGCCTACGGGCTCATCAGTGCGCTCGCGGGGCTGCAGTACGACGCAGTGGCGGGCACGGTGTCGCTGACGCCGCTGCGCACGCCGCTGCGCCTGCCGCTGACCATGTTCGCCGACTGGCGCGCGGGTACCGTCCCGTGGCTGGTGATCGAGGGCGATCCGACGGCGCCGACGGTGCGGGTCGAAGGGACCATCCCGGACGGCATCGAGTTCCGCCTGCGCCCACGCGGCGAGCCGTTCGCGGCGGGCGAAGTCATCCAGGTGGCGGGCGGGTAGCGAGCAGGAGGCGGGGAGATGCCTGAGTGCACGCGCGATGTGACCACCGGGGAGTACGAGGTGTGCGTGGTCGGGGCCGGGCTGGCGGGAATCTGCGCGGCGCTGGCGGCGGCGCGCCACGGCGCCCGCACCGCGCTCGTCGATGACCGGCCGGTGCTCGGCGGCTGCTCAAGCAGCGAACTGCGCATCCCCCCGTGCGGCGCGGGTTACTTCAACCCGTGGGCGACCGAGACCGGCATCATCCACGAGCTGATCGTCGAGGACCGCGCGCGTAACCACGCTCCGGTCGGTTACGGCCAGGCCAACGCCATCTGGGACCTGGTCCTCTACGACGCCTGCCGCCGCGAGCCGCGCCTCGACCTGCACCTGAACACCTGCATCGACCGCGTTGAGACGGCCGATGAGCGCACCGTCGCGGCGGTCTCGGGCACGCAGTCGCACAGCGGCATTCGGCTGCACATCCCCGCACGCCTGTTCATCGACTGCTCGGGCGATGGCTGCGTGGGTGTCGGCGCGGGCGTGCCCTTTCGCATCGGCGGCGAGGCGCGGGTCGAGTACGGCGAGTCACTCGCGCCGGAGGAGCCCGACGACTTCGTGATGGGCTCGAGCCTGCTCTTCCGCGCCATCGACGTCGGCCACGATGTGCCCTTCGAGCCGCCCGAGTGGGCCGAGGTCTACGACTACCCCGAGGGCATCCCGCACCGCGCGACGCGCGACCTGCGCGGCGGCTACTGGTGGATCGAGATCGGCTGGCCGCTGGACACGCTGCACGATGACCCGGCGATCCGCGACGAGCTGCTGCGCCACGTCTTCGGCGTCTGGGATCACATCAAGAACCGGGGCCGGGAGCGCGAGCAGGCGCGCACCTGGGCGCTCGACTGGGTGGGCTTCGTGCCCGCGAAGCGCGAGAGTCGGCGCTTCGTGGGGGCGCACGTGCTCACTCAGCAGGAGCTGCAGGGCGAGCCGGAGTTCGCCGACACGGTCGCGTACGGCGGCTGGTCGATCGACGATCACACCCGCGGCGGGATCACCGCCATCGACCGGGCGCCCTCATTCGATCGCCAGCGGCTGGCGGACTACTTCGTGACGCCCTACCCGGTGCCGCTGCGCAGCCTCTACGCGCGCGAGATCGGCAACCTGCTCCTCGCCGGGCGCTGCCTGAGCGCCGGCCGCATCGCCTTCAGCTCCCTGCGTGTGCAGCAGTCGCTGGCGACCACCGGGCACGCCGCGGGCGTCACCGCCGCATGGTGCGTCGAGCACGACTGCCGCCCGCACGACATCGACGACGCGCGTCCGCTGCAGCAGCGCCTGCTGCGCGATGATGCGTGGCTGCCGGGCGTGGCCGAGGACAACCTGGCCCGTGACCAACGCGGCGCGACCGCGCGGGCGTCGAGCGAGGCGCGGCTGCGGTGCGACCCGGGCGAAGGCGGGGTGTCGCTGGGCAGCCGGCCGGCGGCGCTGATGCCGATCTCGGCGGAGCGCATCGAGCGGGTCGCGCTCTTCCTGGAGAACGACGGAGCTCCGCACGAGATCTCGGTGTCGCTCTTCCGCGCGCGCCACGTCTGGGACATGAGCGCGCTCGACGGCGAGCCGTTGGCGACCGCGTCGGCGACGGCGCCGACCGGCCACGGCTGGCTGGACATCGACCTGGACGCAGACGTGGAGCCGGGATTGTGCTGGGTGCTGGCGGAGGGCCACGGCAGCGTGCTGTGGCGCCATGCCGCCGAGGCGATGCCCGGGATGGCGGCCTGCCACTGGCGGCCGGACGGCACGCGCTGGTTCACCGGCGGGGGGTGGGACGGCTGGGCGTCCCTGGCGGTGTGCGTGGAGCCCGAGAGCCGGCCGTTCGGCGCGGCGCAGGCGATCAACGGGCGCGCGCGGCCCGAGGCCGGCGCGAACCTGTGGGTCTCCGACGCCGAAGAGGCCCTTCCGCAGTGGTTGGAGGTGGCACTCCCCGGGTCCAGGCGCATTGACACCGCGGTGTTGATCTTCGACACGAACCTGAGCCGCACGAACATGAGCACGCCGGGGCTGTTCCGCGCGCCCGAATGCGTGCGCGACTACACGCTCGAAGCCGAAATCGAGGGTCGGTGGCAGGAGTTGGCGGCGGTTACGGGCAACTATCATCGGCGCCGCGAGCATCGCTTCGAGGCGGTGGTCGCGACGAAGGTGCGACTGACGGTCACAGCCACGAACGGTGACTCGTCGGCGCGGGTGTATGCCCTGCGCCTCTACGACGACGGGCACTGATGCCGGGAGGGTTCTCTGATGGCGCCGGAACTGCGGGCAGGAGTCGCGAAGGTGGACATCACGCCGCCGCTGGGCCTGACCATGGCCGGCTACGGGGGGCGCAGCAAGGTCAGTGATGGGATCGAGGATCCGCTGTACGCCTACGCGGTCGCGCTGGAGCAGGGCGCCGAGGCGTGCGCGATCGTGGTCGGCGACCTCATCGGCATCCCCGGCCCGCTGGCGGGAGTGGTGCGCGAGCATGCTCAGGAGCTGTGCGGGCTGCCCGCCGAGCGCGTCATGGCCTGCGCCACGCACACCCACTGGGGCCCGGCTCTGCGCAAGTCCGGCTACCTGCCCCCGCACCTGCAGGACGGGGTTTCTGAGGAGTACGCGCTTACCTGCGTGCGCCAGATGGCGGGCGCGGTGGCCGAGGCCTGGCGCACGCGCGAGCCGGCGGTCGCGCTCGCCGGGACCGGCGACGCCGACCTGGCGAGCTTCAACCGTCGCCCGGTGACGGTCGAGGGGCAGGTCGCCATGAACCTGGCGCTGCCGCTCGAGGAGGCGCTGGTGGCGTCGCAGGTCGGCCACGACCTGTCGCTGACCTGGCAGAAGGGCGGCGCGCCGGGCGAGCGCCTCAGCCCGCCGCAGGAGGGCGTGCGGGGCCTGCGCGTGGGGCCGGTGAACTCGCAGGTGCCGGTGCTCAAGCTGGTGCGCCCGGACGGCTCGCCCATCGCGGCGGTTCTGTCCTTCGGCTGCCACCCGGTCTGCGGCGGCGACCCGGACACCACCTTCTACCGCTACTCGGCCGACTATCCGGCGTACGCGCGGCGGGTGCTCGAGCTGACGCTGGGCTGCCCGGCGGTCTTCCTGCTGGGCGCCGCGGGCGACCAGGTGCCGCTGCGCCGCCGGGGGGATTCACGCAGGCGGGTGGGGCACTCGGTGGGCGCGGAGGCGCTGCGCGTGTGGGAGCTGATCGAGGGCGACGGCATCGGCCCGCTGCGCGTCTCCAGCCGCATGGCGGAGCTGCCGCTGCGCGACCTGCCTACGCCCGAGGAGGCGCGCGAGGCATTGCAGGCCACAGGCGATCCGGATGGTCCCGGCGGCGTGCGCGCGCGCCACGAGCTGTCGCTGGCCGAGATGTACGACGGCATGACCGACTGCCCGATCGAGGTGTGGTCGATGGCGTTGGGCGAGCAGTGGGGGCTGGTCGGGCTGCCGGGCGAGGTGCTGTGCGAGTTCGAGCTGCGCACCCGCCAGCAGTCGCCCTTCGCCAACACCGCGCTGATCGAGCTGTCCCTGGCGACGCTGGACTACCTGCCCACGGACGCGGCGATCGACGAGGGCGGCTACGAGCCGGGGTGGTCGCCCTTCGGCAAGGGCACCGAGGCCGCGGCGGTGGAGGCGGCGGTGGCGGCACTGCACGACGTGGCGGGATAGCGCACCGCGAAGCGCTTGTATCACCATGGCTGAGAGCAAGGACATCCGTGGACCGTCAATGGAGTGTGTGTCGCGGCTCGCGTGCGCGCAGGACCTGCCGGTGCTCGCGGTCTTCGAGCGCGAGCTGGCGCGGCTGTCCTTCCCGGAGGACCCGATCCTCGACCTCGACTACCACGCGGACAAGCTGCGCAAGGCGCTCAAGCGCGAGCCTGAGGGCATGATTGTGCAGACCGTGGCCTCGGAGGATGCGCCCGCGGGCGACGAGATCGCGGCGTGGTTGTGGCTGAGCACGAAGCGCACGCTGGCGACCTCCGAGCCCTACGGCGTGCTGCGCAGCCTCTACGTGCGGCGGCCCTACCGGCGCCACGGGCTGGCGCTGAGCCTGGCGGAGTACGCCCTGCGCTACTTCGCGCGCGCGGGCGTGAAGAAGGTCATGGCCAAGGTGCATGCGGGGAACGCGCCGGCGCTGCAGGTGCTACGGCGCGCGGGCTTTCGGCCGCTGCACACCACGCTCGAGTATCGTCTGCAGCCCGGCGCCCCCTACTTCTTCGACGCCGACGAGGACCTCGACCAGGAGTAGCCGGGCCGTCAGCCGTTGCCGTTGTGCCCCTCGCGCCCTCGCGAGGGGGTCACCCGAAGGGCGACTGTCGTTCGCCGTTGCCGTGGCGCGTGCGGGAACGGCGGGCCGGCCAGTTGCCGTGCGCCGTTTCGCACGGTCGCGATGGGCGCGCATCCCCCGTGCCACGGGCGTCCCCGCCCGTGGGCCGTTGTCATTGTCCGTCCGGGAGGACACGTTGGGGGCCCGCAGCGATCTCCCACCCGCGCCTGCCGTTGCCGTGCGCCGTCCCGGACGGTGTGAAGGGCGGGCCGGTCAGGCGACTGCGACGTCGCAGGTCGCTGCGCGACCTCGGCGACCTCGCACCACGCGCGCCGGCGCGCTCGCGGCCGCCCCCCCGTACGGCTATGCATTACCCACAAGTGCTGCAGGTGTCCGCTCAGCGTCATACCGCTCCGCGGTGTGCGGGCGACGACCTCCTCCCCCGTCCCGCTCCCGCTCTTGAGCGGGATCGGGCCACCCCCTCCCTGGCGATGCGGTCCCGCCCAGGGGCGGGAGCGCGGTTGCAGGCGGGAGGGGGCTTGCGCACGGGCAATCCCGTCCCGCAGGGCGCGGTGAGACTGCTCGCCTGCGAGCAGTCTCAGGTTCCATCCCGGCCCACCCTCGCCCTACCCCTCGTCCGCCTCCCACCGCAGCGTGTCCGCGATGTGGAAGCGCGCCGGGCGGGGGATCGTCCAGCCCGGATAGTACATCATCTTGATCGCGTCGCCACGGATCTCCATCCCCGGCTCATCGCGCGTGAAGATCATCGCCCCTGTCGCGGTCGGCTCGACGCGGTCGATGATGAACGCCTGGGTGAGCGTGCCGCCCAGGTCCACCACCAGGCAGCACCGCTCCAGCCCCGCAGGCAGCGACGCGTCGGTCTCGAAGGCATCGGCGCGCGCGCCCGCCTCGACGCGGTGGGTGGCGATCACCTCGCCCTCAAACGCGCCCGGCCCGGAGAGATCCACGTCGCCCACGCGCAGTACGGACGCATCGACGCCGTAGGCATGCACGAGCGCATCGCCATCGAGGCGCACATGCGCGAAGCGCCCCGCGAAGCTGATGCCGTCCGTCTCCTGCACCGCGTACGGCGCATCGCCGCCATCGCTCAGTATCAGGTCCGTGCGCCCGTCGGCGAGGGTCACGCGCACGCCCACGTCCATCGGCCCGTCGCCCCATGCAATCGGCTCGACCGAGAGTACGTTGGGCGCGTCATCCCACGGGTCGTGCAGCGCCACGAAGACCGACTCCCCGTCCTCGTGCCGCAGGTCGATGAAGTCGGCGTAGCCATCGCGGCGCATGGCCGGGCCGCGCGCGAGGATGGCCCGCGCGCCGGGCTGCCCGAGCAGGTGCGTGCGCATCTGCCCGCCGGACTCGTAGGTGAAGTCGGCCACCCAGCCCTCATCCGCGGGTGCCGAGCGCAGCTCGCCCAGGTACTTGTGCAGCTCCCCCGTCATGGGCGCGAGATCGAGCGAGGTCGTGACCTCGTAGGGGTCCTGCAGGCAGCCGTGGAGCATCCAGTCATGCACCGCGCCGCCGCGCACGCGGAAGATGTCCACGGCGTAGACCTCGCGCTGGTCGATGTGCACCAACGCGACCGTGCGGCGGTAGACCTCCGGGTCGGGGAAGTATGCCCGCTCGGCCTCGGCCTCGGCGACCTGCACGGTGTCCCAGTCGGGCACGAAGCAGCGCAGCTTCGGGTCGTTGAGCGCGTTGCCGTGGCCGCCGTCGCGATAGCGCCAGTCGGGGATGTCCACGGTCATGCCCGGGTGCTGGGCGATGCCGGTCATGGCGTCGGCCGCGGTGATCGGCCGGCGGTGGCTGGCGTCGGGGAAGCGCCCCTGCTGGTTGGCCTCGTCGATCACCACAGTGTTGTGGCCGGCGGTCATGGTGTGCCACTCGCGCGTGGTGGGCCAGCCGGGCGTGTCGCGGTAGCGGGTCTCGGAGATCAGCTCGCGCCCGTGCGCGAAGAGGATGATGTTGAGCGCATCGTAGTGCTCGTGGCCGTGGGTGCCGGAGTAGTGCAGGTGCAGCTCGGCCATGTCCTCGCCCTCGCCGGTGCCCAGGATGGCGTGCCCCAGGCAGCCCAGGATGCGCGGGCGTGACTGCTCGGGCCGCGGGTCCCACCACGCGCCGTGCGGGTAGGTGGCGTCGTGCAGCTTGGCGTAGTCCTTGTTGGGGAAGGTCAGCTTGCTGAGCGCGCCCCACATGCGGTCAAGCTGGCGCGCGTACTCGGCGGCGAGGTCGAGATCGTCGTAGCGCGGCAGGTCGATGTCGCAGGTGTAGCCGGGCGGGTCGGAGTAACCGCGCAGCACCCTGGGCACGGTCTCGCGCAGCCCCCACGTGATGTCCTTGTGGTAGGCCGGCGAGCCCTCGTGCCAGAAGCCGTCGGCGTAGTACATGGCGTTGAGGATCCAGCGATAGCGCTGCACCGCGATGTGCACGTAGCGCGGCTCGGGGATGGCCATGCCGTACTGCGGCAGCGCACGCAACATGTAATGTGTGAGATTGCCCAGGTCCAACGGGCGCTCCAGGTAGTGCTGGGGGATGTAGCGGATCAGGTCGCGCTCGATCTGCTCCAGCGCGCCGAGCTGCTGCATCGCGCCCGTGTCGTGGATGAGGTCAAAGGCGCGCACCACCGGCAGGCCCGCGTCGAGATCGGAGACGTACCACACGCCCCACAGGCCGTTGGCGTCCCAGGCGAGGCGGTAGGCGGGGTCGTCCTGGTCGCGCAGCTCGCCCTCGCGGGTGACCAGCGGCCAGCGGGGCATGACCTCAGCGAGGCGCTGCAGGATTACCGCGCTGCGATGGGCGGCGTCCTCATCCTGCGAGAGATGCGCGATGCGGGCGAGGTCCCACGCCACGTCGCGCATAAGCAGGTTCGAGGGATCCTGCGCCCCGCGCTCGGTGATCTGGGCGCGCAGCTCCTCGTCGGAGGCGGCCGCCCACGGGCCGGCCAGCGCTCGGAGGATGCGCGCGCCACGCCGGGCAACCTGCTCATCGCCGGTGGTCATGTAGAGCGCGAAAAGCCGGTCGGCCGCCCAGCGCGGCAGCACGTTGGCCTCGGCGGCTCGGTCGTCAGGATCGATGCTCGCCAGCAGCTCCTCGTCCGTCGCGGGCAGGCGCTCCTGCAGCGCGGCGCGCGTGGCCTCGGGGTCGCACTCGTAGCGCAGGAACGGGCGCTGTTGGGCATGCGTGGCGGTGATCGCCAGGGCCAGCAGGACGATGGTCGGCGTGGTCGGGTGCATGGCGGACCTCCTGTCATCGCAACGGCCCGGCCCGCCTGAAGCCCGGCCGCTGTTGGGTCGATGGGCCGCGAACGGCTCGGCCGGTCTGAAGCCCGGCCGCTCCGAACGACAACGGCAGAGGCCGTTCTCCGCCGCCTACTCCATCACCAGCGACGGTGCCGGGTAGAAGTAGTGCATCACGATCCAGAAGGTGAGCACAACGCTCACGCCCAGGATGAGGCCGAAGGCCAGCGGACGCACACGGTTGAAGGCGCGGTAGCCGCCCAGGCGGACCACCGTGACCTTCATCAGCCAGCCGATGAAGATCGACATCCAGTAGCGGTCGATAGGCCAGCCGAGGAAGGCCACGTAGCCCAGCGGGTGCAGGGGCCACCACACGAACTGCCGGCGCATCACCACCAGTCCCCAGGTGAGCGCGGCGCCCAGCCCCAGGCCGATCCAGTCGCCGGCGACCATGTGCGTGGGGCTCTCGATGTAGCGCGCCAGGCGGCTGACGGTGTTGAGCGACGAGCCGCTGGGCCACCAGCCGAGTTTGGGTACGCTCCACGCGTAGATCACGTAGATCGAGGTGATGTGCGCGACGAGGATGGCGACCACAATGCCGGCCATCGCCGCCAGCATCACCTTCCCGCGCTGAGCGCGCATCTCGCTGCCGATCTTCAGCCCCTGCGCGACCGCGGCCATGTTCATGGTGGCGGTGGAGCGGATTTGCGTCCAGCTCGTCATGGTCATCAGCGCCACGTTCTGGGCGCCGATGCGCTCGGTGCCGACCAGCTCGAAGATGGCCTCGTTGAGCCGGAAGGGGCTGGAGTAGATAAACATGCCCGCCTCGCAGACCACGCGCGCCACCACCATCCCCACCAGCGGGAAGGCCGCGTACTGCGCCAGCGCCCACAGCGTGGACATGCCGAAGTAGGAGCACCACCACACCACGAAGATCAGCGCGCCCACAAAGCCCAGCACCGACAGCCGGTAGGGCTCGTCGGCGTCGGCGGCATCCGGGCGCAGGCGGACGGCGCCCAGGGCGACGCCAAAGACCTTGCGCAGATGATCGCGCGCCGACCACAGCAGGGCCGTCGCCAGCACCAGGTAGCCGCCGACGGTCTGGTACTTGAAGAAGTTGTAGTGCCCGGCGTCCACGCCCACGGCAATGCGCGTGAACTCCTGGCAGCGGCGGAACCAGTAGAAGAACCACAGGGAGAAGCCGACCTCGGCGGTGAGCAGGTAGGCGACACCGATCATCTCCGGGTAGAAGTGCGTGGGGACGCGGTTGAAGGCCGACCACGGCCCACCCAGTACGGTCTGCGTGGTGCGCTGGAGGTTGATGTCGGGGATGCTCGGCCAGTACGAGTGCACGGCCTTGAGCGAGTAGAGCAGCACCGCGAAGGCGAAGCCGCCCCACATGAGCGGGCTGACCATCAGCGGCGCGGCGACCAGCGGCTCGCCCTCGACCACCTCGACCGGAACCTGGACCAGCGGGTAGAGCAGCCGCTCCTCCTGCTCCCAGCGATGGGCAATGATCGCCGCCGAGCACAGCACCAGCCAGTAGATCGCGAAGAAGAAGGGCGTCCACACCAGCAGCGGCGTCACCCACGCGCGCCACGGCACCGACTGCCCCGGCGGCAGTCCCTCGTAGGCCCAGCGGATAGCGGGCGCCTCGGGCGAGGTGTCGGGCACCAGCATGGGGTTCAGGTCCTCGAGGTACAGCTCCGGCGGTGCGATGTCCGGCGTGGCGTAGTAGACGCTGCCGAGGATGTTGAGGTAGACGTGCTGCGAGTACTCCTGGCCGGCGATGGCCCCGACCACCAGGAGCATCAGAAAGGCCAGCAGCAACTCGCGCGCCGACAGCGCCCAGCGCGGTGCGACACGACGCCCCAGCCGCGTCACCGCGTTGACGCCGACGAGCGCCAGGAGCAGGCAGACGGCGCCGCGCGGCAGGTAGCCGGTGCCGATCAGCTCGTAACGCAGCAGGACGCCGAAGCAGCCGACCATCGTGAAGCCCACGACCATGATCAGGCCGATGAGCACCGCGCGCGGCGTGACGCCGTCGCCGAGGCCGGCCGCCGTGAGAGGCTCGCGAGCGTCATGCTGTGAGGTACCGGCCGCCAGTGGGGTCACTCCCGGGCTCGGTCCGGGTAGATGCGCGGTTCGCGGATATTCGCGCGCGCCCGCGGCGGGACCTGCCCGGGTAAGGGGTGCGGGAGGCGCGCGGGTGGCGTGCGGCGAATACTTGACCGACGTGGATGTCGCAGCGGGGCTCGATGACCATGCAGCGGCTGTCCCAGAGATCGTCGCCGGTTCGCGTCGGCCTGCTGGTCGGGCTGAGCGTCTTCGTGGTGGTCGGCCTGCTCGGCGCGCTGGGGCGGCTGCAGTCCACGGAGAACGCGTTGCTGAGCCTGCGCTTCGAGGTGCGCGGTCCGCGCCAGGTGGGGGATCAGGTGGTCCTGGTAACCCTCGAGGAGGGCAGCGTGCAGGCCGCGGACGGCGCCGCCCCGTGGTCACGCGAGGGCCTGGCGGAGCTGGTGCGCCGCCTTGATAACGCTGGCGCGGCGGTGATCGGCCTCGATCTGCCCGGGCTGGCAGGGAACGTCATCCCGGCGCGCTCGCCCGCCGAGGACGAGCTGCTGGCGCGGGCCATGCGCCAGCACGGTCGCGTGGTGCTGCCCATCGTCATCCGCGAGGCCGGCGAGGAGCAGCGTGCGCCCGGCCCGGCCGTGCGGCGCTTCGCGCTGGGGGAGGGCTCGGTGCCGCGGCCCCGGCGGTTGGAGCCGGGCTACCTCGCGGCCCCGGCCGCAGCACTGACCGATGCCGCGGCGGGTCTGGGCGTCACCAACATCTACCCCGACCTCGACGGCGCCGCACGTGAGGCGCCCCTCGCCGCATCATGGGGCGGCCTGGTCTATCCGGCGTTCTGGGTCGAGCTGCTGCGCGTCCACGAGGGCGTCCCGGCTGGAGAGGCGACCGTCAGGGGCCGCCGCGTCAGCGTGGGCGACACCACCTTCCGCGCCGACGCCGAGCTGGAGCTGCTCATCAACTACGTCGGCGGCTACCGCGAGTTCCCGCGCCTGCCCTACCGCTCGGTCGTGACCCAGTCGATGGCCGCGCTGCGCACCCAGGTGGCGGGCAAGATCGTGGTCGTGGGCACCGACCTCGCCGGCGTGACCACGCTGCTGCGCACCCCCACCGCGCCGCTGATGCCGGGCGTTGAGGTGGCCGCGACCGTCACCGAGAACCTGGTCGCGCACACTATGCTCCGGCGCGTGCCCGGGTTGACCGGCGTGCTGCTGACCCTGATCCTGGCGCTGCTGGTGGGCTCGCTGGCGGGGCGCAGCGGCCCCCTCGCCGGCCTGGGCATCACGCTCGCGCTGCTCGCCGTCGTCGCCGCCGGGGGCTTCGGCATCTTCCTTTGGGGCGTCTACGTGCCCCTGGCTGCGCCCCTGATCGCTGCGGCGCTCACCGGCGGCGTGCTGGTGGTCAACTCGGCGTCCCTGTCCGAGCGCCGGCGCGCCGAGGCCGAGGCGCGGCTGCAGTCGCGCCTGCAGGCCATCGCGGGCATCGGCCGGCTGGTCAACTCCAGCCTCGACCAGAACCAGCTCCTGGTCGAGATCCTGCGCTGGGCGGAGAGCGAGATCGACGCGGAGGGCAGCTCGCTGCTGCTGATGGAGCCCGATGGCGAGCACCTGCGCTTCGAGGTGGCGCTGGGCGAGAGGGCGGACATGCTCAAGGACATCACCCTGCGCGTGGGCGAAGGCATCGCCGGCACGGTGGCCAGCACCTGTGAGCCCATCATCGCGCAGGACGTGCAGACCGACGCGCGCTGGAGCCCCGACGTGGCCTACGCCATCGACCACGACACGCGCTCGATCCTGTGCGTGCCCATGATGCTGCGCGACCGCGTCGTGGGCGTGATGGAGGTCATCAACAAGCGCGACGGCTCGTTCACCGAGCACGACGTGCAGCTCATGCAGGTCATCGGCGCGCAGTCGGCGCTGTTTCTCGAGAACGCGCGCCTCTACTCGGCGCTGTCGGACAAGGTGGACGTGGCCAACGAGGAGCTGCGGCGCGCCAACGACCGACTGGAGTACGAGGTGGCGCGCATCACCACCCTGGTGGACGAGATGGCGGACGGCGTCATCGCCACCGACGAGGCCGATCGCATCGTGATCTTCAACAACGCCGCCGAGCGCATGTTCGGCGTGCCCGAGGAGCGGGCGATGGGGCGGCAGGCGGTGACGGTGTTCGACCACCCGGGCCTGACCGACCTGTTCTCGATGCCGCTGTCCCCCCACGGCGGCTCGTACGAGACCGAGATCGTGCTGGACGAGGCCGAGGGGCAGGTGGTGCGCGCGCACATCGCGCTCATCGACCAGCCCGGACAGCGGGCGGTGGGCAAGTGCGCGGTGTTCACCGACATCTCGCACCTCAAGGAACTCGACCGGATGAAGATGGACCTGATCTCGTTCGTCTCGCACGAACTGAAGAACCCCATCGCGTCGCTGCAGGGCTCGTGCGACATGCTGCATGACCGCATTGACCTGAGCGATGAGCGCACCGCGCGGCTGCTCGACATCGCCTCGCACCAGAGCCGGCGCATGCAGTACCTGGTGCAGGACTTCCTCGACCTGTCGCGCATCGAGGCCGGACAGGCGCTCGAACTCAACTGGAGCGAGATCACGGACCCCGAGGCGCTGGTGCGCGGCGCCATGGCGCTGTGCCGCGGGGTCGGCCCGGAGCACCACCTCGACGTTGAGGTCGCCGGGGGCACGCCCGGGTTCTGGGCCGACCGCGACAAGCTCGAGGCGGTGCTGATCAATCTGATCGAGAATGCCGTCAAGTACTCGCCGGACGGCGGCGACGTGACCGTGCGCGTCCGCCCTGAGGACGGCGGCATCGTGATCGAGGTCGCCGACCAGGGCGTGGGCATCCGCCCCGAGGACCTGCCCAGGCTGTTCCGCAGCTTCCAGCGCATCCACGACACCTCCTACGGGCGGGTGAGCGGGACCGGTGTGGGCCTGTACATCTGCCGGCACATCATGGAGGCGCACGGCGGGACGATCGACGTGGAGAGCACCTGGGGGGAGGGTTCCACCTTCCGGCTGCACCTGCCGCTGCGCACGCAGTCGCCGGAGCCGGCCGGGCCGCCCGGCCGTGAGGTGCGATGAGCGGGCCGCTGCGGCTGCGCGCCGGCGAGCGCCTGGTGCTCAAGAAGCCGCACCCGTGCGGGACGAATCTGTGGGAGATCCTCCAGCCGGGGATCGACTTCAAGCTGCGCTGCACCGGCTGCGGGCAGATCGTGCGCATCCCGCGGCCGAAGCTGGAGCGGCGGGTGCGCGAGGTGATTCGTCCGCGGTCGGAGGAGGGGGCGGGGGTGTGATGGTCGAAGACGAGGCGGCATTCCTGTGCGCGGTAGACGCGCGACTGCCCAACGCCGACTGCTTCGGCTGCGACGGCTGCGCGCGCCGCTGCAGCGGGAACCTGCGCATCACGCGCACGGAGTTCGAGGCGATCCGCGACTATCTGGACGGTGGCGGGTGGCTGCCGGTGATTCGGCGGCCGAACGATATGGTCGCGCCGTGCGAGTTCCAGGAGCCGGGCGGCACGCGCTGCATCATCTACCCGGTGCGGCCGCTGATCTGCCGGCTGTTCGGGCTGGTGGAGTGGCTGCCGTGCCCGCACGGGCGGGTGCGCGCGCAGGTGGCCGACGGCCCGGAGATCGCGGCCGCCTACGCGGGCTTCGAGCGCCACAGCTACCGCGAGTGGCTGCGCGTCACGCCGGCCTGAGACGCGGCGCGCGACGGCGCGCAGTCCCAGTTGTGATCACAGCAGGGAACGGAGATAGCTTCATGGCTACGGTCGAGAGCCGCATCGTCATCAACGCGCCGGTTGAGCGGGTGTACGCGATCGCACGCGACATCGAGCGCTTCCCCGACTTCATGGACGACGTGGTGGAGGTCGAGATCCTCGAGCAGACGCCCGAACGCCAGGTGAGCCGCTGGGTGGCGGGGATCGAGGAGTTCAACCGCACCCTCGAATGGACCGAGGAGGACTTCTGGAACGATGAGGACCGCCGGTGCGACTTCGCGATGCTTGAGGGCGACTTCACCTCGTACCGGGGCACCTGGGTGTTCGAGCCCGATGAAGAGGGTACACTGGTCACGCTGGTGGTGGAGTACGAGTACAACGTGCCGCTGATCGGCGCGCTCATCAAGAAGCTGCTGCACCGGAAGGTCCAGCAGAACTGCGACAACATGCTGGCGGCCATTAATGCCGAGGCCGAGCAGGCATGAAATCGGCGTCCGCGTGCGCGGGACGGAGGAATGGTGCACGCGGGGGAGAAACAGGCGCTGTTGGTACTTGAGCGGGTGGCGCGAGTTGTGATATACTGCCGCGCAGGCTGGGCCCTGAATCGGCCGTCCGCGCTGGAAAGGTGAGGTGCGAGATGCAGGTTCACCGCAGTCACCGCACTATCGTTGCGATCATTGTGTGCCTCCTGTCCACCGCCCTGCTCACGGGCGTGGCCGATGCGCGCGAAGTCCAGCTCGCCGGCATCCGGCTCGGACAGCACGCCATCAACCTGCTGGACATCTACGGCCAGCCCATGGGCCTGGCGACCGGCGACGGCGAGGAGTTCGCCACCGGCGGCGCCGGCGCGGGCATGGGGATGGGCATGGATATGATGGGCGGCCCGGGCATGGGCATGGAGCCCGGGATGATGGGCGCCATGCCCGGCGAGGCGGGCGCGATGCCCATGGAGCCGGCGATGATGGGCGCCGAGCCCGGGATGATGCCCGAGGGCGCGCCGATGGCCGGTCCCGGGGCGTTCCCCGGGATGGAGGCCGCGGGCGAGCCGGGCATGGGCGGCGCGGCGGCCGGGGCGACCACCGGCGGTGTGCAGCGCAACCCCTACCCGCTGTGGGCGCTGCCGGTGTGGGTGTCGCTGGACGCGCATGAGCTTGAGTGGCTCTACCGCGTCGGCCCGGTGGTGCTGGGCTTCGTGCTCGACCGCGACGGCTACATCAGGTCGATCGCGGTCGCGGGCGAGAACTGCGACTTCGCCCGCACCAGCCTGTGGCAGCCCCACCAGTACGTGAAGCTCGGGGACAACTACAAGCGCGTCATCTACCGCTACGGCTGGCCCGATGAGACGCTGACCTACTACTCCACCGGGCCGGGCGAGGTCGGCACCGGCGGCGGTCCGGTCTCGGTCACCTGGAACGGCGTCACCCGCGAGTTCTCGCGCGACTGCATACTGCGCTACACCGAGAACAACAACATCGAGTTCACCTTCCACAACATGGAGCTGGTTCGCATCCACATCTGGACCCACGAGTAGCGCGGCGCATCCTGCAGACCCCATCGGCCCCCGGGAACCTCCGGGGGCCGTTTGCTTGGCGCCGACGCGGAGAGGACGATGGCCGTGAAGTTCGCCGGGGAGTACCTGCGATTCGCGACGAAGACCACGCGGGCGTGTGCCGACAGCGCCGATGAGCACCGGCGCGGGTGGCGCGCGGCGGATCCACCACGCCGACCCGGAGGGTCGGTGTCGTGAAGGCGTCATCGTAGCAGAGTAATGACCCACTGGGAGGTGGCGACCTTGGGCTACCAGATCGAGCTGCCTGAGGGGGCATACCATGTCGTGACCGCGCCGGACCACTGCGCGTGGCCGAACCTGACGCTGCTACCCAACGGTGAGATCGGCGCAGTCATCTACTCGCACCCCAGCCACGGCTGGGACGAGGGCGATCCGGAGCTGTGGATCAGCTCCGACGGCGGCTTCACCTGGGGCTGCCGCAGCGAGGTCACGCAACACGATCCGCCCAGCGTGCGCATGAACGTGGCGGCGGGCCTGAATCCGGAGGGGCACCTGGTGGCGCTGGTGAGCGGCTGGAGCCTGCAGGGCCCCGAGCGCGACGGGCGCGGCGTGGTGCTCAAGCCCTGGGTGAGCATCTCGACCGACAACGGCCACACCTGGGAGCACGTGGGCGAGATCGCGCCCGCCGCGGGCGAGATCCCCGGCTTCGAGGGCGAACCGGTGCTCATCCCCTTCGGCGATGTGTGCGTCAACGATGACGAGTGCGTGGTGAGCTGCTACGGGTCGGCCAACTGGGAGCAGGACATTGCGCGCCACTCGGTGTTGCTGCGCAGCTCCGACGGCGGGCGGACCTGGGGCGACGCGTCGGTGATCGGCGCGGGCAACTACAACGAGACCGACGTGCTGGTGCACAGCTCGGGCCGCTGGCTGGCGCTGTGCCGCACCGCGAACGTGGTCAGCCGCGATGTCGGCCTCGCCCACGGCGCCAACGTGCGCCTGTTCGCCTCCGAGGACCAGGGGCGCACCTGGGAGTTCAAGCTCGATCTGAGCCAGCCGCTGCAGCACCCGGGGCACCTGCTGGAGCTGGCCGACGGGCGCATCCTGGCGACCTACGGCACGCGTATCCCGCGCTTCAAGGGCGTCATGGGTCGGGTGAGCGACGACGCGGGCGAGAGCTGGTCGGCGCCCTTCGTGGTGGTGGGCGGCCTGCTGGAGGGCGACTGCGGCTACCCGTCGAGCGTGCAGGTCGATGACGGCGCCATCGTGACCGCGTACTACACCAACGCCGCGCCGTGGCACCAGCGCTACCACATGGGCGTGGTGCGCTGGCGGCTGGAGGCAGTGGGGCT
>JALGVA010000305.1 GCA_029820295.1 Candidatus Zipacnadia bacterium
CCGGAACCCGCGCCCGCACCGGAACCCGCGCCCGCACCGGAACCCGCGCCCGCACCGGAACCCGCGCCCGCACCGGAACCCGCGCCCGCACCGGAGCCCGCGCCGGGACCAGCGCCCGCACCGGAGCCCGCGCCGGGACCAGCGCCCGCCCCTACGGAGGGCCCATGACGCACGGGATGGCCCGCCAGTGACCGGCTTCGACCTGCGGCTGAAGGTGTTCGGCCTCATCATCAGCGCCCTGCTCGCGACGCTGACCATTCGCCTGTGGATGCTGCAGTTGACCCGCTGGGTGGACTACACCGGACAGGCGCTGGCCAACCGCACGTCCATCGTCAGCACCCCGGCGCCGCGCGGACTGATCTACGACCGCGCGGGTCGCGTCTTCGCCGAGAACCGCCCGACGTGGGGCATCTCGGTCACCCCGGCCGACCTGCCGGAGGATCCCGTCGAGCGCGAGAAGCTCATCCGGCGCCTCGCCAGCATCCTGCGCGACCGCCAGGTGAGCACCACCGACGTGCGTGACGCCATCGATGAGATCTGCGCGCAGGGCGTCGTGCGGCCCAGGGAGCTGGGGGAGTTCGCCAATGACCTGCCCATCGAGATCGTGGCGCAGGTCGAGGAGCAGCGGCTGGACCTGCCGGGCATCACCGTGAGCGAGCACTTCCGGCGCCACTATCCCTACGGCGACCTGGCCTCGCACGTGCTGGGCTACGCGCGCCCCATCAGCAGCGAGCAGTACCAGCAGTGGCGGGAGCTGCAGTATCCGGTCGCCACCGAGGCTGACGCCGACCCGCTGGGCATCGAGCCGTGGCGCGACGATCCGGTGTACGGCCCCGACTCGATCTTCGGTCAGAGCGGGGTCGAGGCCGCGTGTGAACTCGATGAGAGCGGCGACCGGCCGGTCCCGGTGTTGCAGGGCCGCCGCGGGATGCTGGTGTGGGAGGTGGATGTGTTCAACCGCCCGCGCCGGCTCATCCGCGAGGAACGCGTCCCGCAGCAGGGCGCGGGGGTCTATCTGACGCTCGATCTCGACCTGCAGCGCGCGGCCGAGGAGGCGCTCGACCGCGCGGTAGGCACGAGGCTCACCGGCGCGGCCGTGCTGCTGGACGTGCGCACGGGCGAGATCCTGGCCATGGCCTCCAAGCCCAGCATCGACCCCAACCGCTGGGTCGCCGGGTTCTCGGATGATGAGTACCAGCAACTGCTCAATGACCCGCGCAACCCATTCTACAACAAAGCCATCCAGGGCACGTACCCGCCCGGCTCGATCTTCAAGATGATCACCGTGCTGGCCGCGCTGGGCACCACCGACCTCTCGCCCGAGCAGTACTTCGAGTGCAAGGGCGTCATCCACGAGGGCGCCGCACACCAGCCCTTCCGCTGCTGGAAGCGCTCGGGCCACGGCTGGCTGAACCTGTGGGAGGCGATCTCGCAGTCATGCGACGTCTACTTCTACGAGATAGTGCGCAAGGCGGGCACCACGTCGGACGCCATCGCGCGATACGCCCGCATGTTCGGGCTGGGTGAGTCCACCAACTGTGGCCTGCCCGGCGAGGAGGAGGGCCTGGTTCCGGATCGCGAGTGGAAGGCGGACGCGCGCGACGAGGACTGGTACACCGGCGACACGTTGCACATGGCCATCGGCCAGAGCTTCCTGCGCGTCACGCCGCTGCAGATGGCGGTGGTCACGGCGGCGGTCGCCAACGGCGGCACCCTCATCCAGCCGCACATCGTGCGCAAGATCGAGTGGCCCGAGTATCTCAAGCGCGCCCCGACGCTGTTCAAGGCGCAGGTGGTGCGCCGGCTTGACGTCGATCCAGATGATCTGAAGATCCTGCAGCAGGGCATGCGGCGCGCCATCGTCAGCGAGCACGGCACCGCGCACTGGCTGGCGAAGAGCGGGCTGCCGCTGGCGGGCAAGACCGGGTCGGCGCAGTTCCGCCTGGACCGGCCCACGCACGCCTGGTTCGTCTGCTACGGGCCCTACGACGATCCACGCTTCGCCTGCGCGGTGCTGGTGACCGAGGGCGGCCACGGCAGCGAAGCGGCGGCTCCGGTGGCCTTCACGATCATGGGCGCGGCGCTGCAGAAGTACCGAGACGGCAGCATCGAGAGCCTCGAAGACCTGCTGAGCGAGGCCGAGGCGGCCGCCGCCAACGCGCAGGGCGACTGAGCCCCGCGCGCCCTGAGCCCACCGACGCGAAAGAGGCCTGATCGCCCCCATGCTCCTGGACGAATCCCGCCGCGACGAGTGGAACGACTTCGTGCGCGCCTCCGCGCATCCCAGCGT
>JALGVA010000150.1 GCA_029820295.1 Candidatus Zipacnadia bacterium
CAGTTCATCTACCGCGAGCTGCTCAAGCGCATCGTGAGCATGTTCGAGACCGGCGAGGCGCCGCTGGACCTCGACGAGACGCTGGAGATCGCGGCCTTCATCGCGGCGGCCTTCAAGTCCGCCAACAACGGCGGCGCGCCCACCAGGCTCGAGTTCTCGACCGCAGGGTAGCCGTTGCCGATGTAGGGCGCGGGCTCGTACCGCGCCGGCCGTTGCCGTCGCCGTCTGTCGTGCCGCCGCACCGACGTCCGGAACGGACCGAGCCCGGCCTCCCTCGCGGGATGGCCGGACTCGCTCCGTTCTCGTGCCGGGGCCTACGCGCAGGCGATCCCCAGCGCCCTGCAGATCGTCGCGAACACCTCGTCCTCGCCGCCGGAGGCGTCGATGATCGTGGTGCGCTCGGGGTAGCGGCGGGCGTATGCCTGGAAGCCCGCGCGCACCCGCCGGTGGAACTCGGGCTCGTTGCGTTCGATGCGGTCGGCGTCGCCGCGCGGGCCATCGCCGAACTTGCGGCGCAGGCCCTCCTCGGGCGGGAGGTCGAGGATGATGGTCATATCCGGCGCCAGCCCGCCGGTGGCGGCCTCGTCCAGCGCCAGCACCGGCTCCTCGCCCACCTCACCTGCGTGGCCCTGGTAGGCGAAGGTCGCCGCCGAGAAGCGGTCGCACAGCACCAGCCGCCCGGCCGCCAGCGCCGGCCGGATGACCTCCGCCACGTGCTGGGCGCGCGAGGCACAGAACAGGAAGACCTCGGTGAGGGGCGTCATCCGGGGGTAGTCGGGCGAGAGCAGCAGCGCGCGGATGGCCTCCCCCACCGGCGTCCCGCCCGGCTCGACGGTCGCCAGCACGTCCTCGCCCGCCGCGCGCAGGGCCTCCGCCAGCCGCGCGAGTTGGGTAGACTTGCCGGCACCCTCCACGCCGTCGAGCACGATGAAGCGATGCGGACAGCTCACGCTCGGGCCTCCGCTCAGGGCGGCAGCAGCCGCACGCGCCGCCGCGGCTCCTCGCCGACGGTCTTCGACTTGAGGTTGCGGCGCTCGATCAGCTCGCGCTGCAGCCGGCGCACGTAGGCGTTCTGGGGCAGCAGCTCCACCGGCACGTTGTCGGCGAGCACCTTCTCGATCGCCTCGCCTGCCTCGCGCAGGGCGAACTCTTCGCGCGCGCTGTTGCGCTCGGCGGCCAGCTCCCTGACCGCCTCCTCGACCTGCGCCCAGGTGTTGCTGCGCACGGTGACCATGCTCTCGATCTGCTCGGGCACGCGCCCCTGCTCGGCGGCGTGCTCCAGCGCCAGCGCCACGTCGGCGTCTTCGGGCGACTGCGTCACGGTCGCGGGCACCCGCTGCTCGCGCAACGCCCGCTCGACCAGCTCACGGCCGACCCCGACCGGCATGACGCGCAGCACGCGCGCCCGGTTCTCGGTGCGGCGCAGCTCGGTCTCCAGCGGATCGACCTCGGCGTCGGCGCACATCTCGGGGGTCACGGGCGACAACGGCGCCTCGACGGTCACGATCTCGCCCTCGGCGTCGAACTCGCGCAACTCGGCGGTGATGGGCTCGCCGATGAGGATGCTGTCCACGGTCTCGGCGACATCGTGATGGATGGCGAGCTGGTTGATGGCGTTGATCTCGATGACGATGTCGAAGGTCGGCGGCGCCTGGCGCTCGAGCACGGTCTTCTGGGTGCCGCGGCGGCGGGCCTCCTCGTCGGAGAGCACCACGGCCTGGATGCCGCCCACCAGGTCGGACAGCGTCGGGTTGGCCATCAGGTTCTCGAGATCGTTGCCGTGCGCGGTGGCGATGAGCTGCACGCCGCGCTCGGCGATGGTGCGCGCGGCCGCGGCCTCGGCCTCGGTGCCGATCTCATCGACCACCACGACCTCGGGCATGTGGTTCTCGACCGCCTCGATCATGACCTCAAACTGGGCGTGGTCGGCCGGAACCTGCATCCGCCGGGCGCTGCCGATGGCCGGGTGCGGGATGTCGCCGCCGCCGCCGATCTCGTTGTTGGTATCGACCACGATCACGCGCCGGTCGAACTCGTCGGCGAGCACGCGCGCGACCTCGCGCAGCTTGGTGGTCTTGCCCACACCCGGGCGGCCCAGCAGCAGGATGTTGAAGCCGCTCTCGATGATGTCGCGGATGATCTCGAGGGTGCCGATGACCGCCCGACCCACGCGACAGGTCAGGCCGATGACGTCGCCGTGGCGGTTGCGCATGGCGCTGATGCGGTGCAGGGTCTTCTCGATGCCTGCGCGGTTGTCGCGGTCGAACTCGCCCACGCGCGAGGTGACGAAGTCGATGTCCGCGCGCAGCGCCGGGGTGTCATCCATGATCTCGTAGCCCTGCACGAAGCGTGCGCCGATGGGCCGCCCCAGGTCGATGACGACCTCCTTGAGGTCGTCGAGGTGGGGATGGGGGGCCAGCCACTTGCGCACCTGGTCGGGCAGCACGTCGAGGAGCCGGTCGAGGTCCGCCGTCACCGTCTCGTTGAGTGTCATTCTGCCTCGCCTCGACCTCTTCAGGCTGCGATGATGCCTCGGGCCGGCGTGGGTCTCACGGCTTGCGCAGGAGCAGGATGTACTCCCTCTGCATGACATTGTAGAGGCCGAAGATGATCTTGTCCACGCAGCGCTCCAGTACCAGCCCCGCATCCTCGCAGGCGTGGGTGAACATGGCGGTGGTGTCGATCTCCTCGCCGTTGTAGGTCACGTTCCCGATGACCACCGCGGCCATCGCGCCGGGGCGCAGCACCCGCGCCATCTCGCCCGCGGCTACGTGCATGTCCTCGTCGTACAGCTCGAAGCGCCGCTTGCCGGCGCCACGCACGCCGATGAAGCCGTCGCTCAGCTCGTCGAGGTCGAAGCCCATGGCCTCGAGCGCGTGCTCATCGTTCCTGACGTAGTTGAGCGCGATGGAATACGGCGGCGAGGTCACGATGCCGTCCACGCTCTCGTCCGCGAGGTCGAGCGCGCGCGAGTCGCCCTCGCGGATGTCCACCTCGCCGAACTTGAGCCCCAGGCGCTGCTTGACCTCGACGTGATCGCGCACCGAGGCGAGCATGCGGTCGCGGTTGTAGACGAAGGCCTCGACCGGATCGCGGCGCCGGCGGGAGTTGTCCGAGCGGGCGATCATCTCGGCCAGGTCAAAGAAGTCCCTGACCGGGCCCTCGGGCAGCTCGCGGTCATCGGCGGAGCGGAACAGGCGCTGCTGGTGGGCGTGGTCGGCGCAGGGCGCCACGTAGTCGGAGGCGTCCTCGATCTGCGCCAGGTGCTCCCACGACTGCGTCTTCACGCGCGAGATCAGGCAGCACAATGGTGAGACGTCCACGCCGACGCAGTCGATGCCGAGCAGTTGCGCCTCGACCGCGGTGGTGCCCGAGCCGATGAAGGGGTCGAGCACCACGTCGCCGGGCTCCAGGCCGATGATGCCCAGCAGCGCCCGGATCATCTGCGGGTGGAACTTGCCCTTGTAGGGGTAGAACCAGTGGGTCAGGTACTGGTTGATCGACTGGGTCTGGTTGTACTGCTGGATGACGTGGTAGTCGGTGAACTCGGGCTCCTGCTCGGCGAGCTGCAGCGACTTGACGTAGGCCGAGCGGTGCACGATGTGGTCGCGGTCGAGGCCCCCGTTGGTGGAGAAGCCGCGCAGGTTCTCGTGGACCGCGAAGCTCACGCCCGCGGCCTCAAGCTCCATCCGGGCCAGGACAAGCTCGTAGATGAACTGAACGTTCTCGTGCAGGGCAAGCTGTGCCGTCTGCTGCATCAGTGGTGGCACCCGGTCTGTCAGACGCTCTGCAGGAGCGTCTTGATCGCTTCGAACTCATGCCGGGCGATGTCGGCCGCGCTCATCTGCGCATCCGGCTTGCGGTGGCTCTCCGCCGACACGTGCCCGTCGTAGTCGGTCTCCTTGAGCCAGGCGAAGATGGTGGCGTAGTCGACCTCGCCCTCGCCCAGCAGGAGCCGGTAGTCGTCGGTGGTCTCGTCGCGGTAGCAGTCCTTGACCTGCACGTTCCAGACCAGCTCGCCCAGGCGCATCAGCGCCTCGACGCCGTAGTAGCGGTCCATGCGGTAGAGGTTGCCGGGATCATAGTTCACGCCCAGGTTGGGCATGTCCACGCGCGCGATCAGGTCCAGCGTCGCGTCCACCGTGGCCGACAGCCCGAAGTTGTTCTCCATCACCACGCCGATGTCGCGTGAGAGCGCCAGGTCGCAGCACTCGCGCAGGTAGTGCGCCGCGCGCAGCCAGTGGTCCTCGCGCGCGGCCGAGGGGATCGGCGGCCCACCCGGCTGCACCCGGATCAGGTCGCACTCCAGCTCCTCGGCCATGTCCAGGTAGCGGCGGAAGCGCTCGACGTCCTGCAGGCACTCGTCATCGCTCTTCTGCGAGAACATGCCGATGTAGGTGCACAGCGTGACGGCCTCCATGCCGGCATTGCGCAACTGCCCGGCGAGGCCACGCACCTTGCTGTCGGAGGCGTCGGCGGGCAGGTGGCGCTCGACGCCGAAGATCTCCATGCCCTCATAGCCGATCTCGGCGGCGATGCCGACCGCCTCCGAGATCTCGTGGTCCTGCAGTATCTTCGAACAGATCGCGATGCGTATCGCCATGCGGCCTCTCCCATCATCGACGTCCGCGGGCCCGTGGCAGTTCTCCGGCGCCCGCCGCAATACCTCCGTCGCAGGAGGCGCGGCCGGCACCGTCGAAGGTGCTCAGGCGCACGGCCCACGCTCGCCGACGGAGGTCATTCGCCATGCCCGACCTGCGCTTCCGCCACGAGGTCATCGACGCCGACCCGCCCGGCGCGCATCACGACATCACGCTGCTGCACGACCTGACCGGCAACGGCCTGCCGGACGTCATCATCGGCGGCAAGCAGGGCCCGCCGCACCTGTTCTGGTACGAGAACCCGGGCTGGGCGCGCCACGAGATCGCGACGGCGCCGGAGCTTGAGGCCGGCGGCGTGATGCTGGACGTCAACGGTGACGGCCGCGCCGACATCATCGCCGGGCAGCAGTACAATGGCGACACCCTCTGGTGGTTTGAGCAGCCCGCGGACCCGCGCGACCTCTGGCCGGTGCACGTGGTCACGAGCGCCTTCTGCAAGTACCACGACCAGGCGGTCGGCGACGTCGATGGCGATGGCGAGCCGGAGATCGTGTTCCTGTCGCAGAGGAGCGGTGTGCTGGGCTACTTCGACATCCCCGACGACCCGACGGTTGAGCCCTGGCCCGACGAGTGCCTGCGCCTGGTGACCTGCGACACCGGTGACACCGAGGGACTCGTGGTCGTGGACCTCGACGGCGATGGCCGGCAGGAGATCATCGCGGGCACGAGCATCTACCGCAAGGCCGAGCCCGGTCGGGACGACTGGACGCGCATCACCTTCGCCGAGGGCTACGTGACCACGCGCGTGGCGGTCGCGGACCTCAATGGCGATGGCGCGCTCGACATCGTGCTGTGCGAGGGCGAGAGCGACGAGGGCCGCCTGGCGGTCTTCATGGCGCCCGACTGGCGACCGTGGGAGGTGGCGAGCGGCCTGTTCCACCCGCACAGCCTGGCGATCGCGGACTTCGACGGCGACGGTCTGCCGGACATCTTCGTGGGCGAGATGGGCCTGGGCCGGAACCCGCACGAGCCGCGGCTGCTGGTCTACCGCAACGCCGGCCACGCGGGCTTCGAGGAGCGCGTGATCAGCAGCGGCATCCCGACGCACGAGGCCAAGGTCGCGGACATGACCGGCGACGGTCGCCCGGACATCGTGGGCAAGCCCTACGACCCCGAGCGGCACATCGACCTGTGGCTCAACGAGACGTAGGGCCCGCCGCCAGCGCATGCAGCCCGGCTTAGCCATCGCCGACCAGCACGCGGTCACCGGCGGGCGCGACGCGTGAGGCATGTCCCGGGGTCTCGATCTCGCGCACGACCTCGATGTGGCCGTCCGCGTGCACGTCGGCGACGACTACCCCGCCGCTGGTCGGGCACGCGGCCCAGGCGCGGGTCGGGCCCTCGACGCCGCGGCCCAGCGTCAGGCGCACCGGGGCGAGGCCGACGCGGGCGTCGCTGAGCGGGCGCAGGTGAGCGGGGTCGCTGAGATCGAAGGTCCTGAGCCGCCGATGACCGGTCGCTACCAGCAGATCGCTGATGAGCGCCACTCCGTTGGTGCTGAAGCCCAGCGCGCCCCGGGTGTCGTGGGCATACGCGAGGGCGGGGCCGCCCTTCGCCTCCAGGTCGATGACCCGCACCCCGAAGCCGTTGCCGACCACGACGTAGCGCCCCTGCAGCAGCGCCTCCGCGATCTGCCAGCCGAAGTGCTCGAGCCTGACGGTCCCCAGGTGCTCCGGCGCCGTCGGGTCGCTGATGTCCACGACCTCCGTGCCGTGGGAGCGGCAGGGCACGAGCAGCATGTCCCCGGCGACCTCCACGTCGGTGGCGAACTCGATGGCATCGTAGCTGGTAACGAGAGTCGGCCGGGCCGGGTCGCTCACGGCGATGACCTGGACGCCCCCGTAGCGATCGGCCACAAAGGCGTAGTCGCCCATGAGTGCGACGTCGAAGGCCTGAAAGGTGTCGCAGCGGCCCAGGACCACGGGCGCGCGGGGGTCGGAGACGTCGAGCGCCACCAGGCCGTAGTAGTCGGCGCACACCCAGGCTGCCCCGTCGCGCAGGACCAGCGCACGGGCCGGTCCACCCACGTCCACCTGCGCGAGGATGGGCAGCTCGCGTCCCCAGGTCATGCCATCGCCTTCCTGGCCGGCGCCGGTGCCCGCGGCCGCCATCGCCGCAAGAACGCAGGCCGCCCGCCACGCCGCGATCATCGCGGGGCGCCTCGCGTCAGCCGCAGCACCCGCCCGGCAATCGGATCGAGCGTCACGGGGAACTCGCGCGCATCGGGCGAGACGTTCGCGAGCGCCTCGCCACTGTCCGCATCGGCCACCCGCCATGAGGCGCTGCCGGCCACGCCGAGACACGCGCTCCTTCCGCCACGCACGTAGGCCACGATCTCGTCACCCAGCTCGTACGCGGTCACCAGGGCGTCGCCCTCGATCACAGACAGGCGCCTGGTCCTCGCGCCATCAAGCAGGATGTCCTCGATGCGCGCCAGCAGATCGTTGGAGCGCGCCACCGCGGCCAGCGTCCCGGCGTCACCGCGATGGTAGGTCCACAGCACATAGCCCAGGCATGGCGCGAACGCGCCCTCGAGGATCGACGCGCGGGTCTGCTCGGGGGGGAAGACCTGGCGCCCGTTCCCGGGCTCGCCGAGCGTGAGGCCCACGAGCACGCGCTCGCCGCCGGCCGCCTCGACGATGGGCAGCAGCTCTTCGCGCACGACGGCCGCCGTGTCGTAGATCATCGGCACCTGGTGGTCGAGCGCGCGCGTCAGGTCCGCCGGGTCGTGCAGGTAGAAGTACATGTCATCCGGCTCGGTGCTCAGCGCCAGCCAGCTATCCAGCCACGGCTGCGGGCTCGACCGCACGCCGGCCTCCTCGATGGCGTCGAAGAGCATCTGCCGCCACCCGAGGAAGCTGTCGGTGACCAGGCTGCACTTGAAGCGGATCCACGCGGCATGCAGGGCCGGGTGTTCGGCGGGTTTGGCCTCGAATTCGGTCGGCGGGGTGTCGGGCAGGTCCGGGTAATGTTCGGCGCGGTAGCTCTCCCACTGCGCGAGGCAGCGCGGGCAGAAGCAGATGCCCTGCCCGTTCCACACCTCCTCGTCCATGTGGCACCACGACAGCCCGACCAGCACGAAGCGCGCGATGTTCGCGCCTTCGTACTGCCAGGCCTCACCGCGGTAGGACGGGCACGGGATGCTCGGCACGCGCGTGCCGTCGATGGTGCACGCCTGCGCGTCCTCGATCTCCGCGAGCATCTTCCGGTAGTCAGGGTAGCAGTAGGGCGAGTAGTCGTTGGAGACCGCGAAGCCCGCCGCCACGTAGTCGCGCACGGCCCGGCTCAACGTTTCCGAGGGCGGGTCGCCCCAGGCGGTTCCCCAGAGATTCACGGCGTTGAAGCCCATCTGCGTGGCGCAGGCGATGAAGTCTCCCGGGAAGCCGGTGATCGGCGGACCCGACAGCCCGCAGATCATGCGCTCAGGCCTGCGCGCGTGGGGCATCTCGATGCCGGCGATCTCGAACACGAACGGCTCCTCCTGGCGCCCGCCCTGCCACTCGAGCCACAACCGCCCCTCGCCGCGCCATCCCGGCGCGCGGGTGGTGATCAGGTAGGTCGGGCAGTACTCGACCGTCCCGGAGAGCCGGCAGCGCGTCCCGCCCTCGGTGGGCTCGGAGGCGATCTGCCACTCGCGGTAGGCGCCTGCGACCTCCACGTCCGCGGGCAGCTCCAGCACGATGGCCGGCTGCGCAGCGACCGGGTCCGCGAAGTCCATCTTCGCCGAGAACCACACCGGCGAGGGGAACGCGGGTGTGACGTGCGCGACGGGGCGGCCGAAGTAGGCGAAGCCGGTCTCCGGTTCGGCCGAGGCGAAGCCCCAGCCGTGCGCCCGGCCGGTCAGCTCGGCGGCCTCAGCCGGTGTGACCTCCCGCACGGCGGGGTCGGCGAACCACGCCACGCCGCTGGCGTTGTGCAGCATCAGGACGACCGTCATGCGCTCGCGGTCGGCGGAGTTGAAGACGCAGGTGAGCCGCCGCCAGCCCGCGCCGGCCCAGTGGTCCTGGAAGCGCGTGGCCGTGACGGTATTGCCGCGCTCGTTGCCGATGAACAGGCGCAGCCCGCCGCCGGTGGAGAGCAGGTCCTCGCCGCGCGCCCACACCTGCGCGGCGTAGATGGTGCGCGGCTGCACGTCGAAGGCCTGGCTCAGGCACGAGTAAACCGGGAGCGGCTGGGCGATGCGCACGGCGGGAGCGCCGTCGTGATCGACCTGCACATCGACGGTGATCTCGACCTGATCGGACTCCCAGGCACGGACGCTCCACCCCGACGCCTCGGAGCCCAGCTCTCCCTCGAAGGTCGGGTTGACGAGGAGATTCTCGCCTGCAGCGAACACCGCGCTCACCCCCGCGAGCGCCAGGATGGCCATCGGCCATGCGCTCACGAGTGGACGGGTCATCGTCGCCTCACCTCCGGGGCGTCCCGCGCGTGGTCGGCTACAGCTTCTGGAGCTTCGCCACGCTGGCCAGGAGCTTCTTCACCCCGCCGCCGCCCTTGAAGGCCACCGTCACCTTCCAGTCATCCTCGCCCTCGGCCTCGGCGGAGACCACCACGCCCTCGCCGAACTTCGCGTGGCGCACCTTCTCCCCGGTGCGCCAGCCGGCCTGGCCCGAGGACGTCTGCTTCGCCGGCCTGCGCCTGGGACTCGGCTTCGCGGCTGGCTGCTCCTCGGCCTCCTCGCGCTCGCGAGCGTCGGCGCCGTTGCGCTTGGCGCGGGCGAGGATCGCGGCCACGTCGATCTGCCTGCCGCCGGTGGGCGTCTCGAGCACCTGCTCGCCGGTGTCGAGCATACGCGGCTGCGAGGCGTCGGTGTAGCGTTCGCGGCGGTCGAGCAGCTCCTCGGGCAGTTCCTGGAGGAAGCGCGACGGCCGCTGCCGGCGGGTCTCGCCGTAGATGGTGCGGTGGAAGGCGTGCGAGATGTAGAGCATCTTCTCGGCACGCGTCATGCCAACGTAGGCCAGCCGCCGCTCCTCCTCGATCTCGTGCTTGTCGCCCATCGAGCGCTCGTGGGGGAAGATGCCCTCCTCCATCGAGACCATGAAGACGACGGGGAACTCCAGGCCCTTGGCCGCGTGCAGCGTGAGCAGCGAGACCGAGCCGGACAGCTCCTCGACCTCGTCGATGTCGGAGATCAGCGCGATATGCTCGAGGAACTCCTGCAGGCCCGCGTCGGGGTTGCGCCGCGCGAAGGCCGCCGCCACGGTCACGAACTCCTGCAGGTTCTCCACGCGCATGGCGTCCTCGGCCTTGCCCGACTCCTTGAGCTTGTCGATCAGGCCCGTGTTCTCGACCACGGCGCGCACCAGATCCGCGAGCGGCGCGGTCTCCACGCGCTGGCGCAGGCGCAGGATCAGATCGTAGAAGTCCTCGACCGCCTCGCGGGCGCGGGGGCGCTGGTCCTCGTCGGCGGCGAAGATACGGCAGGCTTCGTAGAGCGAGACGTTATTGCGCTCGGAGGCCAGCGTGATCGCTTCGAGGGTGGTGTCGCCGATGCCGCGCGTGGGGGTGTTGATGATCCGGCGCAGCGACAGGTTGTCGGCGGGGTTGAAGAGGGCGCGCAGGTAGGCGATGGCGTCCTTGATCTCGGAGCGCTCGAAGAAGCGCAGGCCGCCGACGATCTGGTAGGGGATCTGGCGCGTGGCCAGCGCCTGCTCGAAGTTGCGCGAGGCCGCGTTTACGCGGTAGAGCACGGCGTAGTCGCCGTAGCGGGCGTAGCCGGCCTTGACCTGGGTCTGGATGGTCTCGGCGACCCAGTCGGCCTCCTCCTCTTCGTTGACCGCCTCGTAGACCACGATATTGTCGCCGGGCGGGTTGGCGGTCCACAGGTGCTTGTCGGCGCGCGTCTCGTTGCGGCGGATGACCTCGAAGGCGCACTCGATGATCTTGCCGGTCGAGCGGTAGTTGCGCTCGAGCTTGATCACGGTCGCGTCGGGGAAGTGCTCCTGGAAGTCAAGGATGATGCCGACGTTCGCGCCGCGCCAGCCATAGATCGACTGGTCGTCATCGCCCACCACGCACAGGTTGCCGTGGCTCTCGGCGAGCAGCTCGACGAAGCGGAACTGCGCGTGGTTGATGTCCTGGTACTCGTCCACCAGGATGTAGCCGAAGCGCTCCTGGTACTTGCGGCGCACGTCCTCGTGCTCCTCGAGCAGACGCACGGTCTTCATGATGAGGTCGTCGAAGTCCACCGCGTTGTTGCGCTCAAGCTCGCGCTGGTAGCCCGAGTAGACGCGCGTGATCAGCTTCTCGAACGGGTCGGCGGCGGTGCGACGGTAGCGGTCCACGTCCATCAGCTCGCTCTTGGCGCCGCTGATGGCCCAGAGGATCTCCTGGTTGGTGCGCTCCTCGCAGCGGTCGCGCTCGGGCAGCGACACCTCAACGCGGGCACGCACCTCCTTGACGATGGCCGACTGGTCGCCCTCGTCGAAGATGGTGTACTCGGGCGGCACACCGACATGGTGGCCGTCGGCGCGGAGGATGCGGGCGCAGATGGAGTGAAAGGTCCCGGCCCAGACGTGGCGCGCCTGCTCGCCGACGAGCTGCTCGATGCGCTCCTTCATCTCGTTGGCGGCCTTGTTGGTGAAGGTGACGGCGAGGATGCGGCGCGGGTCGATGCCGCACTCCTGGATCATGTGGGCGATGCGGTAGGTGAGCGCGCGGGTCTTGCCCGAGCCGGCGCCGGCGAAGATGAGCACGGGCCCGTCCACGCACTGCGCGGCCTCGCGCTGCTGCTCGTTGAGCTGCTCCAGTAGCGACATTCGGCGATGACTCCCTGCGATGACGAGGCGCCCCCAAGCGGCGAGGGCGCCCGCGATGTGTATGATGGCCTGTCCAGCGACGTACAACCTTGAGGGGGCAAACCTGTGCGCCGCTGCTTCAGTATATCACATCTCCGGCGGGGAGTCTCCCTCGTCAGAGCGCGTCTCTTCGTCGAGCCGGGCGAGCCACTCGCGGACCTCCTGCTCCTCCGGCACGCCGAGCCCTTCGAGGGCCATCAGCG
>JALGVA010000026.1 GCA_029820295.1 Candidatus Zipacnadia bacterium
CATCCTCAGCAGCACATACTGACGAACGGTGAGATGCTGAAGGCCATTCAGGAGCGTTGCCGGGGCGTGCAGTTCGTGGGACAGACGGACGTCGAGGACGCAGCGACCACGATCCAGAACATCAGGAGCCAGGCGGACGACCTCGACGGTGTGCTCTACTTCGGCGACCTTCCCGACGGATTGCTGGCGACAGGCCTGCCGATTGTCGCCGTCTATCCGCTCTGGAGCCAGTGGCAGTACCCCTATCTTGCGTACGAGGGTGAGAGGGTCCTGACGGCCGCCCTGCCGGTGATCCCGGATGCGTCTGAGGCGACGTTCTCGGCCAGACTCGATCACATCGCCGATGAGCTGCGCGCCGTGCAGGCAGTCGCCAGGATGGAGAACCGCAAGGTGCTTATCATCACCGACAAGCCGGTCCTGGGCCAGTACGAGCCCACGGCGCTGCAGCTTGAGGCCGAGGGCTGGGAGGCGTATGAGGAGCGCTATCTGGCCAACCTGAGCGAACTGGGCGTCGAGGCCATAGCGCGTCCGCAGAGCGAGATGGTCGCGAGGATGAAGGAAGTCGATGAGGCGGACGCCGCCCGGGTGGCTGAGGAGTGGATCGAGACGGCCGCCGGCGTCGCGGGCACCAACGAGATGCAGATACGCGACTCAGCGAAGCTCTACCTGGTCATGCGGGAGATGATCCAGGAGTACGAAGCCGACGCCATCACCACCGAGGGCTACGGCGTGTTCATGGGCTACAAGGATGGCCCGATCCCCTCACAGGGCCTCCCCTCTTCGCAACTGTGCACCGACGGCTTCGTGGCGACCTCCGAGACCCTCGTGGATTCCCTGATCACCCAGCAGCTTGGTCTGTTCGTGACGGGCAGCACCGGCTTCAACGGCGACTACATCGTCGATGAGGATAACAACAAGGCCTACATCGGGCACTGCGAGTGCCCGTTCAACCCCTGGGGGGATGACCGCCGCGTGCCCTGGGTGATCCGCAATCTGCCCCAGTGGCCCATCGAGGAGCAGGAGAAGGGCGGCGCCGCGGTCCAGGTCTTGCTCCCCGCCGGCGAGACCGTCACGGTCGCGAAGGTCAGCGTCCATGACAGGAAGCTCTCGCTGTTCTCCGGAAAGACGGTGGACGGCGAGACGCTCTTCCCCGGCTGGGACGACATCCTGTGCAGAACCAAGCTGGCCATCGACACCGACGCCGCGAAGCTGCTGAAAAACCTCGACTGGCGCACCTTCGGGAACCACCGGGTGGCATTCTATGGTGATCACCGCCAGCGCTTCAGGGACCTGGCGAAGCTGATGCACTACGAGGTGGTCGAGAAGGATCGGTGAAGACCGGCGGCGGTCGTCCCGGCGGGCACCGAGATGCGCGCGTACGCCCGGAAGAGCAATCGGGCCGCGAGGGAGAGGTCGAGCATGTCTCGGGAGCAGACCAGGCTCTATACGGTGTTCATGGACGCCGGTGTTCAGCACTTCGAGTCCGAGACCCTGGCGCCAACCACAAACGAGCAGTTCCTGCGGCAACTGCTGGGGCGATGCGAGGGGGTCGAGTTCATCGCGAGGGATCTGTCCAAGGGCGGGACGGAGCTTGACTCCGTCATGGCGGAGTTGCGCGACCACCGTGAGGACTACGACGCGGTCCTGGTGGTCGGTGGCATGAGCGACTACAGACCGGCGCTCACCGGCCTTCCCACGATCGCGGTCTACAACTTCCCGGGCTTCTCCCACGTCCCGTTCAAGCTCTTCGAAGAGCGCGGCGGCATCCTCACTGCGACGTGCGACCGGGGCAACGTCTGCGAGGCCGACCGGCGGGAGGCCATGTTCGATGACCTGGTGGAGAAGATCGGCCTCGTGGACGCGCTGGCGCGGATGAAGCGGTCCCACGTTCTGCTGATCACCGACAGGCCCTGCGTGGATGATGACAACGTCCATCGCGGCGACCTCACCCGGCCGTATCCCGGCGACCTCCGACAGAAGAGGCCCGAGGAGTTCAATGCGATCTTCCGGGACCTCGTTCGCGATGCATTCGGGACCGAGATCACGAAGATCGGGACCGAAGACGTCGCCTCCAGCGAGCGCGTGCAGGCCATTGACGAGGAAGAGGCACGAGCGATCGCGCATCGGTGGATGGATGAGGCCAAGGAGATCCGCGGCACCATCGAGCGCGAGGTGGTCAACTCGGCCAGGATGTATCTGGTGATCAAGGCGCTGATGGCTGAGCACGGCGCCAACGCGAGCGCGACCCATATCAGGTCCCTGGTACCCAACCCACGGCCCGAGGACATGATCTGGCCCAGTCTGGGCAACTCCCAGCTTCAGATGGAGGGTACGGTGGGCTGCTGCCAGGGCCACATGAACGTGGTGCTCACGCACATGCTGGCGCAGTTCGGCTTCGGGCGGCCCTCAATGATGGGCGACTTCATGGTGGACCCGGGCAACGGTGTGACCATCGTCATGCACTGCGGGGCGCCGTGGAATCCCTGGGGAGGAGCCGAGAAGGTGCCCTACGTCATCCGCGATCACGCGGAACGGCACGTCAAGGGGCACTCGAAGCCGGGAGTCGGCGCATGTTCAGAGGTGCTCTTCCCGCCCGGCGAGCCCGCCACCATCTGGCGGGTCGATGTCGCCACCCGGTCCATACTGGTCCACACCGGCGAGACCGTCGATCCCTACTCCCTGTACACGGACTGGACCAACATCATGTGCCGGAGCAAGCTGACCACGCGGGTCAGTGACGCCCGGCAGATCCAGCGCCACCTCTACCCGGACGCATATGGCGTGCACAGATCAGGCACGATCGGCGACTTCCGTGCGCAGATATGCGACATCGGGCGCCTGCTCGACTTCGAGGTCATCGAGGACGACAGGGCGCCGATTCGCTAGCGACCGACCGCGGAGCGAAACGGGCACCGGAGGGCGATAGCGGTGAGCGAACTCGATCGCGGCACCGTCAGGATCAAGCCGGTCTACGTGGGCCTGCACCACTACAGCGACGTCTACGGCAGCGTGTGCTCGCCGGACGTCAAGGGAACACCCCCGTTTGAGGTACCCTCAACCGAGGAGGTGCATCGGGCCGCACAGGCGATGGTGGACAGCTTCGCCGACGACCTGCCGGTGGATTTCGTCGAGATCGAGCAGCCGCTGGTGGTCGAGCACGAGCGCGACCTGCGGCGCCTGCCCTCGGAGTTGACGCATGATGTGGATGCACTGCTCGTGCGGACCCTGGGCCGGCGCCCGTGGGAATCATTCACGCTCGCGCAGTATGGCCTCCCGATCATCGGCGGTACGGTCGGCGAGGATTTCCTGCGCGGGCTGCGGGCGAAGAAGTTCCTCAGCGAGAGCCGGTTCCTCTACATCGGCGAGATTCCGTCCTTCTCCGCGCCGGACGGGCCCTATGACTTCCAGATGATCGAGCAGCGGTTCGGCGTGTGCGTACGCCACATCGAGACCAACGAGTTCTTCCGCCACTTCGATGCTCTCGAGGAGGACGGTGTGGCCGCCGAGCTGAATGAATGGACCGAGCAGTTCGCCGAGGTGCAGCCGGATCGGGAGAGCATGCTGGCCGCCACGAGGGTCTACCTGGCCCTGCGCGAGTTGTGTGAGCGCGAGGACGCGAACGGGGTGACCATCAACTGCGGCCGCTTCACCGAGGAGCGCCCGGTCGTGCCCTGTCTGGCCTTCGATCGGCTCATCGACGAGGGCATCATGTGCGCCTGCGAGGGGGACATCACCGCCATGCTGTCGTCGCTGCTGCTTCATGCGGTGAGCGCGCAGCCCGTGCTGATGGGCAATTTCGGCTACCGCGAGGGTATGTTCGAGGCGGGATCGGGGGAGGTCACCATCGAGCATGATCTGATTCCGCTGTCGATGGCCTCCGAGCCCTTCACCGTCCGCGACTACCATACGCGGGGGTTCGGCGTCACGGCGTACGCAGACATCAGGCAGGAGCCCATGACACTGCTGAACATGGGCAGCTCCCTGGACAGCATCGTGGCTGTCGAAGGGCAGATCAAGGGCAGCGAGGACGGCGGTCACTGTCGCATCATCATCCACATGACCGTGGACGGTGACGTGGCCGAGCTCTCCAGGGCGCTGGTCGGCTCCCAGCACATGTCGATGACCTTCGGGCACTGGCAGCGCGCACTGGGTGAGGCTGCAAAGCTGCTGGGCATGCAGGCGAAGCACCCGAGAGCGGCCGAAGACGCGGTCTTCACCGGTTGAGCTTACCGCAGATGCACATCGAGGGATGCTTGCCGTGGAGCAGCTTATTGATATCAGCATTCGGCTGCAACAGATCAGTGCGCAGATGGCCTGGCTGCAGCAGCAGGTCTGGCAACTGACGATGATGCAGGGAGTGGGCTACCGACCTTCTCCCCCGCAGGGGCCCACGGCCCGGGACGCGTCGGCGGAGGAGCGCCGGTCATATGTGGACCAGGGCTCGTGCAGAGGCTGCGGGCTGTGTGTGCGCGTAGCCCCGCGGACCTTCCGTATGGACCCGCAGACAGGACGAGCCGTCGCCCTCCCTGAACCCAGGGACCCTCCCTCCACGATCCAGATGGCGGTCGCCCGTTGTCCGGTTGGAGCCATTCACTACCGATAGGCCTTCACCAGCCTGAGAGGGACCAGCACCCACGTCGGAGGGAGCAAATGACGCCTCGGGAACGGGTTCTGGCCGCGTTCGCCAAGCAGCAGACAGACAAAGTGCCGCTGCATCACATCGGAACCTGCTCCGAGGTCGCGTCCGCTCTGCTGGGGCGGGAGGCGTACGTGGGCGGGGGGATCCAGCAGTGGCGGGAGGTGACTGCTCTGTGGGAGGGCGAAGACGCCCACAAGGAGTTCGTCGAGCGGTCCTTCCGCGACGCCATCGAGATCGCCACGGTCCTGGGGAACGACGTCATCCGGCCCAGCTACTGGCGCTACAACCGGAAGCCGACCGAGAAGATCGATGACAACACCTTCCTCTTCGCGGAGGGACCGGAGGAAGACTGGTCGGTGCTCCGCTTTGATCCGCCCAGCGAGCAGTGCCACATCTTCAGGTACCATCCCGAGGCGCGACAGGCCTTCGAGGACATCGAGGCACAGATCAGCGCGTCTGAGAAGGCCACGGAGGACTACGAGCCGCGCGCGGAGCGCTACGACTTCGAGCTTTGCGCGATGGCCCTGATGGGGGAGGAGTACATAATCCGCGTGGGCGCGGGCGGGTGCGGCATCCCCACGCGCAACACCGACATCTGGTTCGAGGCGATGCTGTTGCGGCCGGATCTGGTCGGCCGGCACCTCGACGTTCAGGTCGAGCGCGCGCGACGTGAGATGCAGTTCCTCAGTGAGCGGGGCTTCAAGCTGTTCTGGGGTGGCAGCGACTTCGCCTCGTACGAGGGCCCGATGTACTCCCCGAAGGTCTTCGACGATCTGATGCTCCCGCGCGTGACGCAGATCGCAGAGATTGCCGAGGCCTGCGGCGGCTACTACCTGTTCGCCAGCGACGGCAATCTGTGGCCGGTCGCCGACAGCCTGTTCGGTGCATCGGGCGTGCACGGCTACTACGAGATCGATCGGCGTGCGGGGATGGACCTGGCCAGATTGCGGCGGGAGTTCCCGGACCTGACCCTGGTGGGCAACATCAGCTCACACACGATGCATTTGGGCTCGCGTGAGGAGGTGGTGCAGGAGACATTGTCCTGCCTGGAGGAGGCCCGGACCAGCGGCGGGATCATCGTGGGCATCTCCAACTACTTCGTCCCCGGCACCCCCATCGAGAACGTCGAGGCCATGCTCGAGGTGATCGAGCAGAACCGATAAGGCCCACGACCGCTGTGCGGTGTCCACTGGAATGAAGGATGAGTAGAGATGCAGCGGACCCGAAGCGGACCGACTGTCCGGCAGTTCCTTGACTACTACCTGCTGCTGCTGCTGTCGGAGAAGAGCCGCAGCAAGCGCCAGATGGTTGATGAGATCAGGGAGCGCAGTGCCGGGAACCGATCATACCGGCCCAGCGGCGTACTGTGGCCTGCACGCATCGAGATCGATACGGTGCTCGCCAGGCTCGCCGACGAGGGCCTGGTCAAGCCACCCGCCCGTGGGGAGAGGTGGCGGATCACCCCTGCCGGCGAGCAGGCTCTGGCCGCGTATGAAGACAGCGAGGACAAGAGCGATGGCAAGGAGCGGGCTGCCGAGAAGCTGGTGGAGCTTCTTGGCCCCGCCTCGGCGGACATCCACGTGCTCGATGTCGGCACCGGTCAGGGCTTCCTGGCGCTGAAACTGGCCGAGCAGGGGTTCTCAGTTACCGGCATCGACTCAGGCTGCTTCGACTACTCGAAGGACAGCATCGAAAAGGCGCGCGAACAGGCCCGCGACCATGGCGGGGAGGTCGTGTTCAGACAGGCCGACATACGCACACTGGATGAGCCCGCCGAGAGTTTCGACTACATCGTCTCCAGCCAGGCGGTCCATTGCATGGCCGAGCAATGGGCGTGTGTCCAGGCGGTCCATCGTCTGCTCAAGCGCGGAGGCAGGTTCCTCTGCATGGACTACCTGGTCGGGGTACGGGGCTTCCAGCGACACGGCTTCCACTGCTTCCTGGCCCTGACGCGGGAGGAGTGGGTGGAGATGCTGCTGGAGCAGAGATTCGGCAACATCAGGATGCACGAGATGCACGACTTCCTCGTCATCGAGGCGCAGAAGGTCTGAAGGATGCGCGCGGGGAGATCGCGCCCCCATGGTCTGAGGCCATCGCGGCGCTCGCTCTGCCGTCGATGTACGCGACATCATCTGCCCCGTCTGCCCCCCCCATTCTTCGGGCCGGTCACAGTGAGACGGTTGCGGCCTGCCGGGCGCTGTGGGGGCGCCGGTCGGAGGCGGGGCTCCTCCACGCTGCTGAGCGTCCTGCGCACGTAGAGAGAGACGCGCCCCCCGATTCCTCACCCGCGCGAGCAATCCGCACCGGTGGAGCGGCGGTTCCCTGGACCGCGATGGCATTCAGGTAGCCGCGAACCAGCCACAGCTTCACGCCGAGGTCAGAACAGGTGACCGTGCTCACATGCGTGGTCCCCGGGACCAGCGGTTCCTCAACGATCGCGTGGCCGGCGAGCACCTGAGCGAGGCGGTATTGCCTCATCCCGAGGACGAGCACGCCGCCGTCAGCCAACTGGACGCAGCGGGGCTGCCGCCAGCCCCGGTCCAGCCCCGGCGCAATCACTGTCGATGGGCGCTGCAACTTCTGGTTGACCTCGCCCCATGCCCGGTTCCCCAACTCCCAGTAGCAGCCTGAGGTGGACCCCAGGGATGCGTCCGTGAGCGACCTCGACAACGACCGCGTGACCTGCCCGCAGGGGCACACGACCGAGCACTATACGTGGGTGAAGTATCGCACGTCGCCGGGCGCGTCGCCGGTCAGAGTGAAGCGCTTCGTCTTTGACACGCGTGTGGGAGAGCGTGCCAGCGTTGCGCTGAGGGGACGGCTGCTACTGCTCCGGGGGAGCGGCGGTGAAGTACCCGCAGCTCCTCGGCCAGAGCTACTTCCGGGACGACAAGGACCGGTACTTCGCGGCCCCCGACCGGTTCGTGAGCTGCATGGGCCTGCGTCTGATCGGGGCGAAGGGAGAGGTGCTCGACCGGCACGAGACCGTCATCGACTCGTTGCGCTGGGCCGTGGAGATGGCGCGCACGCCGGAGGCCAGCGGCCGCGCCCTGAGGGTCTGATGATCCGCGTGGTCAACTCGGCGCACTGCGCCGTCTTCGAATGCACGATGGCGACGATCGGCGCAACCTACAGCTTCATTCACGACGAGTGGCTACCGGGTTCGGGCTGCGTGCATCTGTGCCCGAAGCGCGACTTCGAGCTGTATGCGCCCGGCACCGACGCGGCGGACTCCCCGGTGCTCATCCACATCCCGCTAAGGCGGGGCGAGCCCTCGTCCTGAGCCGGCGGCCACCGCGGACCGACCGGCCGCGATCACTGCAGCGAGATCAGCCGGAAGTTCTTCGCCGGCACGGTCAGCCGCAGCGATTCCTCGTCCAGCTCCACCGGCAGCCCGTGCATGTGGTCCTCGGCCCGCTGCAGGCCCGGGAACAGCCGGTCCAGCTCCGAGCGCGGGATCGCGACCCCGCTGTCGTCGGCGGAGAGGTTGGACACCGCCAGCACCGAGTTGTCCGGCCGGCGGTAGGCGGTGACGTAGATGCCCCGCTCGTTGAGGGTCTCATTGAGCGGCCAGTCCCAGTACGGGATGAACTCCACCGTCGGCCCCTGCAGCTCGTCGAGCACCGCCCACGCTTTGAACATCGTCACCCCGTGGATAGCGCCGCAGTAGATGGGCGTGCCGTGAACCAGCGCCAGCGCCAACAGGCGGGGCGTGCCCTGAATGATCTGCTGCGCGCCCGAGACCTCCGAGGTGTCCGTACCGATGCTGAACTGGGGCAGGTAGACCTCGATCACGCCGAACTGGTTGGGGCCGATGAAGCGGGCGCGGAATTCGGCGGTCGTGAACATCTGCGTGTGGTCGTAGCCGTAGGTCCCCTCACCGTCCAACTGAGCGTCTACGAACGAGATCTCCGCCGGGAACGCCCCGGCGTGCTTCATGATGAACGGCGTCCGACCGCGCTTCACGAACTGCTCGCGCACCATCATGAACAGCCTGCGCATCCCGAGGAAGGGCGTGGTCGGATGCGTGGCCCCTTCGTCATCGACCCAGCCACAGCCGTGTGCCAGGTTGGAGCACGCGCTGGGGTGCGTGTTGTCGAAGTACACGCCCTCGATCCCGTACTCGTCGATCAAGCGACCGATCTCGTACGCCTGGTACTCCGACGCGAACGAGTTCGGGCAGATCTTCACGTAGAGGGACGTGCCCCCCGAGGGCGGTATCTTCGCCCAGGCGTCGGTCTTGGCCGCGTAGTAGAAGCCGTTCAGGTCGTGGATCGACAGGTGCGTGGGCGCCAGGTAGGGCATCGCCATGTGGCCCACGTATGACCCTGCCGCCAGGTAGCGCCTCATCATCTCCGGGCGCCCCACCTGCGGCGAGCCACAGCCCACGCTCCACACGTCCCACCACAGGAAGCCCAGGTCGCGGTACGGTCGATGCTCCTGAGGCCGCCACGGCGGGCGTATGTCCCGCTCGCCGTCCGAGGCCTGGGCGTAGCACACGTACGGCGGAGGCTGCTCCTCGAACTCAGGCCCTTCGCCCCGGCGCATGGCCTCGATGCGCTCGATCATCCTCTCATCGCCAGGCGCCCAGTTCCACAGGCGGTTGAAGCGCAGCTTGAACCAGTCCGCCCGCACGGGCTTGGGCGGCATCGCCTGCACCATGAACCGCACCCGCCACGAGCCGTCCACCGTCTTCGGCTCGGTGATGAAGTTCATCCGCGCGACCAGCCCCTGCGCCGTGCGCGTCAGCGACCAACTGACATCGTCCACGCCGACGCTCCAGCCCTGGTCACTCTCGGTGATCCAGCCCAGCCCCTTCTCCTCGTCACCGATCCAGAAGTAGCGCGGAACGCCCCGCCGCCACTCCCACACCGTCCCGTAGTCCTCGGTCAGCACGTTCGGGCGCCAGTCGTTCTTGAGGCGCGCCCTGCCGACCGTATGCCGCACCTCCACGACCTCGCCGCGCACCGGGATGGGGCCCTCGCCGAAGCAGTGGCTCCCGTCCGGGAAGTCGCGGTTGTAGCGGATGTACTTCGCGACCTCCGCGGTCAGCGGGATGGACAGCGCGCCGCTGGTGATGCCCACCTCGCCATCGGCCTGCAGCTCCGCGTCTATGATCAGCAGCGCGTCGTACTCCAGCGAGCCGGTCAGGTCGAGCGTCCACCCCTCGCCGCGAATCGTCTGCCGGGCGACCGCGCGCTGCTCGTCGGCCGTGAACGAGATCTCGCCGTCCGTGCCCGTGACCGACTGCCCGTCCGCCATCTCCATCTCGAAGAGCATGCGCCCCGCCAGGATGGGCTCCCCGAGGACGGTGATGCTCTGGGGGAAGACTGATCCGCCGAAGTCGAACTGCGACGTGGTCAGCGCGAAGACGCCCTCGCCCTGCTCGTGGATCGGCTCGTACGGCGGCAGTACGCGATCCACCGCCACGGCCTCCCGAATGCGGCGCATCTCGTCATCGCTGAGCCCCCGGTAGTCCCGGAATTCCCCGGAGAGGGCCCACTGCGGCCACGTGGTCCGCTGTTCGAACTCCTCCTGCGGCAGCATCAGCTTCAGTTCGATCAGATTGACCCGGAAGGCCGCGGGCGCCCCCTGCTCCCCGCCGAAGATCACGATCCGCGGCCGGATGGTCACGGCCTCCTCCGAGGCCCGGTAGGTGAACTCGTAAGTCCGGTTTTCCGGCGTGAGTGTGATGCGCTCGGACAGCGGGAAGATGGTGTTGCGGTCGCGGTCCGCGTACTCGTACACGCCGAAGGCTATCTCCCCCTCTCCGCCGGCGGTGAGCGCAAGGACGTGCTCCTCGCCCGGGTTCACCTTGATGGGATACGGGCTGTAGACAGTCATGTCGCCCTCGAGCCCGTCGTAGCTGAGCGCCAGCTCCGCATCGGGGCGGTGCGCCAGCATGGTCTGGTGCGTCTCCACGCGCAGGTCAGGGGGCCCGCCGATCGTCCAGCCCGCGCGGCCCTCCAGGAAGTCGCCGTTGAAGATGGCGTTGCGCAGCGGCTGCCCCCCGTCCTCATCCGCGGCCAGCGCCGCGCCTGCCGCCACCACTGCAAGCGCGGCCGTGATGGCGCAACACAGCCCAATCGCCGCACTCGATCCCGTCTCAGCGCAGTTCATAGCTGGCTCCCTGCCGACCGTGTCCCGGGGATAGGTCATGCGAGGCGCGCCCGCGACAATGCCCGATGCCGTTGGCTTCGCGATATGCACCATCCCCACCTCCCAGCGTGCGAGGTCCCGTCACCTGCCGGGTCGAAACCTGTCCCACGCAGGGTCACATCCTCGTGCGAGAGCAGGGCCGCTACCCATGCGGCAGCAGCCGGACATCAGTCGATGGGCCGTCGGCGTGGGGCTGGTGCTCACGTGCACGCTGTCGGCGGGAGCGCAGCAGACCATGGCCTTCGAGGAGATCGGCGTGCCCGTGCGCGTCACCGGCGTGCTGGGCTGGTGTGTCGGCCCGGACGCGGGCGGGCGCATGAACTGCGTCTACGTCAGCCACAACCAGAGCGATGGCGAGCTGTTCCTGGTGCGGGTGAACGTCGAGACCGGCGCGGTCACGCAGTTCGCCAGCCCGGTCTTCGAGGAGGGCGCGTGGGCCTGCTGTCTGGGCGCCGACGGGCGCGTCTACCTCGGCACCATCGGCAGCCACGGACCGTCGCACGTGCTGCGCTTCGACCCGGCCACCGACGAGTTCGTGGACCTGGGCTGCCCGGCGGAGACCGAGCGCTACATCTGGACCTTCTCCCCCACCTCCGACGGCATGATCTACGGCGGCACGCACGGCAACGCGAAGCTCATCGAGATTGACACGGCCACCGGCGGCCTGCGCGACCTCGGGCGGCTCAGCGAATCCGAGCAGTACGCGCGCTTCACCTGGTACGGCGAGGCCGACCGCACGGTCTACGCGCTGATCATGATGGTGGACCGGCACATCGTCGCCTGGTCGCGCCCCAGCGGCCGCCGGCCGCTGCCTGAGACCACCCGGCGTGTCGAGTTCCCCGGCTGGGAGGGCGACGGCTACCCGCAGGTCTACGAGGCCATCGACGGCTACGTCTACGCGGTCGGGCAGGGCCACGTCTGGCGGCTGGACCACGGCGTCGCCCAGCCGATCGAGGGCGAGGCGCCGCCGGGCCGCAACCCCTACGCGCCCGACCTCAAGCGCACCTTCATGAGCGGGAGCACGCAGCCGCCGGTGCTGGCGGACGGCTCGCTGATCGATGGTGTCGAGGCCGGCCTGATCCGCATCACCGGCCCGGATGGCACGCAACGCGAGGTCGCGTACGAGTATGACTGCGTCGGCGCGGCCATCTACGTGGTACGTCCGGGGCCCGACGGCGTGCTCTACGGCGGCAGCGTCTCCCCGCTGCGCGTGTTCACCTATGACCCGCGCTCCGGCGAGATACAGGACTTCGGCCGACCCACCCAGGCGACCGGCGAGGTCTACGCCTTCACGCATCTCGACGGCGTGGTCTACATGGCCGCCTACGGCTCGGTGTGCATCACGGTCTATGACCCGCGCGAGTCGTGGGACTTCGGGACGGAGCCGGGAAGCAACCCACGCGACCTCGGGCCACTGGGCGAGGACCAGAACCGGCCGCACTCGATGGAGGCCGGGCCCGACGGGAAGATCTGGATCGCGTCGCGGCCGTCGTACGGGAACTGGGGCGGGGCGCTCAGCCGGCTGGTGCCGGGCAGCCTCGAGAAGACCATCTGGCGCGACATCGTCCCCGACCACTCGGTGATCTCGCTGGCGATGGACCCCGAGCGCGGGCTCATCTGGGCGGGCACCGATATCGGCGGCGGGCGCGGGACCCGGCCGAAGCCCACCGCCATCGAGGCGGTGCTGTTCGCCTTCGACCCGGCGACCGAGCAGAAGGTCTTCGAGTGCGTGCCGCTGCCGGGCGAGTACGGGATCATGGCGCTGGCGATGGGCGGCGACGGGCTGATCTACGGCGCCGCGCACGAGACGCCCGACATCTTCGTCTTCGACCCGGCGCGCCGCGAGGTGGTCGGGCGGCTGCAGGCGCCCGGGCGCGTGCTCATGGAGGCGCTGCAACTCGGTGACGATGGATGCGTCTACGGGATGGCGCGCGAAGGCTTCTTCCGCATCCCCCCGGGCGGCGAGACGGTGGAGATGCTGGGCAGCTACCCCGGCGCCACGCGCGGCTTCGCAGTCATCGGCCGCGACATCTACTTCGGCAAGGGCCCCACACTGGTGGTCGGGCACCTGCGGTGAAGCGGGCGGACGCGAGGACTTCGGCATGCACGTGACCGTCATCGCCATCGGCTCGCGCGGGGATGTGCAGCCCTATGTGGCGCTCGCGGTGGGGCTGCGCGACGCCGGGTTCACGGTGCGCGTCGCCACGCATCGGCAGTTCAGCGGCCTGCTGGAGGGGCGGGGCCTGGAGCAGGCGATCGTGCGCGGTGATCCGCGCGACCTGCTCGTGCAGCGGCGCGCGCACACCATGCTCGACTCGGACACCAACGGCCTGCGCTTCCTCTACCACTTCGCGCGGCTGTTGGCGCCTGCGGCCCGACAGATCGTGACCGACTGCGCCGAGGCGTGCGCGGGCACCGACGCGATTGTGCAGTCGAACACCGGCCTGCTGCACGGCTTCCACCATCTGGCCGACGCACTGGACGTACCCGAGTGCACCGCGTTGCTGCAGCCATTTATCCCCACACGCACCTTCGAGAGCCCGTTCTTCCCGGAGGCGCCGGCGTGGCTGGGCTGCTGCCGAGGCACGTACAACCTGTCGTCGCATCGCCTCTTCCTGCGCGTCTTCCGGCTGATCTTCGGCCGGGCCGACCCGATCATCCGGCAGGTGGTGGGGCCGGCGCGGCGAGCCTCACGCGATCCGCTGGGGAGCGGCCCCGTGCTGTGCGGCTTCAGCCCGTCGGTCATCGCGCGCCCGGAGGAATGGCTGGCGAACGTGCACGTCACCGGCTACTGGTTCCTCGATGAGCCGCCGGGCTGGGAGCCGCCGGAGGCGCTGCGCACTTTCCTCGACGCCGGTCCTCCCCCGGTCTACGTCGGCTTCGGCAGCATGACCAGCCGCGACCCGCGCGCCACCACCGCGCTCGTGTTCGACGCACTCGAGCGCACCGGGCAGCGCGGCATCCTGCTGACCGGCTCGGGCGCGATGCTCGCCGAGGGCCTGCCGGACAGCGTGCTGCCCGTCGAGTCCGCGCCGCATGACTGGCTGTTCCCGCGCACCGCTGCGGTCGTCCATCACGGCGGCGCGGGCACCACCGCCGCCGGCCTGCGCGCGGGCGTGCCCTCGATCGTGGTGCCCCACTTCGCCGACCAGCCCTTCTGGGCGCGCACGGTGCATGGCCTGGGCGTGGGCCCGCGGCCGATCCCGCGCCGGCGGCTCACCGCCGCCCGCCTCGCCGAGACGATCGCTACGGCGCTGAACGACGAGGCGATGCGCGCCCGTGCGGCGGCGCTGGGCGAACGCATCCGCGCGGAGGACGGCGTGGCCCGCGCAGTGAACATCATCGTTGAGCACTTCGACCGCGCCTCGACCCGGGAGTGACCCGCCATGCGCGCCGCGCGCCTGACGCTCGCCTTCGCGCTCATCATCGGCGGCCCGCTCGCGCGCGCCCAGGAGGCCGAGTGGCGCGCCGCCCTCGACTTCGAGGTCGCGGGCGCGTGGCTCAGCGCCCCCGAGCTGCTCGACGAGTTCACCGAGGACCAGCTCTGGTCCACCCGCCACCTGCCCTTCGCGGAGCTGGCCGGCGGCGTGACGCTCTCAGCCGAGCACGTGCGCTCGGGCGCGACCTCGGGCCGCTGGGCCGACCACCCGCGCTGGCCCACCATCCACTGCCGGCAGGTCCCCGGCGACTGGAGCGGCTACGCGGGGATCGCCTTCCAGGCCTTCTCCGAGGACGCCACCGGCGAGCGTATCGCGCTCGGCATCGCCTCCGACAACCCCGACACGCGCTGGCACGACTGGCTGATCGCCGACTTCGTGGTGGACTGGACCGGTTGGCGCGAGATCGCCCTGCCGCTGAGCGACTTCCGGCCGCTGGGCTCGCCCGCGGGCCTGCACAGTGTGCAGGGCGTCTACTTCTTCACCAAGCTCTTCGACCGCCAGCCCAACCCCTACACCGTGCTGCACCTCGACGCCATGACGCTCCTGGCCGATGCTCCGGAGACATCGAGCCTCGCCCCGGAGGAGACGCGCTCGAGCGCCATCCCTGTCAGCAGCCCGGTGCCGGACTTCGACGCGGCGATCATCAACCATCGCTGGCCGGAGCTGCGCGATCCCGCGGTCGCGCCCATCCAGTACCTCCCCTACTTCCAGACCGAGCGCGCGATCTTCGGCTACTACCCACGCTTCCAGCCCGGCTTCGTCAGCGTCAGTCCGACCGGGCGCGCCTGGATGCGCTACGCCGGGCACGTGCTCGAGACGCTGGGCGCCGACGGGCAGTGGGCGGTGCGCGACATCCTCAACGATGTGCTGATCCCCTACTGCCGGCACGAGCTGCGCTTCGCCGAGCTTGAGGTCGCCGCCATGGGCGCCACCGATGATGCCTCGATCGCCTGGGACGCCGATGGCGACGCCTACATGCTGTGTTTCGTCTCCGACCCGACCGGCGACTGGCGCACACGCACCGGCCTGCTGCTGCACTCGCGCGATGGGCTGCAGAGCTGGGATGTCTACCGCCTGCCCTGGTACATGGCGCGCTTCGAGAAGTTCCTCGGGCACAACGATGATCGGCTGGCGCGCCCGCCGGTGATCCTGATGGCGCGCTACTTCGCGCCCACCGAGATCTACATCACCATCCCGCGCAAGCTCGCCGACGGCACGCTCGAGATCCCCGAGGCCACGCTCATCTGCGCGGACGCCATGCCCATGAGCGCGCACTCGGGCGAGGCGGGCATGGCGGCGACCATCGGCGACACGGTCTACCTGGTCTACGGGCGCATGGAGGTCCTGCCCGGCCATGTGAAGGAGGATGGCGCGCCCGCCTATGCCGTCACCTATGACATCGCGACCGGCGAGCTGTCCGAGCCGGTGCTGATCGGCTTCGGCGGCATCAACGCCGAGGACAACCACAACTGGCCGGCCATCGCGCCCGACAGTGAGGGCTACCTGCACGTGATCCTCAACGGCCACCACGACCCGTTCCGCTACACGCGTTCGGTGCGGCCGCTGGACATCAGCGAGTGGACCGAGCCGGTTGAGGTGGCGGCGGGCACCAGCTACGGCGGCCTGGTGTGCGACGGCGAGGACACGTTGTATTGCGTCACGCGCCACGCCGAGCCGGGCTACTACTTCCGCCTGTCGCTGCACCGCAAGCGCGCGGGGCAGGCGTGGGAGGAGCCGATGCATCTGGTGCGCCCCTACAAGCCCTACTACATGGTCTACTACCACAAGCTGGTGATGGACCCGACGACCGAGCGGCTGTTCCTGTCCTACTGGTCACAGCCCGCGAGCATCTGCATCTTCCGCGACGAGTTCTACGCCTACGCCTACACCTGGCCCGACCGCGAGATCGACTTCCTGAGCGTCGAGGGCGCGGAGCTACCCATCGGCGCGTGCAACACCGAGGGCGCGAAGTACCAGTTCTACGGGCCGAAGCCGAGTGAGCCGAGTGTGCTAATCTCCGACGACCGCGGCGACACCTGGCGTCTGGCGACGAGTGAGGATTTCGCTCCGCCGGCCGGGGAGGAGTGAGCATGAGCCCGAACGAGGTGCGCGCCGCGCTGACCGGGCCGGTTGCGTCCCAGCGCATCCCCTTCACGCGGCCGGGCGAGATCGACCGCGACGGCCTGGCCGCGAGCATCGACTTCAACATCGCCGCGGGCAGTCCGACCGTCCTGCTCACCTACGGCGACAGCCTGTTCAGCGTGCTCACCGACGCCGAGGTCGCAGCGGTGACGCGCGTCGTGGTCGAGCAGGTCGCGGGCCGGGCCATGGTGGTGGCGGCCTGTCATGAGTACGCGACCCCGGCGGCGATCGATTTCGCGCGCTACTGCCGTGAGGTCGGCGCCGACCTGCTCATGCTGATGCCGCCCGGCTGGGCGGCCTCGACCACCGTCGAGACGCTGCGCGCGCACTTCGCCGCCGTGGGCCGGGTCATGCCCCTGATGGTGGTGACCAACATCTTTGCCCCGCGGGGCGCCGGCTTCGGCCTGCAGTGCCTCGAGGCGCTGCTCGGCGTGAACGCCATCCTCGCCGTCAAGGACGACCTGCTCGGCGAGTTCGGCTGCAGGCTGGCGGCGATGGTCCACGACCGCTGGGCGGTTCTCGCGGGCGGACAGAAGCGCAACCATCTGCTGGTGCACCCCTACGGGTGCGACGGCTACCTGTCCACCTTCATCACCTTCGCCCCTGAGATCGCGCGCGGCTACTGGTCGGCCATCGCAGCCGGTGACCTCGCGGCGGCGGCGGGCGTGGTGCGCGACCAGGACATGCCGTACTTCGACTACGCTGTCGGGCACCAGGGCGGCTTCGACGCAGTCATCCACGGCGCCATGGAACTCGCGGGCATCTGCGGGCGCTGGCGCCGGCCACCCTACTACAGCCTCACCGATGCGGAGATGGACCGCCTCGCCGCGTTGCTGCGCGAGATCGGCGCGCTGTAGCCGGCGTCACCGCAGGAAGCGGCCGCAGCCGTCCGGCGCGTGAGAGCTTCGACGGCCGCCGGGGAGGCAACACCATGTCGATCGCCGCACGTTTGCACGTTTCTGAGGTCGCCGGGAGCCGGTGGCGCCCTGACCGGTCCGGGCCTGCTGGCGGGGGCGCTGGGCTGCAGACCGGCCCCACCGAGGAGCCCGAACAGATCATGCCCGAGCCGGCGGCGGGGACTGATCTCGGCGCCGGGACCGACCAGGAGGCTCCGACCAACGAGCCCGCCGGGGCGAGACAGGCGACGCCGACGCCGGCGAGGACGACACTGCAGTCGTGAAGTGCCCCAACTGCGGGCTGAGAAGGAGGTCTCAGAATAGGGCCGGCCGCTGACATGCTGGATGTGCGGTCACACCTGGACGCCGTAACGACCGGCGCAGCCGCCGCCGTAGGACGGAGGACTCTTGACCGCACGCAGCGAAATGCGGAATAGTACGTCGCCGTTTGCCATGAAGAGGGAGGTAGACAAGCGAATGGATCGTCGAGAGTTCCTGAAGCTGTTTGGCGGTGGCGCCGCCATCGCCGGCCTGGGCCTGCTCGCGGCCATGACGGGCTGCAAGAAGCCCCCGGAGCCGGAGCCGGTACCAGACATGCCGCCGGAGCCGCCGCCCGGGCCGGAGCCCGGTGGTGAAGCGCCGCCACCGACCAACCAGCCCCCGCAAGGTTGATGGCGCCGCACGATACGGCCACGGCTGGTGCTTGAGCGAAGCATCACCGCGGGAGCTGTGCGATGACGGGCCGCGGAGGCAGCACGCTCCGCGGCCTGTCGCGTTCGACGTGCGCCACTCGAACCACAGCGACAGGACGCGCAGGCGCCGTGCGGTGAGCCGCACGCGCACGGGCCGGCCCACCGGCAGTTGGGGGCCCGCCCGGCACAGTTGATGGCGGAGGCCGTCGTCCCGAACGGGTGTGCACGCAGGCGCATCCCATCGGGCGAGCGAGCCAGGCAGTATCTGGACGCCCCACCGGTCAGGTTCCAGCAGAACATGCGGCAACGCTTCTGCGGGTTCGGCTGATGGGGGAGCTTGATGACGCTCGGGATGCACGCATCGTACATCACGGTGCTGTCGGCCGTGGAGCCGGCGAACTCGACCGCGGCCGGCTCCGGCTTCACTCATGCGATCTCGTCCTGCCAGGTCGCCATACAGACTGAGGAACGCGACCTGCCGGCCTCGGGCTCGAAGATGCGCAGGCAGTTCCGCGGGCAGTCGGCCTCGTCGAGCGTGCACATACCGTGCAGTCGTGAGCGTCGCCCGGTGGCTGCGGAGCATTACCGGCAGGTCGCTGCGCCACGCGTCGGCTGTTACGGCGCCGGGCTCACTCGAAGTTGGCGGGCGCGAAATCCTCGGGGCTATTGAAGGCACGCCGGCGGAAGACCGGCCAGCAGCTCAGCTCGCTGCCGCCGGCATTGCGGTTGGCCCGGCAGATGGCGATGTGCCAGCGCTCACCCGGCGCCGGCGCCGCTCGGCCGAAAGCGCTGAACGGGATGCGCAGCTCGACCGTCCAGCCGCCCTCCGTGCGCGCGCCCGCCGTCTGCCACTCGGCGTTCCAGGTCGGATCGGTGGCACGCGCGTCGAAGCGCCCGCCGACCGCGTTGGCGGCGAACTGGTAGGCCGCATCGCCGGGGGGCTGCACGAACACCTCCACGTCGTCATCGCGCCACACCGGCGCGTCGTCGCCGGTGGCGGCCGCGATCACGTCGCTGTCCTCGCACGCCACCGCCACCAGCAGCGCCTCGCTATCACGCCCCACCCACGCGGTCGCCTGCTCGACCGCGCGCCGCACGCCGCCCAGGTCATACATAGGCGCCAGCATCGCGGCCGAGGTCCAGGCATCTTCGATGCGCCCGTCGATGGTCACCGGCGCCGCCGGCCGCGGGATACTCAGCCGCGGCTCGAGGTCCACGAGCGTCACCGGCGTATCGGGCAGGTCGGCGGCCTCCGCCTCGGTCAGCAGCCGCACCTGCAGCTTCGTCGTGAGCAGCCGTTCCTGCAGCACCGCCGAGACCAGCACCGTGCCGGCCCACTCCGGCGGCGCCAGCTCCCGCAGGTCGATGGCGAAGCGGCGCGGATCGCCCATGCGCAGGCCCCCGGTCAGATCGACCAGCGCCGGCCGCCCGGAGCGCTGATCGACCGCCCAGCCCCACTCAGGCGCGCGCGAAGTTCTGCGCGTCATCGCTCCTGTCGCCAGGCAGACGCGCCGGGTGTAGCCCGACTGCGTCCAGAAGTCGACCATGATGCCGGAGAAGCTGTTGGCGCCGCGCTCCATGCGCACGAACAGCCCCGGCCGCGGCTGAATGACCTCGTCGGACTCGGTGACCTCGAAGGCCAGCCGCGTGAGCCCATCGATCTGCAGCCCCGCCGCGACGAAGTTCGTCTCCGAGTAGCCGGTGCCCGCGCTCAGCTCGAAGCGGGCGCGTTCGGGATCAACCCGCGCGGCGCAGGTCGGGTCGAGCGCGCCGACCGAGGCGATGGTCAGCGCGCGGTTGACCAGGTGACCATCCCACGTCACGTCGATCTCGCGGTTCTCGGCGACGGTGAGCGTCTCCGACTGCGCCTGCGGGACGATGCCCATGCGCATGACCTCGGGCCAGCCCGCCAGGTCCATGCCGGGCACGCCCGCGCGCAGGGAGTACTGCCCGCCCTCAGCGCGCTCAGGGATGGCCAGGCGCAGTTCGCGGCGCTCGCCCTCGATGCTCAGGTTGCCCTGCGCGACCGGCACGCCATCGCGCAGCAGCACCCAGGCGCCGGGCGCGGCCGGAGATGCGCCGCCGACCTGCATCCCGAACGAGAGGCCGAGCGTCTGCCCGGCGTCGGCGGAACTGGTCAGGTCGCCGGTGATGCCGCGGACCTCGTCGCGTAGCTCGCCGTCGAAGTGACAGACAAGCAGCGGCCGCTCGCCATCGGTGATCGTGAGGTCGTCGATGGTGGCGTCGGCGGGCCAGGCGCCATCGGTGCGCCGCCCGAGTTGGATCACGCCGCCCCAGCCCTCGAGCGGCGCGATGACGCGCTCGGCCTCGGCCACGAGTTCGCCATCGAAGTACATGGCCTCGTGGCCGCCGGGCTGGTCCCAGGTGACCTTCACCGTGTGCCATGCGCCCGGCCGGTAGCGCGCATCGCGGCCCACGATCGGATGGTCCTTGCCGCCGGCGAAGATGTTGAAGCACAGGCCGTCGGTGTTCTGCAGCTTGTACACCGCCAGGCTCGCCTCGCGCGTACCGGCGCTGAGCAGCACGTGGCTGGTGTCGGCGTCGAAGGCGAACTCCGGGCGGAAGGCCAGCTCGATCGAGCCACGCTCGGGGTTGATGGTGCCATCGATCGGGAAGCTCGCGGTGGTGTGCTCGCCCACGCGCAGGGCCTTCCCCTCGTGACCGTCCACGAACGCGCCCCAGCCCGCGGGCAGCGCTACGTTGGTGATCTCGATCTCGCCGACACCGGCTTCGCAGAAGCTCGCCTCGATCCGATGGCGGCCCTCCTCCAGCGCGACCGGCACCAGCGTCGCGCCCTCCTCGGCCACCGGCGATGCCTCGCCCCCCCGCCCGTCGACGGTCACGCGCTCGGGCAGCCAGCCCGCCGGCGCCACCAGCGCCACCTCCGCCGACGGCTCGCCGACGTCCGCGCTGACGCGGATGGTGCGACGCTCGAGGTCGATGGATCCTGTCAGGTGCACATCGAGGAAGTCGGTCAGCGGGTAGTTGCGTCGGTAGCCGCTGGCGGCATAGACGATGGCCGGGACCTGCGAGACCACGAGCTGCCGCAGGCGGCCGCAGGGCAGCGCCACGTCGGCGCCGACGCGCTCGCCGGGCTCCTCCACCACCGCCACCAGCCGCCGGCGCACCGCAGTGCCGTTGGCCCAGCGCTCATCGGCCCACGCCGCCTGCACCACGTGGTCGTCCAGCGGCGCACGGCGGATGTCATCGACCGGGGCGCACTCCCAGATGAAGATCGGCCGGTCGGCCGCCAGGCCCAGCGCCTGGCGGTCGGCGCTGAGCGCGACGGTCACCGGCTCGTCCTCCGCGTGATTGATCGCCGGGAGCATGCGCGTGCCGCCGTTGGCCAACGCGTAGGCCTCGACCTCGCCGTAGTCGCGCCACCAGCACGGTCGGATGCCCGCGTCGATGAGCGCCAGGTTGCGCACCTCGTACATGGCGTTCGCCAGCGACGACGGCGCCAGGGCCCACGGGCGGAAGCCGAAGGCCAGCACGTAGTTCTCGTACTCGCGGCCCGGGCCCGGGTAGAGCGGCGCCTGCCATGCGCCGGGGCGCTCGTAGAGCTTGACCTTGAGCAGCCGGTCGGCCAGGTTGCGCCAGCCCGTCGTCGCCACCATCTCGCCCCAGTTGCCGGCGCCCGACAGCTCGGCGAAGCCGCAATCGGAGTAGACGTTGACCTCGGAGTTGCGCCAGTAGATATGCTCGGGACTGATGGCGCGTACCGCCGCGCGCGTGGCGCGGTCGAAGTTGATGGCGTCGTAGTTGTGATAGGCGATGCCGCGCTCGAAGTCGATGGGTCCGCCGCCGTCGGGCGCGCCGTCCATGTACAGGAAGTCCGCGTCCCAGGCCCGCATGGCGCTCTCCCACTGCGCGCGCGCGTAGTCGATGTCCTCCGGGAGCGTCAGGCCCTCCCACGGCCCGAGCGGTGTGTAGTAGCCCCCCAGCGCGCGCGATCGCCTGATGTTGATCTCCGGGCTCAGGAAATACGGGCCGACGTGCGCGCCGGGCACCGCCTCGCGGTAGCGCGCGAAGAAGTCGCGGAACCACGCGGCGTCGTGAATGAGGGCGTCATCGACTTTCTGATGCAGCGACCCGTCCTCGACGTAGACGGTGCCGACCGTGCCGTCGCCGCTCCACACCGGCCCGCCCACGCCGCCGGCCATGATCATGAGCGGGCCCTCGTTGACGTAGCGCCCGTAGTTGCGCCACAGCGCCAGCGGCCCTCTGCGCCCCTCCAGGCCCATGCTCGCGAGCTTCACGCGGTCGAGCCACTGGGGGTGCCGATCGTTCGCGACCTCGTGATCGTGCATGATCGCCTGCCAGCCGGGAAGCTGCTGCCACAGGCGATGGGCGGTGACGTGGTCCCCTTCGATGATGCCGATGTGCACCTCGGCCGAGATCTCGTGGCCGGGCGAGAGGTACTCCGCGAACACGCCCATCTGCCAGCCGCTCGGGGCGTAGCGGATGCCCGAGCCCAGCAGCGCCATCCACGAGGGCTTGACGAAGCGCCCGTTGACCCGGCAACGCCAGGTGACCGCGGCGAGGCCGTCGGCGGGATTGGCGCAGACCACGAACGAGTGCATGCCCTCGCCCGCGCCGCCGATGCCGCGCCGGGACATGCTCAGGCCCTCGCCCACCTCGTCGGCGCGCACCCAGGTCGGGGTGCGCTGGCCGAAGTGGATGCCCATCGGGCAGTGGTAGCATGAGCCGGCGCGGAAGTCGCGCACCGTCTCCACCGCCAGCTCGTATTCGATCCCCGCCGCCAGGTCGCGCTCGGCGACCAAGGCGATGCGCTTGACCAGGAACTGCGCGCAGGGCGCCAGCTCATAGCGCTTCTCGATGACCACGCCGGGCAGCGTCTCATTCGTGTACCGAGCGGCGAAGGCGCCGTCGTCGCGCCGGTCGCTGCCCGGCACAAGCGCGTCATCGCTCTCGTCGATGACCGTGACCTCGTACCGCTCAGGCGCGCCCTCCACGGCCGGACTCCCGACTCGGTACGTGCCCGCGACCTCCGTGAAGATCCGCCGGCCGGTCGGGACGTGCTCACCCGACACTACGATCCCGCGGTCCACGTCGATGCGGAAGCGCACCTGGTCGTTGGCGAGCAGCACGGTCTCGGCAGGGGCGGATGCGGCGCAGCACAGGATGAGTAGCGATACGAGGGCGTACCGGGTCACGGCGTCGGCCTCCTCGATGATGGCGCTCAGCCGATGTCGATGTGCAGCCTGCGGTACAGCTCGCCGGGCAACAGCGCGCCGAAGGCGCCCCACAGCAGCCCGGCCACGAACAGGTGGCCGAAGGCGATGCCCAGGAAGAGCGGCACCAGCCTCCGGTAGGCGCGCGCCCCGCCGAGCTTGACCACCAGAGACTTGATCAGCCACACGGTGAAAAACGGCGCCCACAGCAGGTAACCGTAACTTGTCGCCAGCGCGTAGCCCAGCGGATGGACCGGCAGGCGCAGGAAGTGATGGCGCAGGATCGACAGCACCGTGACCACGCCCGCGCCCCCGGCCGCGAAGCCGGTCGCCAGGCGCTGGACCAGCCCCGGATTCTCCACCATCCCCGACAGCAGCTCGAACTCCCCCCGGGCCAGCGACGTGCGGTAGCCGCCGGCGATGGTGCCGCCCTCGAGCACGTTCGCGCCGTACTGGTAGAATGCCTGCAGGTGCATGGCGTACGCCAGCGGCAGCCCGACCGCGAAGGCGATCACCAGCGCGCCGATGATCTCCCGCCGCCGCGCCCGCATGCGCTCGCCCAGCTCCAGGCTCTCGATGCCGAAGGCCATCAGGCCCGGGAAGTACCCCCGGCACAGGAAGTTCATCATCGACATGATGGTCAGGCCCTGCATTCCGGCGCGCGACCACACCTGCGTGCCGGTCGCCTCGAGGATGATCTTCTTCGCCTCGCCGAACGGGAAGGCCCAGTTCGTGGGCACACCCGTCTCGGCGCGGATGCGCGCGAAGGTAACCGCGATCAGCAGCATGGCCACGAAGTAGAGCCCGGCCAGCGCGAGCTGCATCCCTGCTGCGTTCGCCCAGACGAGCATCGCCAGCAGGCCCACGGCGAGCACGAGCCACGCACCGCCACGGGACGGGCGCCCTCCCGCCTCGCGCCGGACGAGGTCGCGCAGCGACTGCCCAAGCGAGCGGCGCGCCGCCCACAGCAGGATGATCGCCATCGCCAGGTAGGCGCCGGCGCTCTGGCGCATCAGGAACGGGAAGCCCGGCGGCTCGTAGCCCACGGCGGTGGCGCCGACCGCCAGGAGCCGGATCAGCAGGTAGAAGCCCCAGGTGGAGCCCAGGATCTCGACGGGCACGAGCCAGCCGAAGCCGATGAACTCGGGGCGGTGGTAGAAGACCACCGACTGCAGCGTGCTCCACGGACGCTCGGTGAACAGCCCGCCGATCGGGTAGTAGAGCCCGAGCGCGGGGATGCCCGGATTCATGGCCTCCGCCACGTTCATGCCGTCGAAGACCGCCGCCAGGCCAAAGCCGATCCACATCAGCGTGTTGCGCAGGAGCGGCAGCGGCGACACCGCGCCCTCGCGCCCGACCAGCTCGACCGCGAAGGTCGCGACCGGATAGGTCAGGCGATCGTGCTCCGTCCACGGTCGGCGCAGCAGCACCGCCAGTGCGACCAGAGCCGCGAAGAAGCCGCCCAGGAAGACCATCCATGCGCCCAGCGGGGTGAGCCAGGCGTCCCAGGGGACCCGCTCGGTCGGTGCGGCCTCGAAGTAGCCGGTGATGACTCCCTCGTCGGTTGGCGCGACCCAGCTCGGCACCAGGCCGGCGAGGTCGGCGAAGTTGTTCGAAGTCTCGGCGAAGTACGGCAGTGCGGTCAGCGACGGCAGCATCGGCCGCACGATGCCCAGGCTGCTGAGCGGGATGCCCACCAGGACGATGGTGTAGGCGACGGCGATCTCGCGGGCCTGCAGCACGCGCCGGCGGCGCAGCCATGCCAGGAGACGGTCAAGGCCGATGAGCGCGAGCAGAGCGAGCAGCGCCGGGCCGGAGGGCACGGAGTTGTCGATGTTGGCGCCGAAGGTGATCAGGCAGGCGTAGCGCACCCATGCCACGCCGATCACCAGCAGCGCGACGCCCAAGATGGTCGCGCGCAGCGTCATGGTGAGGTCTCCGGGCCGCGCTGTGCCGCGGACACGCGCCTGTCGCTCCGGCGGCGCCGACAGGTCCGCGACATTCTGGCAGGGCTCGTCCGTGAGCCGGTGCAGATTCAAGGCGCCGGCGGGGTTCTCCTGCATGCGCGGCGCGCAGGGGAGCTGGGTCCCGGCCGGGAACTGATTGAGGCCATCGGCCGCGCGCGACATGTGTGAGCAATCATGATCACGCACCTGAGCCTGACGGTGCCGAGCCTGCCTCCCTCCTTCGACGGCCTGACCGTCGCCGCGGTCGCGGACGTGCATGCGGGGGTACGGCGCGGCGGCGACGCCGGCATCCGTGAGATCGTCGAGCAGGTCAACGCTCAGGAGCCGGACCTGATCGTGCTGCTCGGGGACCAGGTGCATATCTGCGATCACGCCGAGCGCCATCTGTCGGCGCTGGCGGGCCTGCGGGCGCGCGAGGGCGTGTGGGCGTGTCTGGGCAATCACGAGCACGGCTTCGTTTGGTTCTCGCGCTACCTCGGTGTGAAGCGCGGGCCGTCGGTGCCCGAGTGGCGGCGCCTGTACGCGCAGATCGGTATCGAGGTGCTGGCCAACGAGGCGCGGCCGCTGACCCGCGACGGCACGCGCCTGTGGGTCGTGGGCGTCGATGACGTCTACAGCGGCCACGACGACCTGCCCGCGGCGCTGCCTGAGAGCGCGCACAAGGAGTTCTGCCTGCTCATCAGCCACCACCCTGACATCATCGACGATCCGGCCGTCGCCGACGTGGACCTGGTGCTGGCGGGGCACACGCACGGCGGGCAGGTGCACATCCCGGTGATCGGCCCGGTGCACGTCTCCTGCCGCAACCCGCGCGAACGCGCCATGGGCCTCGTGGAGGCCAACGGGACCGTGATGTACGTGTCGCGCGGCGCGGGCGAGGGGCTGCCCCTGCGCATCGGCTGCCCGCGCGAGGTGCCGATCATCACGCTGCGCGCGGCCCCGGGAAGATGGGACCGTCGCCGGGAGAAGCTGAGCCCGAGGCCTCGTGCCCGGCCACGTGCGCGGGTGTATGACCGGAGCGAAAGTCGTCATCGCGGTCTCCAGGAGGCACGCGGGTGAGCATTTCGGATGGCGACACAGCCGGCCCGACGGAGGAAGCCGCGCCCGCCGGTCGCGTCCCGCTGGGCCACAAGCTGCTGTATGGGGTCGGCTACGTCTCCCTGGGCGTCACGTCCATAATGGTCATGGCGCTCATCAAGGAGCGCTACAACCCCACGGCAGGCGACGGAGCGGTCGGGCTGGCGCTGGTCACCGGCTCGGCCTTCTTCATCGCCTACAACGTGGGCAGAGTGGTGGACGCGATTGCCGACCCGCTCATCGGCTTCTGGAGCGACCGCGTGCAGACGCGGTGGGGTCGGCGCAAGCCCTTCATCTTCATCGGCGGCCCGCTGTTCGCGCTCCTGTTCGCTCTGATCTGGCTGCCACCGGTGCTGGACGCCGAGACGCTGCCTTCTGTCTGGAACGCGGTCTATCTCGCCTTCACCGCCTCAGCATTCTTCTTTACCTTCACGGTTGTGGTCTGCCCGTACCTCGCCATGCTGCCGGAGATCACTGCGGACCCGTCGGAGCGCGTCAGCCTGGCGACCTGGCAGGGCGGCTTCAACGTCGTGGGCACGGTCGGAGGAATGGTGCTGGCCAGCTACCTGATCGGCGCCTACGACTACCCGACCATGGCCCTGGTAGTGGCGCCGATCCTGCTGATCTGCCTGTGGATACCCCTCCTGGTCCCGACGCCCGTGCAGGCTCAGTCCGCCTGCGACTTCGGTCTACGCCGGGCCATCGTCAGCACCCTGCGCAATCCCTGGTTCCCATCCTACGTCTTCAGCCAGGTCTGCCTGTGGATGTCACTGAGCGTGGTGCTGGCGGCGGCGGTCAGCATGGTCAAGGGGCTCGCCGGGGTCGGCGACTTCAGGGCCAGCCTGCCGGTCGCCGCCGCCCTGCTGGTGGCGGGCGCGCTGTTCCCGCTGGTGCGTCCGGTTGCCGTGCGCACCGGCAAGCGCCGACTGCTGGTGTGGGGAACGGTCTGGTTCGCCGTGATGATGATACCGCTGATGCTGCTCGGCAGGCTCCCGGTGCCGCTGTCGATATTCTCGCAGGCGGTGGTCATCATGGCGCTCGCCGGTCCGGCCGTAGCGACCCTCTTCGCGCTCCCCAACGCCATGGTCGCCGACATCGTGGACCACGACGAGGGCCTGACCGGGCAGCGTCGCGAGGCGATCTACTTCGGGGTGCAGGGGCTCCTGGTCAAGGCGGGCATGGGCATCGGCACCGGCACCGCCTACTGGATGCTGGACTCATTCGGTGACAGTGCCCAGAACCCGGGCGGGTTCATCGCCTGCCCTCTGCTCGCGCTGTTGCTGGCGGCGGCGGCTGCCGTGATCCTCACCCGTTACCCGGGGGACTGACGGAAAGGCGGCGCCACGCTCTGCATGTAAGGTGCATCCGACGACGCGTGCGGCAATCATGCTGACAGCCACGACGCGGGCTGCACCATCGATGACTGCTGCCGTCAATCTCGGCCGCATCGACTCCGACTTCCCGCCGCCGCCCGTCCAGACGACACGGCACACGGCCGCCGCTACTCCCCCCGCGACTCCATGCGGATCTCGTCGATGCACACGCCCGCACCTGCGTGGCTGCACGGATCGAGGCGGAAGGACGTGATCCGCCGCCGCCAGCGGTCGCTCTCCCCCACCGGCAGCACGTAATCGTGGTACTCACCGTCGCCGATCAGCTCGAAGCGCACACTGGTCGCCTCGCTCACCGGCGCCGTCGTGGTTGACCAGAAGAGCTGCCCCCTCTCACCCTCCTCCGCCAGCTCATCGATTCTCATGCGGATTACGACGGTGCCGACGTCGCTCGCAAGGATCTCCGGCAGCGCCACCGACAGCGCGGGGTCGTTGCTGGTGGTGGTGAAGCAGATCGCGCCATCCTCGACGCGGAAGTCGGTCAGGCCCATGAACGGCCCCCAGCCCTGCGCGTTGTCGGCGAAATCCCACACCTCGCGCCCCTCCGCCGAGGGCAGGTCGTAGGGCCCGAGGCCGACGTCGCGCGGGGTGATGTTCGGCGGCCAGCCGCCCTCCGGCTCCTCGCAGAAGACGTCGCGCAGCGCGTCGTACATGTCGAAGCCGAACTCGCGGCAGGGTTCGAGGTAGGAGCCCTCGCCCCACTCATTGAGCGGCCCCACGGCGATGCGACGCAGGCCGGTCTCGTCGGCGAAGCCCTTCACGTCCCGGCAGATGCGCTCGAACAGAGGCACCGTGCGACCGTGGATCACCGTGGCGCGGTCGCCGTGCCACGGGCGCGAGTCCCATCCGGTCGAGATCGACGGGAAGAACGGGATGATGTCGGCGTCGCGCCATGCGCGCAGGAAGGGCAGCGTCGAGTCTGCGACCAGCTCGAACGGGTAGTTGCGCGCGTCGGCCGCCTGCCCGCCGTGGCCCATGTAGTGGTAGATCGTGGTCATGGCGAAACCCTCGTCGGCGAGTTGCTGGATCATCGCCGGGTCGGTGCTCGCCTCGGGGAACTTCATGGCCACGAAACAGATGCCCGGGTAGCCGGCGTCCCGCACCATCTGCTGCGAGATCCCCAGCAGCCGGCGCACGCCCTCGGAGCCACCCATGTCGCCGCGCATACGCCCCGGGCTCCAGATGATCACCACCGGCATGCCGTCGATGGTGTAGTACTCGGGCATACCGAAGTAGTGGTCGAGCCAGTACTGCGTCACCGCGCGCTGGTCCTCCTCGGAGTGCGTGCCCGGCGGGTTGTGGTTGGCCCACATCATGCACCACTTGAGGTAGCCGCGATAGCGTGCGTTCATGTAGCCATCGTGGAGCCAGTGCTCCAGGTGGCGGCTGCCGGCACTCCAGTACCAGTCCACCATGAACAGCCCGATGCCGTGCTCGACGGCCCACTTGATCTGCCAGTCCACCACCTCGGGGCGGGCCTCGTCATACCAACCCAGCACCGGACGGCGCTCAGGCGCGAGCGTCTCGACCGGCTGCCAGCGCGCGCGCGACGCCCAGCCGGGGAAGTAGTAGGCGCCGATCTCGTAGTCGCACGCCACCGGCTGGGGCTCGGGCACGTAGTCGGCGGGCGGCAGTCCGAGCGACGGAGTTACCTCGACGGGAATGCGCACCGGTTCGGCGGGCGCCCCCGCGCCCGACAGCGTCAGCAGCGCCTCGCCGGATGCCGGCCGGGTGGCGGCGACCGTGAACCGATGCGCGGTGCGGCGGAAGGGCTCCACCTCGGGGAGCGCACGCCAGTCGTCGCCGACGGGCGCCATGCCCGGTGGGAGCTGCAGGTCAGCGATGCGCAGGTTGGTGGCCGTCTCGCCGCCGCGGTTCAGCAGCCAGACCACGAACGGCAGCTCGGGCCCGACGCGGTTGACGGCCTCCTCCAGTCCGGCCCACGTCACCTCGATGTCTGCCGGACCGAGCGGCTCCTCGGCGACGGTCACCGAGCGGATGGTGGCGGTTGCGCCGGGCTGCAGTGACGGTGTGAGCCCGAGCAGCAGTAAGTCACCGGCCCAGTGTCGCGCGGCGGACATGTCAACGTTGTAGACGTGGAAGCGGCCGTCCGGGCGCAGCTCGAAGCGCTGTGACTGCACGCCCGCCTCGTCGCTCGACACCCACCTGACCAGGCCGATCGAGCCCGCATCAACCGCCATCTCGATGCTGACCCAGAAGCGCTCGTCCACCGGCAGGCGCAGCGGCGGCGCAGTGATCGGTCCGGGCTGATCGCCCGCGGAGACGCGCAGGCCCTCGGCGGTCGGCTCGACGGTGGCGCCCCCCTCGGCGGTCCAGGCTTCCGGCTGCGCGCGCAGGTCCCAGTGCGTGTCGGCGCCGAGCTGTGCGGGCTCACCGAGATCGACGATGCGGATGAAGTCCACCGCGAAGCTCCTGCGCCCCGCGTCCGCGGGCTCGGGCCGGGGCAGGTCGAGGCGCAGGAGGATGATGCGCCCTTCGGTGTGCCAGTACGGGCGCACGCGGTAGGTGTGCCACTGCCCATCGCCGATGACCTCGAAGGGCGTCTCCTTGCCGGGCGAGAAGCCCCCGTACTGGCTCTCGGTGGTGTTCGTCCAGAAGAACTCGCCGCTGCCGCCCTGGTCGGTGCGCAGACGCACTTCAATGACCTGCCAGGCGGTCGCGGGGATGTCGAACTGCGGCCCGATCACGAACGGGTCCCAGTCGGCGATGGTGCCCGTCATGGCGCCGTCCTCGACGCGCAGGTCCGTGATGTGGTTGGCCACGCCCCAGCCCTCCAGGTCACCCGCGTCGAAGCGCCACTCAATGAGCGTGCGACCATCGTCCTGGGCGGCGGCGATGGCGCATGACAGCACGAACGTGACGACTGTGACAGCTCGCATGATCGGCCTCCTGTGTCGCGCCTTACCAGTCCAGCACGGTCCCCGTCAGTCCGGCCCGCTGATACACCTCGCCATCGCCGAACACGCCGCAGTACGGGTAACGCTCATCGAGCAGCGCCACCAGCTCGTCCATGGCCGCCGACAGCGCCTCGTCCGAGCGCGCGGCGATGGTCAGCGTGTCGCGACCACCCACGGCACTGCGCACGATCGTGGCCTCGGCCTCGCCGGGCTCAGCGACGACGAGCACAAGCGCTCCCGCGGCCGGGGCGTCGTCGGCCGACACGATCGGGATCTCCAGGTCGGGCACATCGTCCAGCTCCCAGACGACGCCCGATGGGTGCTGGCTGCGGCGGTGGTAGTAGTCGAAGTAAGCTGCCAGCCGCTCGGCGGCGAAGCGCTGAGCCTCGGTGGCGTCCTCGGGCAACACGATGGCGCAGGCGGGGGCGCCGTCGGCCACGAACGGGAAGTCGAGCGCCGCCTGGCGGTCGGGGATGAGCACGCGCGGCCGGCACGCGATGGTCAGCGTGGTGTGCCCGGACAGGTCGGCCGTGAACTCGATGCCGCCGGGCGTCTCGCGCCACGCATCGATCGGCGCGCGGTTGAGCGTCACTGACTCGATGGCGGCGCCGTCGGGGATGGCGATGCGCACGGACGCCTGCGCGGGCGCATCGAGGTCGATGGCGGCGCGGACGGTGAAGCGGTCGGTCCGGCCCTGCGCCGCCTCCAGCCAGCCCGCGCCGGTCAGTGACCCGTCAGCCACCAGGCGCAGGGCCGCGCGCCACAGCGCGGCCCCGTGCGGCTCGATGGTTGCGCTCAGACGGGTGGTGTCGGCGTCGAAGCGGCAGTCCACGCGGCCGCCGTCCCAGTCGCACACAATGAACGAGCCCGGCCCGAGATAGCGCGTCTCAACGGCGATCTCGGGCGTGACCGTCGCGCCGGTCGGATTGCCCAGCGCCAGGAACGAGCCGACGTCCTCGCCGTAGCGCGCCGGCCACAGCCGTTCGTCGGTCTGCAGCGCCGGCGCCGGTTGCCAGCCCGCCCGGCACAACGTCGTGAGAATGCGTCCCCAGCGCACCATGCCGGGCACGGCCACCAAGTCGTTGCTGGGGATCGCGCCCAGCACCAGGCTGCGCAGCAGCGTGAAGTCGAGCAGGCCCCGCATGGCCTCGCGGATCTGCGCCGACTCCAGCTCCTCCCAGCGCACCATCTCGTTCAGCCAGTAGGGGTAGCCCTTGTGCCAGACCATGGGCTTGTGGCCGGCCATCAGCCGCGCCGGCCACTGGCGCGCACGGTAGTTGGTGTAACGCGTCGGCTCGGGCTCGAACATGACGCAATCGGCGCGGCCGCCCAGCGAGTAGACGTAGGGACCGTTGAGGCACGTGCCCGCGCGCAGGCCCTCGACGGTCTGATCGTGCACCCAGTCGAGCAGGTGGCTCAGGGCGATCGACTCGTCAACGAAGGTCCCGTAGTTGTCCCACGCGCGGCCGACCATGCCCTCCTGCGCGGGGCCGTAGTAGCGCGTGCCGCCGTGGCAGGTGTCGAAGGCAAAGCCCGACGGGCGGAAGTCCGCGACGATGCGCGCGAAGTCGCGCAGCGTCTCCTCGCCGTAGGAGGTGTTCCAGGGCATGGCGGGCGCCGAGGTGGAGTCGGTCTTGATCCAGCCCTGACGCGGAGGGAGGTGGCCGCCGTCGGGCATGACCCAGAACGAGTCGGGGAAGGCGCTCTCCAGCAGGCTCAGTTCGCACTGCTGGGGCAGCACGTAGAACAGGATGGCGGCGGCCTTCCGGCCCTCATGGAAGCGGATGCGCGTCTCGCGACGGTAGTCCTCGATGGTGCCCTCGGCCGCGTTGTAGTGCTTGTCGAGCGGCCCGGGGTAGCCCTTGGCCGGGTCCCAGAAGCGTTCATCGGGATACCAGTCACCGGGGCTCTGGAAGGGCGCATAGGCCCAGTCCCAGCCCATTAGCAGCCGCCGCGCCTCCTCGATCTGCAGGGCGCGGTTGGCGTTGCTGCCGCGCAGGTAGCGCCCCGGCCCGACGATGCGCGGGTCGATGCCCTCGGCCGGCCACCACGTGGCCGGGAAGAGATCGTAGGTGCGCTGCACCGCGTCGCGCCAGCCCCACCTCCCGGCGAAGTCGGTGGCGAAGAAGCGCAGGCTGGTCTGCTCGCCAGGCGGCAGGACGATGCGCGCCCCGAACGAGAGCACCGCGCCGCTGTCGGCGACCTCGACCCCGCTGCCCAGGAGGCTGAAGAGCTGCGAGGGGTCGATGCCGACGACCAGGCCGCCCGCATCGTCGTAGACCGCCGCCGCCGGGAACTGGAAGACCAGCCCCACGGTCTCGCGGCCGCCGCCGGAGAGCGGCGTCTCGAGTTGGCCGTCCCAGAAGCTGCCCTCGGTCGGCGCCGCAGGCAGCGACAGCGACACCTGCAGCCAGCGCTCCTCGGGTCCAAGGTTGTCGAGCGCGACCGTCCAGGAGATGTGGTCACTCTGCGGCGCGATGATCACGGCGACCGCAAGCTCCCCCTCCACCGCGCGCGCGGTCAGCTCCGAGCCGTCATCGCGCGGCGTCACGCCCGTAACGGACAGGTCGACGGCGCCATGGGCGCGGCCGTCGAAGACGCGCACTCCGCCGCAGGGAACCACGGCTCCCTCCGCCATCGCGACTTCGCCCGTCACCGGATCGAGCGACCAGCCCAGCGAGGGCAGGTCGAGGGCGGCGGGCGTGGCCCGTGCGACCACAAGGAGCGCGGCGACGCACATGGCGATGCGGGCGGTTATTGTGCCTCGCCCTCCTCGACCCGCTCGATGGTCACGTCGTCGAACCAGAGCGTGCTGGGCGCGAAGTACGACCCGAGGCGCACGTACAGCTCCGCGATGCCCTCGGGGACCCGCACCGTCAACTCCAGCGGATGCCAGCCGTCATCGTTGACGCCTTTGAGGTACTCTGCGGGGATGAAGCCGGGCACGAGGTCCGGGTAGGTGTACGACCGCAGGTAGGCGCGGTCCTCGGCGCCGGGGAGCACGGCGCGCGTGGCATCGCGCGCCTGCACCCACATGACCGCCTCACCGCCGCGCATGCGCACCCACGCGCGTACCCGCCACGCGCCCGGCTCGGTGAGCGGCAGATAGCACGCCCAGAAGCCCCAGGTGATGCCGACGTGGTCCTGCAGGTGCAGGGAGTGTTCGCCCGTGCGCGCCGCGTCGGCGACACTGCCGGTGAACTGCAGCGGACTGGCCTCGAGCGCCCAGCCCGCGCGCGCGTCCAGGCCTTCGAAGCTGAAGCTGGCGATCGGCTCCCCCGCGGCGCCGACCACCGGCAGCGCGGACAGCCCCATCAGGAGCAGTCGCAGCACGTGGCCACCTCCCGGAGATTCCTGTCGGTGCTACCGCGTGATGATCGCCGCCTCGCCTGCGAGCATGACGCCGGTCGCGCGGCCATTCTCGACAGTCAGGCCGCCGCCGCGCCCCTCGGGCATAGCGACCTGCCAGCCGCCGCCGTCGAGCCCGTCGATGATGGCGCGCGTGTCCTCGAAGGCGAAGACTGCGTAGCCGCGCTCGCCGAACCAGACGCTGCCGAAGTCGGTCCTGCGCACCGCCAGCACCTCGCCCAGCGCATCGCTGGCGGCGTTGAGGACGCGGTTGGCGCGCGCCTGTTCGCGGGTGAGCGGGTCTTCGGCCACGGTCAGCTCGGCCACGTCGGCCATCATCGGCGCGCGGAAGGCGGCCAGCCTGAACGGGTCGAGGTAGATGACACTGTCCGGGCCCTCGGCGAACATGCTCGAGTCGAAGAGGCAGAACTCATGGCCGGCGAAGGGCTCGTAGCGGTCGTGGCGGTACCAGTAGGAGTCGAGCGCCAGCGGGTGCATTCCCTCGACCCAGAACTCCAGCCCGGCGTCGCGCAGCTCGCGGAAGTACTCCATCCCGCGCGCGACCGTCGGCTGCGGCTCGTCCTCGGCGTAGTTGATCGCGTCCATGCCCGCGGTGAGGGTGTCGAACCACACGCCGTCGATGCCCGGCAGCTCGCGCAGCTCGAGGAGGCGATCGCGCGACCACTCGTACCAGCCCGAACGCAGGCTCAAGTTCACCAGGTTGCCGAAGCCGGTCAGCGGCTCGCCCGCGCGCGTGCGGTTCCACCACTGCGGGTGCTCGACCACCAGCCGCGCGTGCTCGTTCCAGTAGCTGATGCGCCAGTAGATCAACGCCTGCATGCCCAGGGCGTGCGCGCGCTCGAACAGGTAGCGGGCGCTCGCCACGCGCTCGGGCTCGGCCTGCGCATCGAGCGGATGCTCGGGGTTGACGATGGCGCCGACATCGACGCGCCGGATGCCGCGCTCGGCGGCCAGCGGCAAGAAGTAGTCGGCGACCTGGCGCAGATCGAGGCCGGTCATTCGCACGTTGCGTCCGCGGTACTGCCCGCGCGTGCCGAGTGACTCCATGCGCATCATGCCCGCAGGCACCGGCCGACTCTGCGTGAAGCCGTAGCGCGCCGCATATTCGCGCTTCACGTGGTGGTAGAGCTGCATCCACAGATTCTCGGTCAGCGGCTGGGCCGAGAACAGCATCCACTGCCGCGGCGTCTCGACGGTCCCGCGGCGGCGGCCGATGACCACGCGATGGTCGAGGTAGAGCGCGTCGCGTCCGGCGTTGATGACCTGTCGCGCGCGGATCTGCGTCGCCTCATCATAGTACAGCAGCAGTGTGCCCTCGGCACCACCGAGCACCTGGAAGGGCTGGCCGCTGCAGAAGAAGCTCCAGGCGTTGTGCGGCCCGGAGTCGGCGCTGATGTCGAGCGGCATCTCGTACCAGCCGCGCGGCTGCGAGTAGCACGCCAAGCGCATGGTCCGGTCATCGGTGACGGTGCCACCGATGCGCCACGGGTAGCGGCCCATGATGCTGTCGATGAAGTGCTCCCCCGCGTCCACCTCGTAGCGGTCGCCGACGCCATGCCACTCGCGACCCTCGATGCGCACCGAGCGCGGCACGAAGCTCCAGCGCAGCTCCGCCGGCTCCCCGTCGGTGTCGATCGCGAAGACGAAGGTCACGCCGCCATCATCGCGCGGCTCGCAGCGCCGGAATTCGTAGCCCCGGGCGAGCATGCGCTCGTCTTCGATGGGCGTGCGGAAGATCTGCGGCTCTGACGCGCCCGCCTCGAGGTCCACGGTCAGCTCGGGCGCATCGGTGCCGGAGGTGGCGATCAGCGGCTGCTCATCGGCAGGCTCGGCGGTCAGGCGCGTGCCGTCGGGCGCGAACAGCTCGACCTGCGCGGCGTGATGCATGACGAGCCGCACGCCGTTCCCGAAGCGCACCTCGACCGCATCCGCGCCCTCGACGACCTCGGGCGCGGCGGTTACGGGCAGCTCGATGGGAGCGCGCGGCGCGAGATCGGCGAGATGCAGCGTCGCCTCAGGCAGCGTCGCCGGGTCACGCGCGGGGGGCTGTGGCTCAGGCGTCGCCCCGTGCCAGCGGCCGCCGTAGGCGACCGGCTCGTGCGGGTCGGGCAGGGGCGTTTTCGTGTCGGCGGTAAGGGACTCGAGCCCCGCCGCCCAGCGCGCCATCTGCGCCAGCAGCCGCGGGGCGTACATCCAGGTCACGAACTCCGAGGCCATCTGCCCCACCCACGAGGAGTTCACCAGCACTGCGCGGCCTGCGCCGAAGTCGTTACACAACAGGAAGGGCACGCCCGGCCCGGCGACCTCCTCGGGCACGGTCGCGAGCACCTGCGCGCCCTCGTCCGCGGCCACGCGGTAGAAGGTGGTGTCCTGCGGCTTGAAGCCGAAGCCGGGCCAGGGGAAGACGACGTCCGCGAGGATCGGATGCGTCGCGTCGGTCGTCTCGGGGATGAAATGCCAGCCGCGTACCGGCTCGCCGATCTGTACCGCGAAGCACTCGGCAAGCGGCGTCCCCGCCACCGCCGACACGCACGCCACCAGCCCGCCGCCCGCGCGCACGTATTCCACCAGCGCCGCGGTCTGCTGCGCGCCAAGCATCGCGGCGCCGGTCTCGGCGTTGAGCGCGCCGATGAAGACGCACGCGAACTCCTCCAGGGCCGCAGCGTCCGCCGGGAAGCGCTCGACCGTCAGCGGGTCCTCGGCGATGACCGCAATGCGCTCGTGATTGAGCAGGTCGATGAGCTGGTGGGCGCGGTCGCCGCCCGCGTCGGCGCCGATGAGCATGGCCACGGTCAGGCTGACGCCCGGGTCGCCGGGCTGCAGCCCCCAGCGCTCGGCCTCAGCGACCTCGGCGGGCGCCCCGGCGAGCAGCGCAACGTCATCGATCAACGCGCGCCCCGTGCAGCGCGACAGCCGGAAGCCCAGCGCCAGCGAGGTCGCGCCTTCAGGCACGCGGCAGGTGAACTCCTCGGTCGTCCAGTCCTGCGAACGCATCACGCCCGGCGACGGCGCCCAGGTGAGGTAGGAAGTGCGGTCGTAGAAATGACAGGTGATGACGAAGCCGTCGCCGCCGCCGCGACCGGCCTGCAGGTCCTCGAGCATCACGTCCATGCGCACGTTGACCTGCTGGCCGGGCACCACCGGGATGCGGTCGGCGACCGCCCAGCCGACCTTGGCCTCGGCATCGCGCGACTCGATGGCCACGCACCTGCCACCGCGCGGGCTGTCGATCCAGCGCAGGTCGATGCGCTCGCGGTCGCCGGCGATGACCGACGGCGACCAGCCCGCCGGCAGCCCCTCGGCGCCCTCCTCGAAGCCCGGGTTGGGCGCGCGATTGTGCTCCTGCGCGCAGGCGGTTGCCGCCATCGTGAGCGCGACAGCCACGAGCGAGATCGTGCGCGTGGGCATGGTGGCACCCACCTCCGGTGGCGCAGTTTCGCCCCGTCCCGCCGCCGGCCCTCCGACATCACGGTGTGATGGTCGGCGAGAGCGTGCAGGAATCCGGGGCTTCGGCAGCGCAAGTGCCTCCGCGCCTCGTCGTCGATCGGCAGTGGAGGTGACCGCGATGTCGCGAACCGCTGTGCGCATGGCGCTCCTGACCACAGTGGCACTGCTGCGGGGGCTGCCCGCGTGCGCCCAGACGCCGCCGGCCGAGTTCCTGGACCTGGCCGAGACGGTCGCCGCCATCGAGCCCACGCCCATCGGCGACGGGCACCTGGGGACCATCGAGTCCGGCGTGCCGGTGCAGCTCCGCTTCCCGGTGCCCGATCCGGTGCCCCTGGCGTACGCGCTGCACCTGGGCAACATCGTCGGGTACACCGGCCGCGGCAGTTCCTACCAGCTCATCCTGCGCCGCGACGGCGCCGACGGGCCGATCATCCATGAGGGTCCGGTCATCGCGGTCGGCGACAACTGGAACGCGAGCAACCGGGAGCCCATTGACATCACGGGCGTCCTGACCGAGGACGACGCAGAGCGCGGGTACATCGACATCTTCGCCACCGGCATCATCGAGGGCGATGGCTGGACCGTCTACCGTCATGACCCCGGCCGGCGGGAGATCACCGCCTCCGTCCTGCGCGCCACGCCCGAACTCATGCGGCTGATGAACACACTCGCGCAGACCAGGGAACGCGGCGTCACGCTGATCCCGGCGCCGCAGGACATGGTTCTCGCGGACGGGGCGCTGGCGTTGAGTCCGTCGAGTCGCATCGTCCTGCCCGGGGCGCCCACGGACGAGGACCGCTTTGCCGCAAGTGACCTGGCCGGGCAGATCCGCGAGCGGGCCGGCCTGAGCCTGAAGATCGGGCAGGGCGAGCAGGCCCGACCCGGCGACATCGTGCTCGAGCGCGTGCAGACCCTCGCGGCGGAGCCTGAGGGCGCATATCACGCGACGGTCGCGGATACCGCGGTCGTGAGCGCCGCGACCGCGGCCGGGGTGTTCTACGGCGCGCAGACCATCGCGCAGCTCGTCGCGCCCGACGGCACCGTGCCACGCTGCGAGGTGGCCGACTGGCCCAGCTACCCGGTGCGCGGGCTGCAGTATGACGTGGCGCGCGGGCAGACCGTGGAGGTCGAGTGGTGGAAGCGCGTCATTCGCGAGCTGGCGCGCTGCAAGCTCAACATGCTGGTCATCTACGGGGAGGACGACTACCGCTTCGACGCCTATCCGTTCCTGGGGCGCGAGGGCACCTTCACCCCCGAGAAGGCGCGCGAGCTGTCGGAGTATGCGCACCGCTATCACGTGCAGCTTGTGCCGCAGTTCGAGTCGCTGGGCCACGCCTCGGCGGTGCTGCGCCACGAGGAGCTGGCGGGCCTGCGCGAGGAGGGCAGCTCGTGGGTATTCTGCACCTGCAACCCCGACGTGTGGGAGTTCCTCGACACCGTCTACGGCGAGCTGGCCGAGCAGTTCCCGTACTCGCAGTACATCCACGTGGGCGGGGATGAGTTCGAGAGCGGCTTCGGGAAGTGCGCGGACTGCCGGGCGCGCATTGAGGCCGCGGGCCGCAACGCGCTCTATGCCGAGCACATGAACCGCCTGCGCGAGCTGTGCGAGCGACATGGGCGCACCATGCTCTTCTGGCCCTCGCACGAGGGCTGGACCGTCGAGAGCGTCGATCTGCTCGACAGAGCCTGCATCCCGACTGAGTGGATCTACCACGGCCCGCGCCGTTACCCGCAGATCGAGCAGTACCAGGAGCTGGGCTTCGCGGACGTGTGGGCCTCACCGGCGGTGGTGTGCTTCTCGCGCATCTGGCCGGACTACCGGACCACCTGGCGCGGCATCCGCGGCTTCCTGCAGGCCGGCCATGAGCGCGGCATCGGCGGGTGCATGACCACCACCTGGGAGTGGCAGCACGGCGGCATCGTCACCAACTCGCTGCCGGGCATGTTCTACGCCGCCGAGTGCGCCTGGTCGCTGGGGCGCACGCCGGTGAGCGACTTCGAGCGCTGCTACGCCGGGCTGTGGTTCGGCCTGCGTGACGCCGATGCCGGCCAGCGGCTCGACCGCACGCTCATCGAGCCGTGGCCACGCGAGGGCCCGGCGGCGATCTGCTACGACTCGCGCACCATCACCAACGTGTGGTGGGCGTCGCCGCGCACGGTGCTGCGCGACTTCGTGCTCAAGGACCCGCGGCCGGCGCAGGCCGCGCAGGCGATCATCGACGCGAATGACGAGGCCATCGCCCGCCTGCACAACTTCGCGGCCGACGCCACGCGTAACACCGACCTGCTGCCCTACGCGGAGCTGGCCTTCGACATGTACCGTCAGGCGGCGCGCAAGCTCCTGGTGATGCAGCAGGCGTCCGACGACTACGAGGCGGCCCGCGACGCCCTGCCCGACCACCCACAGACGGCGGCGGCACGCGTCGAGCGCGCCGCGGAGGCGGTGCGTTCGCTGGCTGAGCCGCTGGCGCAGGCGGAGGCGACCTACCTGCAGGCGGCGCGGCAGGTGGGCGCGGCGATGGGCGATGTGACGCGCATCCACGCGCTGCACGACCAGGTCGTGGCGCTGGCCGATGAATTGGACGGACTGGCCGCCGGCCTGCGCACGGGTGAGCGCGACGCGCTGCCCACCGGCACGGGGTTCGGCTTCGTGGCCGGCGGCTACGCGCGCGTCGGCGCCTGGGAGCCCGCGCAGATGAACGAGGAGTCGGCCATCCTGCGCTACGACATCACCGAGCGTCTGACCCGCGCGGGCGAGCTGGAGGTCGAGTGGCAGTATGCGCGCGGGCCGCACGGAGTGCACATCTACCGCACAACGCTCCTGGCCGACGGCGAGCCGGTGAGCGTCGATGAGCATGAGGGCTGGGCGGGCGCGGGCAGTCGCGACAACGTCTACCGGCTGCAGCTCGAGGACTACGACGCCGACGCCACGTACGAGATCGAAGGTGAGCTGGCCTCCAGCGGCGGCACCAATTCGTACGGAGACGTCTGGCTGATCCTGCCCCGCGACGACTGAGCGCAGGACGATCGGGAGGATACGAACTCATGCGATGGCACGTGACGATGGCGACGCTGCTCGCCGCGTTCACGCTGGTGGGCGCACACGCGCAGGGGCTGCTCGAGAATGGCGACTTCCAGGCCGGCGACGCGGGCTGGCAGATCGACGCCGCCGGCCGCGCGCTCTACAGCGTCATTGACGATGACGGGCTCGGCGCTCCGGGCGCCCTGCGCTACCACGCCGAGGAGGCGCAGCCCGCCGGCCCGGTGACGCAACGCTTCGGCTGCCGACCGGGCACCGACTACGTGCTGATGGCCGCGATCAAGACCGACGGCCAGGTCAACCCGGTGGTGCGCGTGATCGACCCACGCGACGGGCGCGTGATCGCGGGCGTCATCGGGCGCGGCCAGACCGCGTGGACGACGCTGAGCGCTCAGTTCAGCAGCCAGGCGACCGAGCTGGCGGTAGAGATCTTCGGCTCCTCGGAGATCCCCATCACCAGCGAGGCGCAGGTCGGCACGGCGCTGGTTGATGACGTGCAGGTCTACGCGCTGGCGGACGTGCCCGAGGAGGTGCGCCCACCTGCCCTGTTCACGCCGCCCGGGCCCAACATCGCCCTGGGCCGGCCCTACACGCTCGAGCCGGCTGCGCGCTATCCGTACTCGACCGACGAGGGCGACGCGACCCAACTCACCGACGGAGCGTTCACGGTCGGCTACTTCTGGACGCAGCCCTCGACGGTCGGCTGGATGCGAAGCCAGCGCGCCGATGTCACCATCGACCTCGGCGAGGACCGGCCCATCGCGGGCGTGTCGGTCAACTCCGGCGCGGGCATCGCCGGCGTGGCCTGGCCGAACGCGCTTTACCTGCTGGTCAGCGACGATGGCGAGCACTGGTACCTGGTGGGCGACCTGCGGACGCTCAGCGCCGACGAGGTCGGGCCCCCGGGCGCGGGTTACCAGATTCACCGCTTCGCGACGTCGGCGCTGCGCACCCACGGCCGCTACCTGCGGCTACTGGCGATCTACTTCCCGTTCTTCTTCGCCGACGAGATCGAGGTCTACCGCGGGCCCGATGAGCTGCTGGCGGTGACGCCGCCGGGAGAGCCGATCGAGGACCCGGTGGCCTTCGCCAGGGAGGGAGCCGTGGTCGCGTCGATCCGCGAGCGCCTGACCACCGACCTCGACGCGGCGCGCGCGGCCATCGCCGAGGCCGACCTTCCGGACGCCGAGCGTGCGACGCTGCAGGCCCGGGCCGATGCGCTGGCGGCGGAGATCGAGGCGCTGCCGCCCCGCGTCCCCGAGGGCTTTACCACCATCCTGCCGCTGGACGACCTGCACGCGCGCATCTACGCGCTGAATGCGCCGGTGCTGCGCGCGCGCGGCTTCACGGGCCTGACGGCGTGGGCGAACAGCCGCTGGGATCCGCTGCAGCCGACGCAGGCGCCCGCCGGGCCACCGGCGGAGGCGCCCGTGCTCCGCGCCGACATGATGGTGGGCGAGCGCCGCGCCGAGGCCTTCAACCTGACCAACGCGATGGATGAGGCCATCACCGCCGTGGTGTCGGTGCAGGGCGTGCCGGGCGTAAGCGTGCGCGAGGTGCTCTTCACCGACACCCGCGACCTCACCCCCATCGCCGCCGCGCTCCCCGAGGCCGAAGCGGTCGAGGGCGGCTTCGCCATCGACATCCCCGCGGGCGTGACGCGGCAGGTCTGGCTCGCGCTCGATTCGGCCGGCGCGGCGCCGGGCCTCCACGAGGGCACGGTCACGGTGAGCGCCGGGGGCATCGCACCGATCGCGCTGCCCTTTGCGGTGCGCATCGCCGACATCGCCTTCCCGGATGAGCCGACGCTCTCGCTGGGCGGCTGGGATTACACCGACACCGGCGGCCTTTACGGCGTAACCGCGCAGAACATGGGGCCGCTGATCGCGAAGATGCGCGAGCACCACGTGAACGTGCCGTGGGCCACGCGCGACACGGCGCCCGGCGGCGGGGAGTACGATGACGAGGGGCGGCTGACCGGCGAACTCGACTTCACGCGCTGGGACCGCTGGGTCGGGCGCTGGCCCGATCCGCGCTACTACAGCGTCTTCCTGCGCGCGTCCGCGGACTTCCGGGGCGAGCCGCTCGGCACGCCGCGCTTCGACCGCATGGTGGGCGACTGGATCACCGCGTGGGTCGAGCACATGGCCGGACAGGGGATCGAGCCGGGCCAGCTCCAGCTCCTCATCGTCGATGAGCCCACGCGCGCGGACCAGGCGGAGATCGTCATC
>JALGVA010000151.1 GCA_029820295.1 Candidatus Zipacnadia bacterium
CGGGGGGCTGGACACATCGGTCGCGATCCGGTGGATCGCCGAGACCTACGACGTGGACGTGATCGCGGTGGCCGTCGATGTCGGCGAGGAGCGCGACTACGAGGGCATCCGCACCAAGGGCGAGCAGGTGGGCGCGATCGAGTCGATCGTGGTGGACGCCAGGCAGGAGTTCTTCGAGCAGCACATCACGCGCGCCATCGCCGCCAACCTGACCTACGAGCGCAAGTACGTGGCCTTCACCGCGCTGGCGCGGCCGCTGTTGGCCAGGCAGCAGGTGCGGGTGGCGCGTGAGCACGGCGCGAGCCTGCTGGCCCACGGCTGCACCGGTAAGGGCAACGACCAGGTGCGCTTCGAGGTCACCTACGCGGCCCTGGCGCCGGAGATGAAGGTCATCGCGCCCGCGCGCGAGTGGGGCATGACGCGCGAGCAGGAGATCGACTACGCCAACCAGCACGGCATTCCCGTGCCGGTGGGCAAGGAGAGTCCGTACTCGACGGACACCAACATGTGGGGTCGGTCGATCGAGTGCGGCGCTATCGAGGACCCGTCGCTGGAGGCCCCCGAGGACGCGTGGGAGTGGACGGTCAACCCGCTGGAGGCGCCGGACGAGCCTGAGTACGTGACTGTCGGCTTCGAGCAGGGCGTGCCGGTGTCGCTGGGCGGGGAGCGCATGGACGGGGTCGCGTTGATCGGGCGCCTCAACGCGCTGGGGGGCGCACACGGGGTCGGGCGCGTGAACATGATGGAGAACCGCCTGGTGGGCATCAAGTCGCGCGAGCTGTACGAGGCGCCGGCGGCGACCATCATCCTCGAGGCGCACCGCGACCTGGAGAGCCTGGTGCTTGACCGCGAGACCGCGCACTTCAAGCAGCACCTGGAGCTGAAGTACGCCGAACTGGTCTACTACGGCCTGTGGTACACGCCGCTGCGGGTGGCGCTGGACGCCTTCATGGCACAGACGCAGGAGCCCGTCACCGGCGAGGTCACCGTGAAGCTCTTCAAGGGCCGCGCCGAGGCGGTCGCGCGCACCTCGCCGCAGTCGCTCTACGACTTCTCCCTGGCGACCTACGGTGACGCGGACGTCTTCGACCAGTCGGGCTCGCGCGGCTTCATCGAGATCTTCGGGCTGCCCGCCAAGGTCGCGTCGATGGTGCGCGGCCGGCCCGAGTAAGCCAGCCCGGGTGGTGGCGGGGAGGCACAGAGAGCGTGAAGACGCAGTTGCTCATGCCCAACGCGGCGGTGGCGCTGGCCGAGCTGATCCTGCTCGCCGCGCTGGCGTGGCTGCTCATCCGCATCGCTGGGAGCGTCCTGCGCGTCGTCGGGGACATGTCCAGGTCGCGCGACGGCCGCTGCCTGATGCCCGAGGAACAGCGCGAGCTGCTCAGCGACCAGGTGGCGCGCGTGATCAAGCTCGTCGCCGGGCTGGGCGCCTTCGGCGTGGTCGCCTACAACGGCTGGCTCACCGCCGCCGGCTACAATGCCGCCGACCTGGTGACGGCCCAGGTGATCGACAACCGGGCAGTGACGCTGCGCAGCGCCGGAATCGGCGCGGGCCAGATCCTCGCCATCCTGGTGTTGCTCAAGCTGCTGTCGTGGCTGGGCGCCAGGGCGCGGGTGTGGATCGTCGAGCAGCTCAAGGCCGCGCGCGTGGTGCGTGTCGCCGACGAGCGCATCGACATGCTCGGCTACCACTTCGCGCATCTGGTGAGCGCCGCGCTGTGGCTGGCCGGCGGGCTGTTGATCGCGGGCGCGCTCAACCTGCCGGACACCGCCGTCTACTGGACCAGCTTCGTTCTGTCCCTGATTGTCGTGTGGGCGCTGGTGCGGCTGATCAGCGACTCGCTCGACGCCGCTGTGGACGCCATCCACGAGAGCCTGCCCACGCCCGAGCGCGACGCCGACGAGGGGCGCACCCAGCGCCGGGTGCAGCGCATCGTCGAGTCGGTGAAGACCGCGCTGCGCTGGGCGGTCTACGTGGGGGCCGGTGCCTACGTGTTGCGCAGCGCGCCACTGGGCAGCGATGCCTACGAGCTGTCCAACAGCATCGTCAAGGCCGCTGCGGTCATCGTCGGCGCGCAGCTCGCGCTGGCGCTGGGCATGGCCGTGATCGCCCGCCTGGCGGCCGGCGGTGACGACAGCGCGGTCGCCCGGCAGCGCCGCGACACCATGATCCCCCTGGTCAACAGCATCCTGCGCTACGTCATCTACTTCGTGGCCGCGGTGATGGCGCTGCAGATGCTGGGCGTGGATGTCACCGCGATTCTGGCCGGAGCCGGGATTGCCGGCCTGGCCATCGGCTTTGGCGCGCAGAGCCTGGTGCAGGATGTCATCAGCGGCTTCTTCATCCTGTTCGAGGGCGAGTACATGGTCGGCGATTTCGTTGAGCTGGCCGGCGTGGCGGGGACCGTGGAGGCGATCACGCTGCGCGCCACCTCCATCCGCCAGCCCGACGGCAGCCTGGCGATCGTCCCCAACGGCCAGGTGCAGCAGGTCATCAACTACTCCAAGCGCTTCGTGCGCGCGGTGGTGGATGTGGGTGTCTCTTACGAGGGCGACCTCGACCACGCGCTGGCCGTCCTCGAGCGGGTGGCGCGCGACGCGCGGGAGGACCTGCACGACATCACCGGGCCGCCGAACGTGCGCGTCACCGGCTTCAACACCTCGGACATCGGCCTGCGACTCACCGTGCCGGTACGGCCCGGTCGGCACCGGGAGGTGGCTTTCGAGCTGCGCCGCCGGGTCAAGCTCACCTTCGACGCCGAGGGCGTCGAGATCCCGTTCTCGCGCCACGTGATCATCTTCCAGTCCGCCGACGGCACGCCGCTGCAGGAGCTGCCGGTGCGGCTGGTGAATGACCGCCGCGCCTGAGCCATGCCGCGCCGCCGCGAAGGATTACATACCTGCACACGTGCCGCGGCCCTGCCGCGGCAGGAGGCGAACACTGCCATGAGTACCACCCGTCGCACCGCGGGCATAACCATCCTGGGCGCCGCGCTGGTCGCCATACTGCTGGCCATGGCCGGCTGCCCGACGCCCGAGCCGGAGACGACCACCGTGAGCGCGCCGCCTGAGGGAGGCGAGCAGGCCGGGCCGTCGGGCGAGCCCATCAAGATCGGCGCGCTGTTCGCGGTGACCGGGGCCGCCTCGCCGCTGGGCGAGCCCGAGCGCGACACCGCGGTGATGCTGGCCAAGCAGATCAACGAGGCGGGCGGCATCGACGGCCGGCCGGTCGAGGTGATCGTGCGCGACACCAAGGGCGAAGAGAGCGAGGCTCTGAACGGGGCGATGGAGCTGATCGATCGCGAGAACGTGGTCGCCATCATCGGCCCGAGTCGGAGCGGCACGACCATGGCGCTGGTGGAGCGCGTCCAGGAGGCGGGCGTGCCGCTGATCTCGTGCGCGGCCGCGCGCGCCATCACCGACCCCGTCAAGGAGTTCGTCTTCCAGGTCGCGCCCGGCGACCGCGACGCGGTCTTCCGCATCTATACCTACATGCAGCGCGAGGGCATCACCAAGGTCGCCCTGCTCACCGAGAGCAGCGGCTTCGGCGAGGAGGGCCTGAAGCAGCTTGAGGCCCAGGCCCCCGAGCACAGCATCGAGATCGTCGCCAACGAGCAGTATGCCGATACCGACACCGACATGACCGCGCAGCTCACCAACATCAAGGCCGGCGATGCGCAGGCGGTCATCTGCTGGGGCATCGGCAAGGCGCCCGCGCTGATCGCCAGGAACATGCAGCAGCTGGCGATGGAGATCCCGCTCTTCCAGAGCCACGGCGTCGCGAGCGAGCGCTTCATCGCGGCGGCGGAGGGTGCAGCAAACGGGGTGATCATGCCCGCGGCCAAGCTGATCGTGTTCGACCAGCTCCCCGAGGACGACCCGCAGCTCGGCGCGCTGCGCGAGTACCACGACATGTTCGTGGCCGAGTACGGCCGGGAGCCGGACCACTACGGCGGCCACGCCTGGGACGCGCTGCACATCGTGGTGCAGGCCATCGAGCGCGCCGGGCCGGATGCCGGCCGCGCCGCGATCCGCGACGAGGTCGAGAAGACCGACGGGTTCGTCGGCATCGGCGGCATCTTCACATACTCGCCCGAGGACCACTACGGCAACAGCCCCGAGGCGTTCGTGATGGTGCGCATTGAGGACGGGGCGTGGACGCTGCTCGAGTAGGCCGGCAGCTCGGCGCGCTTTCTTTGCGGACGCCTTTGACAAGCCGCCGCCATCGCGGTAGACTCCCCGCTTAACCGCGTGCCGAATGCCATCGAGAATGATGAGGGAGGCGTATCGATGAGCAAGCTGACAGGCCGACTGTGGCTGGTGCTGCTGCTGATGGGGACGGCGGCGCTGGTGATGGGGATCACGGGGTGCCCGCAACCTCCAGAGCCGACCGAGATCGGCACTCCGCCCGAGGACATAGACCAGCCGGCGACGACACCCGACGGCGAGCCACTGAAGGTCGGCGCGATCTTCGCTCTGACCGGCCCGGCCTCCTCGCTGGGAGAGCCCGAGCGCGACACCGCCAAGATGCTTGAGGAGCAGATCAACGCTGAGGGCGGCATCGACGGCCGGCCCCTGGAGATCATCGTGCGCGACACCAAGGGCGAGGAGACCGAGGCGCTGACTGCGGTCACGGAGCTGATCGAGACCGAGAACGTGCTGGCCATCGTGGGTCCGAGCCGGTCCGGCACGACCATGGGTGTCGTGGAGGCCGTGAAGGACGCTGAGGTGCCGTTGATCTCGTGCGCGGCGGCCAGCGTCATCACCGATCCGGTGCGCGAGTGGGTGTTCGTCACGCCGCAGAACGACCACGACGCCGTGGCGCGCATCTACCAGTATCTCAACTCTCAGGGCATCACCAGGATCGCGGCTCTGACCGCCAGCACCGGCTTCGGTGAGCCCGGGCGGCAGCAGCTCATCGACCAGGCGCCGGACGCGGGCATCGAGATCGTGGCCGACGAGCAGTTCGCCGACAGCGACACCGACATGACCGCGCAGCTCACCAAGATCAAGGCGACCGATGCGCAGGCCATCGTGTGCTGGGGCATCGGCCCGGCGCCGGCGCAGATCGCCAAGAACGTGCAGCAGCTCGGGATCGAGATTCCGCTGATCATGAGCCACGGTGTGGCCAACCGCCGCTTCATCGAGGGCGCGGGCGACGCCGCCGAGGGCGTCATCCTGCCCGCGGGCAAGCTGCTGGTGGCCGAGCAGCTCCCCGACGACGACCCGGCCAAGGCGCTGCTGATGGAGTACGCGCAGCAGTTCGAGGAGAAGTACGGGCGGCCGGCCGACACCTTCGGCGGCCATGCCTGGGATGCGGTGATGCTGGTGGTCAACGCGCTGCGCGACGGCGCCACCGACCGCGCCGCCATCCGCGATCACGTCGAGGAGACCGAGAACTTCCAGGGCATCGGCGGGACCTTTAACTTCTCGGCCGATTCGCACTACGGCCTGAGCCCGGACGCCTTCGTGATGGTTGAGATCGTGGACGGCGACTGGAAGCTCATCACCGAGGAGTAAGCCGCATCATTCCGGACCACAGCGGGCGCGCCGGCCGCCGGTCGGCGCGCCCGTGCGTCTGGGGGAAGGTGCGGCGCCGCGGACGGGGAATGGCCCGGGGCGGGGCCTGTGCCACATCGGCGACCCGCCGCACGTGCCTGAGTCGCGGGCCGAGCCCCCCACCAGGGGGCGCGGCCTCTTCGTTTCCACCGGCGCACACGGAGAGCCGGCCGACATGACGCTGCTCGAGCAGGTATGGCAGTTCATCCTGTCCGGGATGACCACGGGCGGCACCTACGCCCTGATCGCCCTGGGCTTCTCGCTGGTGTACAACGCCACGGGCGTGATCAACTTCGCCCAGGGCGAGTTCGTCATGCTCGGCGGCATGGTGACCGCGGCCAGCATGACCGCGTGGGGGCTGCCGCTGTGGCTGGCCGCGCTGGTGGGCATTGCCGTCACCACGGTGGTGGGGGTGATCCTCGATCGCGCCGCCATCCGCCCCGCGCGCAACGCCTCCGTCGTCGTCCTCATCATCATCACCGTGGGCGCCTCCATCTTCCTGCGCGGCCTGGCCAGCATCATCTGGGGCCCTGATGAGCGCCCGGTGCCCGCCTTCAGCGGCAACGCCCCCATCGCGGTGCTGGGCGCGAGCATCACGCCGCAGTCGCTGTGGGTGATGGGCGCGACGCTGGTGACCGCGATCGCCATGTGGGTGATCTTCGAGCACACCGTGGTGGGCAAGGCCATGCGGGCGTGTGCCATCAACGCGCACGCCGCGCAGTTGTGCGGCATCGAGCTGTCGCGCATGGTCTCGTGGTCGTTCGCGCTGGCGGCGGCCATCGGCGCCATCGCCGGCATCGTGCTGGCCCCCATCACCATGACGCAGTACAACGTGGGCACCATGCTGGGGCTCAAGGGCTTCTGCGCTGCCATGCTCGGCGGGCTGGGCAACGGCCTGGGGGCGATCGTGGGCGGGCTGGTGCTGGGCGTGCTCGAGGCGCTGGGGGCGGGGCTGGTCAGTTCGCAGTACAAAGACGCCATCGCCTTCATCGTGCTCATCGCCGTGCTGCTCATCCGCCCCAGTGGCATCCTGGGCGGCGACACGGGGGGTGAGGACTGAGATGGCCGCGGTCCGCGAAGCGCCGCCTGAGCCCACCCCACCCAATGAGGCTACGATGGCGGCCCGGCGCCGCCGCGCTCAGAAGCTGCAGATCCTCGGCTTCTTCGTGCTCGTGGCGCTGGTGCCGCTGGCGGTGCACAACCGCTACTACATCCACGTGCTGATCTTCGTCGGCCTCAACCTGATCCTGGCGACCGGCCTGAACCTGCTCATGGGCTACGCCGGCCAGGTTTCGCTGGGCCACGCCGCGTTCTTCGGCATCGGCGCCTACACCTCCGGGATCCTCACCGCCACCTACGGCTGGAACCCCTGGCCGGCGATGGTGGCCGCGCTGCTGGCCACCTCGGCCGTGGCGTGGCTCGTGGGGCGCCCCACGCTGCGTCTGCACGGTCACTACCTGGCGATGGCCACGTTGGGGGTGGGCATCATCGTCTCGGTGGTGATCCGCCAGACCTCGAGCCTCACCGGCGGCTCGAGCGGGCTGCCGGGCATCCCGGCGATGACGCTGTTCGGGCGCGAGCTGACCACCTCGATGGACGTGCACTACTTCTACTTCGTGTGGGCGTGGGTGTGCCTGCTGACCGTGGTGTTCGCCAACCTGGTGGAGTCCCGCCCCGGGCGGGCGCTGCGCGCGCTGCACGACAGTGAGCTGGCCGCGGAGACCCTGGGCGTGGACACCGCCACCTTCAAGGTGCGCGCCTTCGTCATCAGCGCGGCCTATGCCTCGATCGCCGGCACGCTCTACGCGCACTCATCGATGCGCTTTCTCTCGCCCACGCCCTTCGGCTTCCACACCTCGATCGCCATGCTGGTGATGGTGGTGCTCGGTGGCCAGGGCACGCTGTGGGGTCCGGTGTTGGGGGCGATCATCATCACCGGCATCCAGGAGGTGCTGCGCCCGTACACCAACTGGGACATCGTGGTCTACGGCCTGCTGCTGATGTTCATGATGATCGTCATGCCCGGCGGCGTCACGCGTGCGCTGGCCTCGGCCTGGAGCGCCGTCACCGATCGCATCGCGCGCCGGCGAAGGGGGAGCGGCGATGAGTGAGCCGCTGCTGAGCGTCAGCGGGCTGTGCAAGGATTTCGGCGGCCTCGAGGCAGTCAAGAACGTGAGCTTCGAGGTGCACGCGGGGCAGATCAAGGCGCTCATCGGGCCCAACGGCGCGGGCAAGACCACGATCTTCAACCTCATCACCGGCGTGCTGCCCTCGGACGCGGGCTCGGCGATCTTCGAGGGCCACCAACTGCTGGGGATGCCCACGCACCGCATCGCTGCGCTGGGGCTGGGCCGCACCTTCCAGACGAGCCTGCTCTTCGATCAGATGTCCGTGCTCGAGAACGTGATGGTCGGGCACCACCTGCGGGGACGGTCCACCATCTTCACCGCGGCGCTGCGCATCCTGGGCGCCGGCGCGGAGGAGCGCGAGTACCGCGAGACGGCGATGGTGGCGCTGGAGCGCGCGGGGCTGGCCGAGCTTGCGGGGCGCCCGGCGGCGGCGCTGCCCATCGGCCAGCGGCGGCTGGTGGAGGTCGCGCGGGCGCTGGCGGCCGAGCCGACGCTGCTGCTCATGGACGAGCCCGCGGCCGGCCTGAACATGCGCGAGACCGAGCGCATGGGGGAGATCATCGAGGAGATCCGCACCGGCGGCGTGACCGTGCTCCTGGTGGAGCACGACATGTCGCTGGTGATGAACATCTCCGACGAGGTCCTGGTGCTCGACGGCGGCCAGCGGCTGGCGGAGGGCACGCCCGAGCAGGTGCGCAACGACGAGCGGGTGCTCGCCGCCTACCTCGGGGAGGTCGCGGACTGATGCTGCGCCTGCGGAGCATCGACGCCTCCTACGGGCGCGTGCCGGCGCTGCGGGGCATCTCCCTGCACGTGGGGCACGGCGAGATCGTGACCCTCATCGGCGCCAACGGCGCGGGCAAGAGCACTACGCTCGCGGTCATCTCGGGCCTGCTGCGCGCGCAGGCGGGTGAGATCGAGTTCGAGGACCGCGGTGTGACCAACTGGCCGCCGCACCGGCTGGTGCGCGCGGGCATCTGCCACGTGCCGGAGGGGCGGCAGGTATTCGGGGCGCTGAGCGTGGCCGACAACCTGCTGCTGGGTGCGTACTCGCGCTGGCGCGGGGCGGGGCGCACGCAGGCGCTGGCGGACATGAAGCAGCAGTTTGAGCGCTTCCCGCGGCTGGCCGAGCGCCGCGACCAGCTCGCCGGCAGCCTCAGCGGCGGTGAGCAGCAGATGCTGGCACTCGCGCGCGGGCTGATGTCGCGCCCGCGGCTGCTCATGCTCGACGAGCCCTCGCTGGGGCTGGCGCCGATCATCGCCCAGCAGTTCCTGGCCGAAGTGCAGAAGCTGCGCGAGGAGGGCCTGACCGTGCTGCTGGTCGAGCAGAATGCGCGCGCGGCGCTGCGCATCGCCGACCGCGGTTACGTCATCGAGACCGGGCGCATCGTGCTGGAAGGTACCGCGCAGGACCTGCTGGACAACCCCGAGGTGCAGCGCGCGTACCTCGGCAAGGGCTACCGCGAGGTGTGGGAGTAGACGCCGCGTGCGGGAGGTCGAGTACCGTGGAGGGCGGGCATATCTTCAACCCCGAGGCCGAGACCATGGCGCGCGACGAGCTGCTGCAGCTCCAGCTCGAGCGCGTGCAGGCGACGCTCAACCGCGCCATGCGCAACATCGCCTGGTACCGCGAGCGCTTCGCGTCGCTGGACTTCGTGCCCGACGGCGTGCGCTCGCTCGAGGACCTGGCCCGCCTGCCCCTGACCAGCCGCATGGACATGGCCGAGGGCTACCCCTACGGCTTCATTGCGGTGCCGCTGCGCGAGGTGGTGCGCATCGACACCGCGCCGGGGCTCACCTGGGGGCCGGCGGTGGCGGCGTACACGCGCAATGACCTCATGCACTGGGCGGAGCTGGCCGCTCGCGTCATGACCGCGGCGGGCATCGACGCCGACTCGGTGGTGCAGATCCCCTTCGAGACCGGCATGTTCGACGCCGGCTTCGGCTTCGCCAGCGGTGCGCACCTGATCGGCGCGTCGGTCATCTCGGTGCCCGGCGGCGACTACCGCAAGCAGGTGCAGGTGATGCACGACTACCGGAGCACGGTGCTGGTGGGGATGCCCTCGGACGCCCTGCACCTGGCGGATGAGCTGGAGCAGATGGACCTGGGGCCGCGCGGGCTGTGGCTGCAGACGGCGCTGCTGGGCGGCGAGCCGTGGCCGGAGCCGACGCGCGTGGAGATCGAGGAGCGGCTGGGCGTGCAGGCGCTGGACAACTACGGCGTGCGCGTCGCGGCCTGGCCGGGGCTGGCGGCCGAGTGCGAGGAGCGGGCGGGGCTGCACATCAACGAGGACTTCTTCCTGGCCGAGGTGGTCGATCCTGATACCCTCGAGCCGCTGCCGCCCGGCGCCGAGGGTGAGCTGGTGATCACCACGCTGGAGAAGGAGGCGCTGCCGCTGATCCGCTACCGCACCGGCGACGTGTGCAGCCTCAACGTGGAGCCGTGCGCGTGTGGACGCAGCTTCGCGCGCATGTCGCGCCCGCGACAGCGCACCGACGACACCATCGTGGTGCGTGGCATCATCATCCAGCCGCGCGCTATCGCCGACACGGTGGAGGGGCTGGTCGGCGCGAGCACCGAGCACGAGGTCGTGGTGGGCGGCCAGGCCTTCGACGACGTCGAGATCCGCGTGGCGGTGCCGGCGCAGCATTCGGGGACCGAGCAGCGCCTCATGGCGCTGGCGCGTATGCGCGGCGACCTCGAGCGCGAGCTGGCGGCCGTGCTGGGCCTGCCGGTGCGCATCGCCGTGGTGGAGCGCTCCAGCCTCACCGGCGACGAGGGCGTCATCCGCACGGCAGTCGATCTGCGCGGCGGGGGCGGGTAGTGCGCCCGGCCGGCCTCGCGCACCTGGCCCTGCGTCGGCACGGCATGTACGCCGTGGCCGTGAGCCGTCGCCGGCAGCTTGCGACTTACGACCGGCGACCGGCGACTGCTGACCGGCGGCCGGTGACTACCCCCACGCTATCTCACGGATCGCCGCCGCAATATCAGACGGCTGCGGCAGCACTGCGTCCTCCAGCGGCGGGCTGTAGGGCATCGGCGTGTCGCCGCGCGCGAGCACCCGCGGGGCGGCCCTCAGCAGGTCGAAGCCGCCATCCTCCATCACGCGACGGATGATCTCCGCGCCCGCACCCCCGCGCGCCGGCGCCTCGTGGACCACCAGCAGCCGCCCGGTCTTCGCCAGCGACGCCAGGATCGTCTGCACATCCAGCGGCACCAGCGTGCGCGGATCGACCACCTCGACGGAGACCTCGCCTTCGAGGGCCCGCGCCGCGCGCAGGGCCTTGGTGACCGCGTAGGAGGTCGCGACCACGGTGATGTCGTGGCCCTCGCGCCGCACAGCCGCCTCGCCGAAGGGCACCAGCCACTCGCCTTCGGGCACCTGCGCCTGGCTGCGGCGTAGCAGCCGGTGCTCGACGAACAGCACCGGATCGTCGTCGCGGATGGCGGTCTTCAGCAGCCCCTTGGCGTCGTAGGCGTTCGACGGGATGGCGACCTTGATGCCGGGCGCGTGCATGAACCAGGCCTCGTGGTGGCCGGAGTGATGCGCGGCCTCGCGCGAGCCGCAGCCCGCCGGGGTCTTGATGACCAGGGGCACGCTGATGCGCCCGCCGGACATGAGCTTGAGCGGCGCGCACTGGTTGACGATCTGGTCGAAGCACACCGCTACGAAGTCCATGTACATGATCTCGACCACCGGGCGCAGGCCTGTCGCCGCCGCGCCGGTGCCCAGGCCTACGAAGGCCGCCTCGGAGATGGGCGTCTGGAAGACGCGGCGCTCGCGGAGCTGCCCCCACAGGTTCTCGCGCTCGCGCACCGGACCGAGGTCCTCGCCGATGAGGAAGACGCGCTCATCGCGCTCCATCTCCTCGCGCAGCGCCTCGGCCACCACCTGCCCCCACGCCATCTCGCGAGTGGGCTCGGCGGCCACATATCGTGCTGACGCTCGGCGATGGCGCGGGTGATGCCCTGCCGGATCCACCACTCGGCGTAGTCGTCGAAGCTCTCGTGGCGCGCGGAGTCGAAGCGCTCGGCGGCCTTCGCGAGGCCGGTGAGGCCCTCCCGGATGAGGTCGGCTTGAGTGACCTGTACCGGCGAGCGTCGCGCCCACTCCGCCGCCATCACGGTGACGCGCGCCAGATGCTTCGGGTTAGTGAGCGCATCGGCGACCGCCTGCTCGTCCTGTCCACCGACGGGCGCGGGCGGGCGGATGGGCGGGCCGTCGATGGTCTCGAGGCTGTCGGGCGTCGGGAATGGGTCCGCGCAGGCTTGCGCGATCGCCCGGTCGATCTCGGCGGTGACGCCATCG
>JALGVA010000152.1 GCA_029820295.1 Candidatus Zipacnadia bacterium
GCGCGAACAACGCTTCGCCCCCATCGCCATCGAAGACGGTCGCCCCGCGGCGACGATCATCCGTGTGCGCGGTCATCGCTATGAGTTGACCAGCGAGTTCTCCGCGCCCGGCGCGGAGGGCGAGACCCAGTGGCTGACCTTCCCCCGCGCCACGGGGCCGGTGACCGCGCCCACCATCGTCGGCCCCGGCTGGCGGCTCGAGCGCACCATCATCGAGCGTCTCGACGACGGCCGCCTGCTGGTGCGCGACAGCTTCACCAGCACCGCCGCTGAGCCGGTGGGCATTCGCATCCGCCATCGCCTGCGCCTGCTCGACGGGCGCGCCGACCGCGTCAACTTCGGCGGCCTCGAGGACCCGGCGCGCGTCTCCGACGCAACTCTCGCCACCGCCCCCTACCTCTTCCTGCCGCGCGATGACTCGGGCGTGGCGCTGGTGGCCGAGGACGATCTGCTGCGCCAGCATGCGAAGTTCGAGTTCGACGATGACCATCAGATCGCCGGCCTCGCCGACGACTGGTTCGGCCTTCGTCCCGGGGACAGTTACACCATGACGTGGGGGGTGTACGCCACCGACACCGGCAACGTCTTCGACATCATCAACATGCTGCGCGCCGACTGGCTCTCCGAGCCGTTCACCATCGACGGCGGCATCAACTTCTTCGACCCCGATGCCATCCTCGCCTACGATGATGATGAGCTGCGTGAGCACCTGGAGCGTCTCAACATCAACATCACCATGTCACAGGGCGGCTGGCTGGACCGCAAGCTGCGAGACGCCGGCACGCCCAACATCGGCCACGGCCCCATCGTCACTACCGACCTCTACGCCGACTACCGCGTGCGCCTCCGCCAGGCCATCGAGAAACTCCGCCGCCTGCGCCCGGGCATCAAGTGCCTGATCTACTACGACGCCAAGCTCGTCGCCGGCCAGGACCTGCTCGACCGCTACGCCGACAGTATCGTGCGCAGGGCCGACGGCGCCCCGCGGATGCACACCGCCGACACCCAGTGGGGCATGGAGCTTGCGCTGGTGCTGCCCACTCTCGACAACGCCCTCGGCCGCGAGATCCTCGACAAGATCCCGACCATGATCCTCGACGAGATCGGCGCCGACGGCCTGTACTGGGACGAGATGCGCCACGGCTTCAACGGCTGGCCCGACTACGCCCACCCGGACGGCAACACCTTCGAGATCGACCGCGAGACCGGGGACATCGTCGCTGAATGTGGCGCGCCCGAGATCGCGTGGCTCGACTTCAAGCTCGCGCTGCTCGACGCCTTCGAGTCGCGCGGCGCCCTGGTGGTGGGCAACACGCCGCCCGGGACGCTGACTGAATACCAACGCCGGGTGGTGCGCTTCTGCGAGAACATGATCCCGCACCACGGGCTCAGCACCATCCTCAAGACCGCGCTGTACACGCCCATCGCCTACGCCGGCTACTCGGTCTATCACGACCCCGAGGTCTCCGAGGCCGACTTCCTCGCCGACATCGAGCGCAAGTTGCGCGATGCGAACCTCTATCTGTTCTCCGCGCCCATGTTCTACCGCCTGTTCACGGGCGAGAACCTGGCCACCTACGAGTATCCGATTACGCCCATCGAGCTGGACGCCGGTGTCATCATCGGCCGCGAGCGCATCATCACGCTGCGCGAGGGCAGTTTCGGCTGGCCGGGGGAGGAGTGGTCGGGCGAGGTCGTCTACTTCGGCGCCGATCAGCGGCCGAGCAAACGCGAGGCGGCGGCGCCTGATGCCCGTGGCCTGGTCAGCATCGACCTGCCCGAGGGCGGCGCCGCCGTTGTAGTTCGCACCACTGAACGGCCAGTTGAATCGTCTGCTCCCCGCGAGGCTACTGCTTCCTCCACTCCTCCGGGAAGTGCGGGTACTCGTCGAGAAGGTCGGATAGCACACGGGGCCAAAGGTCGGCGATCAGTTCCGCCTCAAGTGCCTTGCGCTGTTCGGGGTCGAGTTGAGGCAGGCGCTCCCAGTCAATTGTCTGGTCGTGGATCGGCGCGATGTAGACGAGCAGCGTGTAGAGCTGCGCGGTCGGCGATAAGTGCGATAGGTGCTGCCACAGCGACTCAATCAGGAAGGCGGCCTGCGGCATATCAACCCACCTCACCCGTCAGGTCTTCACCCAAGAAGAACGCGAGTGTGTGGGGTGCGCTGCCCGAAAGCCTGTCGATCACGTGTCGCGCGATGCGCGCTGTCGCTCTGCGAGTCCGCATCTTTGCTGCGGCCTCAGAGAGCCCGGCTATCTCGCCGATCTCCGCATATGGCAGCGGCGGATCGGTCAAGTGGCGGGCCTGGTAGAGGAGGCAGCTTATGGGGTCCTCCTCGTGAAGCACTTCGCGTACCACTGATGCAACGACCCGCGCGTGGTCCAGCCGTTCGCTGTGGAGAACGGCCGTCGTTGTGGTGTCCTCGGTGCAGAGTAGGGGATGGGTCTCGGGGACTTGCTGAAGCGATGTCTCGGCCTGCCGCTTACGGCGGCGACCTTCGTCGATCATCACGTTGCGGAGAACGCGGTGGAACAGGCGTCGCGTCTCGTCGAGCGGGAGGCTGCAGTCACTGTAGGTCTCGAACGTTCGTCGGGCTGCGGTGAGGATGAAGTCAGCACGATCCGGCGAGCCCCGTGCGAGGCTCTCTCTGACGACCTGCGATAACACCACTTTGAGGCGCCCACTCGGCATTTTCGGCTTCCTCCTTGCGGGCATCGCGCGGCGCGGACTTCTGTTAGCGTTAACGAACGCCTCACGGGGTGGTAACGTTCCCAGATGAAGAGGCGATGATTGGTATCCCTGCATGCGGACGGCCCGACGACTGAGGTCGCCGGGCTGTCCGTAGTGTGGTCTCGGCTACTGCTCGGGCAACTCAGGGAAACCCGTCGGGAGGGCGTCGGCTTGAGCGAGTGCTCGATAGCTCAGTGCGATCGCTACCTGGAGTGCAACGAGGCGCGCTGTCTCATCGACGGCGCCCTTGGCGTCTCTGCCGCCCAAGGCCATGGCGTAGGCCTCCCTGGTCCATTCTTGAATGCCCACATCAGAGGTCGGAAACGCCCCCCTCCGTGCCTGCAGCCCCTGAAGGATGTCGAGATGTGTGTACGTGCCGTGAGCAGGGGCGTCCTGACGGGCCGGCGCCATTGTGTGGTCTCTCCTTTGGAGACAGGCTGAGCCGAACGGGGAGTTCCACGCCGCTTAGCATTGCCAGGGATCTGCTCCTACCATGACTTCGTGTCCCCGGCGCACCCGAACTCCCACCGCCGCGACATCGATCTGAGGTGACTCCATTCGGTGCCTGTCGGGGTGATGGGCCCAGTCCGGCTTGAGCCAGCAAGAAAGGGCCGTGCGAGCTTGTCACGAGACTTGGTCGTCCTGTCCTCAACACAAGGCTTCAGGGCTCCCGGGGCGGCCAAGCCAAGGTCGGTGCAGGTGTTCAAGACGCATCCACTTCCCGCTTCCCAACGAGTTAGACGAGGTTGGGGTGCGTTCGGTTATAGTTAACGCATGATCGCGACCGCAGTAACGCCCCAAGGTGAGTTCGGGCAACTTCTCCTGCAATGCTAGGGCGTCTCGGCCACGCCGTCAGTGCGCCGCGCCGGGCGCGCCCTCCTCGAGGTCGCGCAGCTCCTCGTCCTCGGCGAGGTCCGCGCCACCCGACTTGCGCGGCATGACGCGATCCAGCGCGCCCTTCGCCTTCTCGAACATTGAGGTGGCCGCGTCGAACGGGCCAGGCACGGTCATCAGCCGCTCGCCATCCTGGTCCACGATCAGAAAGACCGGCGTCATGACAACGCCGCCCCCTCCCCCGCCGCCGGAGCCCTTCTGAGACCCATCGCCGGGGCCTTCGGCATCCGTGCCACTACCGCCGCCTGCGCCAAAGCCCACCTTCGCCACGACCGCCGGAATGACCACCTTGTCGCCCACGGTGACGGGCTCGCCTATGATCTTCACCGAGTCGGTCACGGTCGTCAGCCCACTGACGACGTCCTTAATGAACCCGCCGACGTCGAAGTCAGACATCCGCCCCATCCTCTCTCTGTTCAGCGATCTGCTCGATTAGCTTCTCGTCCCGGTCGCGCGTCGTCTCGTCTGCGGTCTGTTTCTTCCGCTTCATGGTTGTGGCCAGCGCGATGACTCTCCCATCGACCATCATCTGTAGCGCGGCCAGGCCCAGCCGCAGCATGCTGATGCGGTACCGCAGCCGTACGCGCCGGTCTCCGCCGCTCGCCGCCACCATGAGGTCGATCGGCCCGAGCTCACGCCGCCCCATGATACGCTCGAGGCTACGGTCCGCAATCTCTTGCTGCGCGAGGTCGTCAATCCGTACCGTCATCTCGGTCGCGCCCCAGGTCAACTCGTTGAGCGCCTGCAGGCCCGCACCTAGAGCCCGGCTGACGTCCTCCACCGTCTGCGCATCCACGCGACGCAGGGCCTCGCCCACGCGCGCGGCACGCTTCCGCGGCGCGGGCCTCTCGACTGGCTCCGCCTCGGGTTGCTCGCGCGGCTTCTCCTTGGGCTTGCGCTGCATACGGCGTCGCCACGGGATCATGAGGAAGCGCACGCGCACTTCGCTCGCGTCGGCAAGCGTGCGGAAGGTTACGCGCGCCCACCAGCTCAGCCTGACCGTTCCCGCCGGCCCCGCACTGTCGAACCATACGCGCAGGTCGCCCAGCCAGGGCCCCACTATCACCAGGAGTAGGACGCCGCTGACGAGCAAGCCGCCCCGGACGCCGCCGACCCACGTCAGGCCGGCGAGGTAGCTCAGCACGAGCAGAACTTCGAGGATCACCACCAGGAGCGCGACTGCGCCGGCCATCCGCATCATACTGCTCCTCGCATGTGTGGGTCTCGGCCGTCAGGGTATTCGCGGTGCGGCCCACGTGTCCCTGTGCGCGGAGACTAATCCAGCAAGAAGGGAGGCCGCCATGTATGGAGAATAATGGTGAACGAAACGGACGCAAGAGGATTCTGCGGCATGATGCGGAATCATCTGGCGTCCCAAATGCAGCATCACATGACAGCCTCTCATCGAAGCCATGAGCTACATGACTGACCCACGCGATTCTCCACGGCGCGTACACGCGGTCTTCATTCCCCTGCGGAGTGTGATTTCCTGTGCGAGTTGACACTGATGTCCTCACCTTGGACGAGGCGGCGGCATATCTGCGCGTCCACCCGCGTACCCTACGCATGAAGGCGAGCGAGGGCGAGATACCCGGCGCGAAGATCGGGAAGGTGTGGCGTTTCCATCGCCGGCAGCTCGAAGAGTGGCTGAGACGTGGTGGCGCTCTGGCCGGGCGGCCCGGCTGAGGCGTCTCCGGGGAGCGCGACGCAAGTTCCGGGACAGAGGCGAAGCCGTAACGCGTGCCAGCATAACCGTCGCTGAACGAGCAAGCGATGCCTGACACCGAGCGCGACAACCTGCGCCGCGACGAGCCAGACCGCGAGCCGCTGGTCCAGTACGAGGACCTCGAGCAGGCGACCGGCTTCACGCAGATCAGTAACGCGGTGCTGCGCTGCTACCCCGAGCTGTCCGACGGGGAGAAGATGACCTATGCAGTCCTCAAGAGCTTTGCATATGTCAGCCCCGAGACGTTCGTGGGGGAGGAGACGCTCGCTCGCGCACGCGACGTCACAGTCTCGACTATCTCCCGACACCTTACGCGCTTGGTGGAAGTAGGACTGGTTAAGGTCCGTCGGCGCGGCCAGGGCAAGACCAATATCTGGCTGATCGCCCGAATTCCACGCGCGAAGCTGGAGGAGTACATCCGAGAGTGGCGACCGAATCTGAGGATTGGGCGAAATCCTCAAGGCAAGACTACGCAGAATACGCAAATCAAGAATCGGCGCGATGCGCAAGCCAAGACTGCGCAGGATGTTCAAGCAGAAGAAGAAGGCGTTGTACAGACGGAGCGGGCCAAGAAGAGGCGGAGTAGCCGCCCTAACGGCCCTTCGTCTTCGAGAGGGAAAAGCTCTGCAACGGCTCCCTCAACAGAGACACGAGACGGGGCGGACTCCAGTACGAGAGGCGGTGTGGAAAACTCTCAAGTGCACGAAGACGAGTTTTCCACAACCGGGGAAAGAGTGGGGACATCGGCTGCACTGATCGCCGACCGCTTTGGTGTGCCCGACGAGCAGAAGAGCATCGCGGGCTTCATCGCGAAGTATGACGAAGAGGTTGTGACGCAAGCGTTCCGCACGGTTATCACACGGCTCAACCACGGCGACGCCATCAAGAACCCGATTGCCTACTTCTATGCGGTCGTCAAGGTCATGCAGGCCGAGCGGGACGAACGTGCCAGTGCACAGGGCAGCAACGACCAGCGGCGTGTCGCCATCGCGCGCAACTGGGCCCGCGCGCTCTTACGCGAGTGGCCTCTGCGCCAGGTGCGCGCCATCCTGGCCGACACCTATCGCTCTCCCGAGTTCGTGGACGAGGTCATGGGGGAGCTCGAACCCGATCAGTGATTCGCCGCGGCGACCAGCAGGCGAGACCGAGCCAGAGCATGCGACGCACGCGCATCGCAACGGGCTTCATCGACGCGGCGTAGTTCGCGCGGCCGACGGGCGCCGAGATGGCTGTCTTCATCGCCTGAAAAGCCGACATCGACAGCCCCGACGAGGAGCGCCTCCAACGCTCTGCACAGGTCGCTGGCATCGAACCGTCGAGCCTGATGCGCGGCAACATAGCGCAGCGTTCCCGGGCGATCTGGCGAGCCGAAGACGTGGCGCCCCACGCTGGCCTCGGCAGGGCATTCGAGGAGATCGGCTTGCCGGGCGCGCCCTCGCGTGTCTCCGGGACGTGGCGGGGCTTGTTGCGTCTCGCTCGGACGGTCGCAGAACTCGAGGCGTCGCAGATCACGACGCTCGCCGAGAACGCCGAGAGCTGTATGACGCTCGGGCGGACAGAGAATGACTGGCCCTCTCCCCCACTCCTGATGCCTGGACAGCGCCGTCCTGCGGAAATGGTGACAGCGAGCGTATATAACCTGTCGCATTGAATATTAGACAGACTTAGACACGTGACGTAGATAAGACGCCGCGCTTGTAGAAGTATAGCCCGCGAAACTTATACTTATGGTTGTCACCCCTGAAGAGGAGACTCTCCCCCATGCCGACACTCGTACACAGCATGACGGCGGTGGCGCCCACGGTCGCGAGCGCCCTGGGTCTGCGCTGCCCTGCGGACACGACCGCGGCACCGATTGACACAGTAGTGGCTGACCTCGCGGGCACTACGCGCCTGGCCATTCTGGCCCCCGACGCGCTGGGGCAGGCGTCGCTGGAGCACTTTGCCCTGGAGATGCCGTTCCTGACCAGCATGCACGCCGCGCGGCACCTGGTCCTGCGGGCAGTGATGCCCAGCATCACACCGGTGAACTTCGCCACAATGGTCACCGGGTGCGAGCTTGAGGTGCACGGCGTCAGCTCCAGGGATCGGCCGGTGCAGTGTGAGACGATCTTTGACGTACTGGCCGAGGCAGGCATGCGCGGGGCCGGCTGCGGCCGCCCGGGCTATACAGGGGCGGAACTGCTCGCGCGCATCGCGCAGATCGACGGCACAGCCGCGCTGCCGGATGATGCGGCCATCGAGGAGGCGGTGCTGCGCATTGCGCGCGATGACCGGCCCGAGTTCCTCATCGCGCAGATCGGCGGCACCGACGATCACTTTCACCGCTTCGGCCCTTACTCGGAACGCATGATCCCCAAACTGCGCGAGACCGACTGCCGGCTCGAGCGCATGGTCGGCGAGCTGACGGAGTGTGGTTACGCGCTGATGGTCCTGTCCGACCATGGTCAGCACGAGTCGGGGGACGAGGCGAAGATGGGCACGCACGGGACCGACTGCGACGAGGACTGTCTGGTGCCGCTGACATGGCAGGCGAAGGTGTGAGCGACACGGCGAAGCCCGCTCGTAATCATCTGGAGGGCGTCTCATGGCGACGAGACTGACCGCGCTCATGACCTGCGGCATCCTGACAGGCATCGGCATCTGTGGCTGCAGCGGCTCGGACGGGCTCGCGCCGCCGGTGCGGCACGATGTATCAGCCGCGGAACTCCGGGCCATGATGGCCGACGGCAGCCCGCTGGTGGATCTCGATGTGCGCACAACCGCCGAGTACGATGCCGGTCACATCCCCGGCTCGCTGAACATCCCACTGGGTGACCTGGCGGGCCGATGCGCCGAACTCAACGCCACGACGCGCACCGCCTGCGTGTGCAGCGCGGGAGCCCGCAGCACCCAGGCCGCGCAGATCCTGCTGGACAACGGCTTCGTCAGCGTGTACAACCTTCAGGGCGGTCTGTTGGGCTGGAGCGACCCGCTGGAGCCGAGGCACCTCGCGGCGCGACCGGCCGCGTGAGACAGGTCAGTCGGGGTCGTGACTGGTCTCGGCGGCTTCGCGGCGGCGCACCCGGTCGGCCAACTCACCGTGGAAGACCCCGTGCCTGCGCAGCGCGCTAAGCTGGATGCCGCCGGCCGGATTGGTGATGCCGAGCAGCAGGTGCGCACTGCCGACGCGTCCGGCGCCGGGGCCCCGCCCCTGCCGGGCCCACGCCCTGCGGGCCTCGAGCCAGGTGGCCTGGATGACGCGCTCGGCCGAGGCGCTGAAGCAGACGTCGTCGGGCCCGCCGTCTTCGGGCAGGATGGGCAGTCCGCCATCGGCTTCCGCACGGAGCGCCGCGGCGAGCGCGTGGGTGTCCACGCCCAGCTCGGCGAGGAGGCGGCAGGCAGTGCAGCCGTCGAGCGTGAGCATGGCCAGCACGAGATGCTCAGGGTCGATCGCCTCGGAGCCCTGCTGGCGGGCGATGCTCTGGGCGGCGAGGATGGTCTGCCGGAGGCCGGCGCTGCAGAGATGCCAGTACTTCACGCGCTCCCCTCCCTCCCGCGCGGGACTGCGGCTCCGCCGGAGTGCGCCGTGCCGCGGAACCTTTCCCCCACAGCACCGTCCATGACTTGACGGCTCCCGGCGGTGCAGTTGCACGCGGGGAGCGTCTGTGGTCATGTTGACTTCGGCAGCGCATTCGGATATACCTCCGGGTGGCGGAGGTGTGCGAGGAGTCGAGAAGGACTCAAAGCGACGCGGCGGCCAAGCAGTCATTCGGGCGCGCACCTCGAAGGCCGCGCCCCCCCAGGAGGATGTTGAGCGATGAGACCGGTGCGTCTGGCACTGTTCGGAGCTTTCGTCGCAGTCACGATCGCAGCCATGGTCGGGTGCGGGAGTTCCGACGATACTTCGGAGCCCGGCCGCCTGGCACGGGCGACCGATGTCCCCGGCACGTGGGACCTCGACGTGTTCTTCTCCAGCGGCGACACCACGCTGGGGGACTATTTTGGTGACCCCGAAGTCGCCGAGGTGGACGCGGTCTTCCGCGTGGATCGTACCTTCACCATGACGCTGCGCGACGCGAACGGCTCGCGCCTGGGCGAGTTCGACGGCACCTGGGACATGCCTGTGCAGGGGGACATGGTCATCAACTACCCGGACGGGGCGGTCATGTACACCGCCCGCTACATCCAGGGCTGGCTGTTCATCCGTACCGGCCTGAACGGCGAAGAGATCCGGCTGTACTTTAACTGATACGCGCGCCCGCGCGCGACGCCGGCAGCAATGGCGCAGGGCCGGGGCAGCACCCCGGCCCTGTATCACGTCGCGCCTCTGCGCCCCCGGCTACTCGGACGTCGGGGCCGCGCGCAGGCGGTTGAGCAGCAGCATCACCAGATGACCGACGCCCAGCCCCAGCAGCACCAGGACCACCGCGTAGACCGCCACGGGCGCGAGGTCCGAGCCCGTCGCCTCGTAGAGATACTGGTACGCGTTTCCCATCAGGTCAGTGATCACGGTCGCACCTCAGCAGGAAGTATGAGAGTCGCACACGCTGTGCGGATACGTGTAGTCGGGTGCATGAACACTCAGGCGCGGCGGAATGTTCCTGCGCTCCGCACCCGTCTCCCCTACTCCCGCACGCGGATGCGCACCGCTTCGCCGTGCATGGGCAGGCCCTCGGCCGCGGCCAGGCCCATCACCGCGGGCGCCAGGTGCGCCAGCCCCTCACGCGAGAGAAGCTGGAAGGTCGGGCGCTTGATGAAGTCGTCGGTGGACAGCCCTGAGAACATCTTCGCCGTCAGCCCGGTGGGCAGCACGTGATTGGTGCCGGTGGCATAGTCGCCCGCGGGCACCGGTGCATAGTGTCCCAGGAAGATCGAGCCCGCGTGGCGGATGCGTGGCAGCAGCAGCATCGGCTCATCGACCGCGACCTCGAGGTGCTCGGCCGCGTAGTCGTTGGCGAACTCGAGCGCCTCTTCCATGGTGTCGGTGACCACGATCGCGGAGTTGTTCTCGAGCGCCGGCCGCAGGATCTCCTGGCGATCGGCGGCGTTGAAGGCGCGCTGGATCGCCTCCGCGGTCGCCTCCGCCAGCGCCGCCGACGGCGTCACCAGCACCGCGGCCGCGTCCTGGTCGTGCTCGGCCTGCGACAGGAAGTCGATGGCCAGCCACTCGGGGCGCGCCGAGTCATCGGCGAGGATCAGGATCTCGCTCGGACCCGCCGGGGAGTCGATGGCGACCGTGCCGAAGACCGCCATCTTCGCGGCGGTCACGTACTTGTTGCCCGGCCCGACGATCTTGTTGACCGCCGGGACGCTCTCCGTGCCGTAGGCCATCGAGGCGATTGCCCACGGCCCGCCGATCTTGAACACGTCGGCGCACCCCGCCAGGTCCGCCGCCACCAGCGAGGTCGGGTTGGCGACCATCCCGGTGTCCGGCGGCGTGCATGCGATGATCCGCTCCACGCCTGCGACCTTCGCGGGCAGGATGGTCATGAGCACGCTCGAGGGGTAGCTGGCCTGGCGTCCGGGTATGTAGCAGCCCGCCGAGTCCATGGGCCGGATGATCCGCCCGGCCAGGATCCCCGGCGCGATTTCGATCGACCACATGTCGCGCTCGAACTGCGCACGATGGAAGCGCTCGATGTTGCTCGCGGCGAACTTCAGATGCTCGACCACTTCGGCCGGCACCTGCTCGTACGCGGCTTCGATCTCCTCGGGCGTGGCCTTGAGGTCCGCGAGCGTGATGTCATCCTTAAGCTTGCGGTAATGCTCCAGCGTGACCGCGTCGCCGCGGGTGCGGATGTCCTCGCAGATCGCGCGCACATCCTCATAGACATCGCCCAGCTCCTCCATCGAGCGCTGCATGATCGCGTCATAGCGCTCGGGCGACAGCTCGCCCAGCCTCTCGACGGTGATGATGGACATGGGTGTCCTCCTTGAAAGACAATGCGCGCGCCCGATGTGCGGGCGCACGCGTGGAGTTCGATGCGGCGATGAGATGCAGTTCGCTGGCGGAAGCACTCGGACCTGCGGCAGAGAATGCAGTGTCGCCCCGCGAGGCCGCTAGTCTTCCTCAGCCGACCACTCCCCGAACAGGCGCTTGACGACATCGCCCTTGGGCGTGCCGGGGGCCTGGTGGGTGTAGACGTGCACCCCGTCCGCCAGCTCGTGGCCGCAGTTCATGACCTCTTCCACGTACTCGGGTGTGGTCTGGCCCAGCCGC
>JALGVA010000153.1 GCA_029820295.1 Candidatus Zipacnadia bacterium
CGTTTGCCGTCAGCCGGTACCTGGTAGCTGCCTTCAAGGAGGACCGACATGAGCCACGCGAAGATCGTCGTGACCGATTACATCGAAGACAACCTCGACTGGGAGGCCGAGGAGATGGCGAAGCGCGACATCGACTTCGCGGCTTATCAGCTCAAGCTCGCGCCCGAGGACGAGCTGGTGGCGACCATCCGCGACTGCGATGTCGTGATCGTCAACATGGCGCCCATGCCCGAATCGGTCATCAGCCGCCTCGAGCGCTGCAGGCTTATCATCCGCCACGGCATCGGCTACGACAACGTGGACACCGCCGCGTGCACGAAGTACGGCATCCGGCTCGCGAACGTGCCGGATTACTGCGCGCAGGAGGTGGCCGAGCAGGCCCTGGCGCTGATCTTCGCGTGCACGCGGCGGCTGTTCGAGAGCCGGCGCATCCTCGAGGAGGCCTCCGCCAGCGGCATCTGGGACTTCTCGACGCTCGGCGACATCCACCGCATGAAGGACCAGACGCTGGGCATCGTGGGCTGCGGCCGCATCGGCTCGCGCGTCTACCGCATGACCGAGAACATCTTCGGCCAGCGCATGGTCTGCGACCCCTACATGGGCGATCGGCGCATCGCCGCGCTGGGCCTCGACACCGAGTACAGCTTGGAGGACGTGCTGCGCGAGGCCGATGTGGTGACCATCCACACGCCTCTCAACGATGAGACGCGGTATCTCATCGACGAGCCGCAACTGAAGATGATGAAGCCGAGTGCCTTCCTTATCAACACCGCGCGCGGGGCGATAGTGAACACGGAGGCGCTGACGAAGGCGCTCAGGGAGGGCTGGATCGCCGGCGCGGGCATCGACGTCTACGAGACCGAGCCGCCGCCCGCGGACATGGAGCTGTTCGACCTGCCCACCGCGACGCTGTCGGCGCACCTGGGGTGGTGCTCGGTGGAGGCGGGCTGGGACATCCGCCAGAAGATCATGCAGGACGTGGACCTCTTCCTGGCCGGCCAGCCCCCGCGCTTCACGGTCAACACCGAGGTGGAGGCGAAGCTGGGCGGGAAGGCGTACCGGGAGGTCTGAGGGGCCCGGGACCCGAGTCGTTGTGAAGACGTGCGACCCTGTTCCCGCCTGTGCCGTTGTCGTCTGCCGTTGCTTGCAGCCTGTAGCTTGTAGCTCGCAGCTCACGAAGCTCCGAAGGAGCGTAGTGCCATGCCCAAGTACGATCTTCCCGGCCCCAGGTCGGCCGAGTACCTCGAGATGTCCGACACCTACGAGGCCGGCGCCACCAGCCGCCAGCAGCAGTTCGTCGTGGACCACGGCGAGGGCGCGCGCCTCTGGGACGTCGATGGCAACGAGTACATCGACTGGACCTCGGGCGTGCTGGTGGCCAACGTCGGCCACTGCCACCCCTACCACGTCGCGGCGATCCAGAACCAGGTCGCGCGGCTGATGAATCCGTACGACTTCCCGACGCCCGAGCGAGTCACGCTCGCGAAGCGCATGGTCGAGATCACGCCGCCGAACCTCGACGCCTGCTTCATGCTCACCACCGGCTCCGAGGCCACCGAGGCCGCCATGCGCATGGCCAAGCGCTACACCGGCCGCCACGAGATCATCTCGTTCTACGGCGGCTTCCACGGCCGCACCGGCATGGCCATGGCCGCGGCGGGCAAGCAGGGCACGAAGTTCCGCTACGGGCCGGTCCTGACGGGTCACGTGCAGTCGCCCTTCGCCTACTGCTACCGCTGCCCGTTCGACCTCACGCCCGACATGTGCGACTTCAAGTGCCTGCGCTTCCTCAACACCGTGGTCAAGACGCAGACCACCGGCGCCATCGCCGCGGTGATCACCGAGCCCTACCAGGGCGGCGCGGGCTTCATCTTCCCGCCCGAGGGCTGGCTGAGTGCGCTGCAGACCTGGTGCGACGAGCATGACGCGCTCTTCATCCTCGACGAGGTGCAGGCGAGCTTCGGCCGCACCGGCAGGATGTTCGCCGCCGAGCACGAGGATCTGCGCCCCAACTTCATGCCCATCGGCAAGGGCATCGGCTCGGGCATCCCGACCGCCTGTCTGATGACCGAGCAGCGCATCATGTCGATCTTCGAGCGCGGCGAGGCATCCTCGACCACCGGCGGCAATCCGGTCTCGTGCGCGGCCGCGCACGCAGTCCTAGACATCTTCGAGCGCGAGAACCTGGTCGAGAACTCGGCGAAGATGGGCGCGTACATGAAGGGCCGGCTGCAGGAGCTGGCCGAGAAGTCGCCCTACATCGGCGACGTGCGCGGCATGGGCCTGGTGATGGGCATGGAGTTCGTGGCCGACAAGGCCACCAAGGAACCCGCGCCGGAGATCATGTGGCGGGTGATCGACGCGTGCGCCACCGAGGGCCTGTGCTGCGGCGCGGTGGGCTTCTATGGCAACGTGATCCGCGTGGCCCCGCCGCTGGTCATCGATCAGGATACCGCCGCGGAATCCTGCGATATCATGGAACGGGTCGTCCTGGCGCTGGAGTGACGCATCGCGCCGGACGCCCATGAGCGGATGAGAACTGCGCCACACGCCGGGGCCGGGTTCGCTCCCGGCCCCGGTCCGATGGTGCCCGCGACTCATAGTCCCGGAGTGTGCTGACAGATGCCGCGCAACGTGCTGCCGGAGGGCGTTGACCTCGCCGAAGAGCCCCGCCTGGTCGCGGAGACCGACCTGCTGCCCGACGGCCGTTTCGGCCGCGAGTGGCTGGCCGTCGGCGCCTCGCGCCTGTGGGTCATCGCCGAGGACGGCGAGCAGCCCGCGCCGCGCATCGAGCTGCCGCTGGCCGAGCTGACCGAGCCGAAGGTGAGGGCCCTGGTCGGGGGCGGGGCGCTGGAGGTCGCGCGCGACGGCGAGCGCATGGAGCTGGTGCGTTACACGAATGCACGCGCAGCGCGCTTCGGGGCCGTCGCGCACGTGCTCGAGAAGTGGCTCAAGGGCGAGGAGGCTGAGGTCCCGCCCGAGGAGGAGAACCTCTGCCCGCGCTGCGGGATGCCGCTGCCTGAGGGCACCAAGGTCTGCCCGGCCTGTCTATCGCGCTCACGCACGCTGCGCAGGCTGATCGCCTACCTGGCGCCGCACTGGAAGGGCGCGCTGGGGCTGGCGCTGCTGGCGCTGGCGCATACTGCGCTGGGCCTGATCCCTCCGTATCTGCAGAAGCCGCTGATGGACGAGGTGCTCGCGCCCAAGGGCACGCCCAGGCCCATCGACGAGCGCCTGGGGCTGCTGGGAACGCTGGTGCTGGCGCTGCTGATCGCGCACGTGCTTATGTCGGCGCTCAGCGCGTTGCGAAGCTGGCTGTCGGCGTGGCTGGGCAACCGTATCAGCCATGACATCCGCACCCGCCTCTACCAGCATCTGCAGTTCCTGTCGCTGAGCTTCTACGACAAGCGCCAGATGGGCAGCGTCATCTCGCGCGTCAACCAGGACACCGGGCGCCTGCAGGAGTTCCTCGTCTGGGGCTCGCAGGACCTGGCCACCAACCTGCTGCTGGTGGTCGGCATCGCCACCGTGCTGCTGGTGATGAACGCGAAGCTGGCGTTCTATGTCTTCCTGCCCGCGCCGATCGTCATCCTGCTGTCGATGACCGTCTGGAAGCGTATCCGCGCCTACATGCACCGCTTCTTCCAGCGCTGGAGCAAGCTCAACGCAGTCCTCAACGAGACGCTGACGGGGCTGCGCGTGACCAAGGCCTTCGGTCAGGAGGAGCGCCACATCGCCGACTTCCGCTCGCGCAGTGATGAGCTGGCGATCTCGGGCACGGGCGTCGAGCGCGTGTGGTCGATCCTGTTCTCGGCGCTGTCGCTGGTGATGATGCTGGGCACGCTGCTGGTGTGGTACGTGGGCGGTCGCGAGGTGCTGTTCGGGCCGATGACTCTGGGCACGCTGGTGGCCTTCCTGACCTATGTGGGCATGTTCTACCAGCCCATCCGCTTCCTGTCGATGCTGCTCAACTGGGCGTCGCGCTCGCTGGCGGCGGCCGAGCGCGTCTTCGAAGTCATGGACACCGCGCCCGAGGTCGCCGAGGCCGAGGACGCGGTCGAGATGCCCAACATGAGGGGGCGCGTCGAGTTCCGCGACGTGACCTTTGGTTACGAGGCGCACCGGCCGGTGCTCAAGGGTATCTCATATGACGTGGCGCCGGGCGAGATGATCGGGCTGGTCGGGCACAGCGGCGCGGGCAAGACCACCACCATCAACCTGCTGTGCCGCTTTTATGACGCGGGCGAGGGCGAGATCCTGATTGATGGTCAACCCATCGAGACGATCCGGCTCGCGGACCTGCGGCGGCAGATCGGCATCGTCCCCCAGGACACCTTCCTGTTCGCGGGCACCATCGCCGAGAACATCTCCTATGCGCGCCCGGGTGCGACGCGCGCCGACATCATCCGCGCCGCCCGCGCCGCCAACGCGCACGAGTTCATCATCAAGAAGCCCGACGGCTACGAGACGCTGCTGGGCGAGAAGGGCCAGGGCCTGTCCGCGGGCGAGCAGCAGCGCCTGGCCATCGCCCGCGCGGTGCTGCACGACCCGGCCATCCTGATCCTCGACGAGGCCACCTCTCAGGTGGACGTCGAGACCGAGAAGGGCATCCAGGACGCCATCGACCGGCTGGTGGCCGGGCGCACCACCTTCGCCATCGCCCATCGGCTGTCCACGCTCAAGAACGCCGACCGGCTGATCGTGCTCAAGGACGGAGAGATCGCCGAGATGGGCACCCACGATGAGCTGCTGGCCGCCGAGGGCGAGTTCCATCGGCTGGTGCAGACCTACCGGCAGGTCTCGCGGGTAAGCGCGGTGCAACGATGATGATGGAAGAGAGTATGTCGGCCGAACCCCAGGCAGGTCAGCCCGCCGCGGACGCTGAGGAGCGCTCCGCCGAGCCGGTGGCCCTGCTTCCCGACAACGCGCGCTTCCGCTGCGAGGGCACACGGCTGCAGATGGCTCGCAATGGCTCCGACGACTGGCAGGAGGTCGAGGCGGTGCGCCTGTTCCCGCTGACCGCGCCGAGCCGCTGGATCTCGATCGTCGACGACGATCTGAAGGAGATCGGCCTCATCGAGGACCTGGCGGCATTCGACCGCGGTGCGCGCCGGTGCATCGAGGACGAGCTGGAGCGGCGTTACCTGATTCCGCAGATCAAACGCGTCATCTCCTGCCGCACGCGCTTCGACACCGCGGAGTGGGTGGTCGAGACCAACCGCGGGCCGGCGACCTTCCTGGTGCGCGACCCGCGCGAGAAGATCAAGGAGCCGCTGCCCCGTCATCTAACGTTGACCGATGCCGAGGGCAACCGCTACGATATCCCCGACGTGGAAGCCCTGGACGCCACGAGCCGGCGGCTGATCGCTGAGTGGCTGTGAGCGCGGCATCTCCGCCGCACCGACGCAGCAAAGGAGAGTTCGATGACCAATCATTATCTGAACGCCGTCGCGGGCCTGCGCGCGAACGCCGCCGGCCTGCTGTCCGAGCTGATCGGCTTCGAGTCCACCGTCGGCAACGAGGGGCCGGTGATGCGCTACATGCACGAGCGCATGGCCCAGGTCGCCGACGAGGTCGAGTTCGTCGAGGTCACCGAGGCCATCAAGGATGATCCCGACTACTCGTACCCGGTGGTCACCATCTACGGCGACCGCCCCAATGTGCGCGCCGTCAGGCGCGGCACCGGTGGGGGAAGGACCCTCATCCTCAACACGCACCTCGACGTGGTGCCGCCCTCATCGGGGCATGTGGACCCGTTCCGCGCCCGCGAGGAGGACGGCGTCATCTTCGGCCGCGGCGCCTGCGACGCCAAGGGCCAGGTGACCACCATCTGGCTGCTCTTCCGGCTGCTCGACGAGCTTGGGATCGAGTTGCCCGGCGACATCATCGCCCACCTGGTCATCGAGGAGGAGATCGGCGGCAACGGGACGGTCGCTATGGTGCGCCACGGCGAGGCCGGCGACGCCTGCGTGGTGCTCGAGCCCACCGATTTCACGCTGCTGCCGCAGGTGCGCGGCGCGGTGTGGTTCGACGCCACCGTCTTCGGCCAAGCCGGGCACTCGGGCTCGGGCGGTACGGTCAGCGCGCTGCTCAAGGCCATCGACGTCATCGGCCTATTCACCGATTACCACGACCGTGTCCTTGCCGAATCGCGCGGCAAGTACCCGCTCTTCGACCAGTTCGAGAACCCCATGCCGCTGACCGTGGGCATGCTCGAGGCGGGCAACTGGCCCGCGCAGGCCCCCCAGCAGGCCAACCTCAAGGGCGTGCTCGGCCTGCTGCCCGACCGCACCAAGGAGCAGGTCATGGCCGAGATGGAGGCGGCGGTGCGCGAATCGGGCGACCCGTGGCTGGCCGAGCACTTCGAGATCGAGTTCACCTACCGCCATGACGCCAACGTCATCGAGCCGGACCATCCGCTGGTGCTGGCGCTGCAGCAGGCGGTGGCCTCCATTGGCCGCGAGCCGAAGGTCTCGGCCATGACCGCCTCGTGCGACGCCTGGCTCTACAACAACCAGCTCGAGATCCCCACCGTGGTCTTCGGTCCGGGGTCACTGAGCGTCGCGCACTCCGATCGCGAGCAGATCCCGGTGCAGGAGATCCTCGACGCGGCGGCGGCGCTGGCTGGCTTCGTGGAGGGGTTCTGCAGGTAGCGCACGGGCTGTGGCGAATGTGGTGGGGTAGGAGGCGCAAGGGAGGAAGCCGAACGCGACGAGGCCATCTGGTTCTACCGGCTTGGCGGCAAGGCGCTCGGGCCGGTCGCGCGCGGTGACGCGAGGCCACTTCCTGTCGGACATGGGCATGACATTGTCGCAGCCACTGCTATCGGGCGTCGGTGTGCTGCTGTGCTGGTTGAGACTACCGGTGAGCCTGCCGGTGCTGCCCGCGGGGCAGGTCGTGACGTACGAGTACCATTTCCGTTACCGGTAGCGAGCGGGTCGAGCGGAGGGGTCGAGATGCCGCCAGTGGACCGAGACGATGTCATCTGGTACTACCGGCTGGGCGGACAGAGTCTGGGACCGGTGGCCTGGACCGCGATCGAGGAGCTGACCCGGGACACCATCGACGCCCGCGACCTGCTGGTCGCGCGCGGCGGCGACACAACGTGGATCAGTGCGGCTGAGGCGGCCGAGACGTTCCCTGAGCTGACGGTGCCCGCGGAGCCGGCCGAGACCGGGCCGGCGCCCGAGGATGCCGGCTGGGTGGTGGACGAGGTAGCGGCGGCTCGGGCTGAGGCCCCGCCAGCGGTGACGGTCCACGCGCCGCGGCCGCTGCCCTCCGCGGGGCGTTCGCCTCAGCCGGGCCTGGGCAAGTGGATCGGCCAGGCGTGGGAGATGGTCATCGAGGACGTGTGGCCGTGGGTGGGGGCCATGCTGCTGATGATGCTCATCTCCGGCGTCAGCTTCGGCATCGCCGGGCCGCCGCTGACGCTGGGCATGTGGATGATGGCCCTCAAACGCTTCGACGGCCAGACGCTCGGCGCGGGAGACATCTTCGCGGGCTTCAACCGCTTCTGGAGCGCCTGGGGGCTGGCCCTGCTGATGATGGCGCCGATGATGGCGGTCCTGATCCCGATGTGGGCGATCATAGCCGGGGGCGTGTTCATCGGCGGGCAGAACGAGGACGTCGCGCCCTTCATGATACTGGGCATCTACGCCGTCTACCCGCTCATCTACGTGGCTATGCTCGCTGTCCAGACCATCTTCTTCTACGCCTGGGTGCTGGTCGCCGACGGCCAGGGCGCGTGGGACGCGGTCGTGGCCTCGTGGGACAGGGTCAAGCTGCAGTTCTGGTCGTACCTGGGCATCTACATCGTGCTGACGCTGCTGGCGAGCGTGGGCGCATATGCGTGCTACGTGGGGATGTTCGTAACCTGGCCGCTGCTGCCATGCGCGACCGTCGCCGCTTACCGGTGGCACTTCCGCCCGGGCGCGCGTTGATGCAGGACAACCCTGGTGGTTGCGACAACGGCTGACTCGGAGCGAATGACATGCTGGCACTGCAGAAGGTAGCCAAGGGCGCAGGCAACATCGAGATTCGTGACGTCCCCGAGCCCGAGCCGGGACCGGGCTGGGTGAAGATCGAGGTCAAGGCCGCGGCCATCTGCGGCACCGACCTGCACATCCGCGACGACACCTTCCCCTACTGGCCGCCGGTGACGCTGGGCCACGAGTTCTCGGGCGTCATCGCCGAGCTGGGCGAGGGCGTCGAGGACTGGGCGGTGGGCGACCGCGTGGTCGCCGAGCCGCACACGCTCGCCTGCGGCAAGTGCTGGCTGTGCCGCCAGGGCCACATCCAGGTCTGCGCGCACAAGCGCTCGCCCGGCTGGGGGATCGACGGCGCCTTCGCGAAGTACCTGGTGATGGACGCCAAGCTCCTGCACCGCCTGCCCGACAGCGTGAGCTTCGACGCGGGCGCGCTGGTCGAGCCGACCGCGAACACCGTACACGACGTGGGCGAGCGCGCCAGGGTGGAGCCCGAGGACTTCGTGGTGGTGCTCGGCCCCGGGCCCATCGGGCTGCTGGCCGCGCAGGTGGCAAAGGGCGCGGGCGCGCGCGAGGTGATGATCATCGGCACGCCCGCCGACGCCGAACTGCGCCTGCCGGTCGCGCGCCAGGTGGGCATCGACCACGTAGTCAACCTCGGCGAGCAGGACCCGGCGGAACTGGTCATGGAGCTGACCGGCGGGCGCGGGGCGGACCTGGTGGTCGAGTGCTCGGGCGCGGCGCCGGCGATCAACTCGGCGGTGCAGCTCGTGCGCAAGAAGGGCCGCATCTGCGTCATCGGCATGACGGGGCGCGACAGGATCGAATTCACCTGGGACGCGGCCATCTTCAAGGGCATCGACGTGTTCTTCAACATCTCGACCAGCTATACGAGCTGGGACCGGGCGATCTCGGTCATCGAGAAGGGCAAGGTCAACGCCGAGGCGCTGATCACCCACCGCGAGCCGCTGCAGAACTGGGAGGCGGTCTTCGAGGCCCTCGACCAGCAGAAGGGCATCAAGGCGCTGCTGATCCCGGAGTGAACGCGGGCAGAGAGTCCGCGCCACGAACTACGTGCGCGGGGGAGAGGACGGACGATGGCGACCTATCTGGCGTTCGTGGCGCATCGGGACGATGAGCTGAACATCGCCGGCACGCTCATGCGGCTGCTCGACGACGGCCACCGCTGCGTGGTCGCGTGCATCACCAACGGCAGCCGTGGCGGGCTGGCCGACCGTACCGAGGACGAGCGCAAGCGCATCGCGCACGCGGAGTTCGATGCTTCGACCGAGATCATCGGCTGCGAGACGCGGTGGCTGGACATCAACGAGCACGACTTCCCGACGCCCGAGGGCCAGATGGAGGCGCGCCAGCGCATCTTCCGCACGCTGTGCGAGGTGGACCCCGATTGCCTGATCCTGCACCCGGGGCCGCCGCTGAACCAGTATGACTATCACGAGCACCACTGGCTGGCCGCGCGCCTGCCCTACGCCGAGAGTTACGCGGCCAGCAACCCCAACTACGCGCGCCCGCTCGGGCTCAAGGCGATGAGCGGGGTGCCGCCGATCTACCACATGTGCCCGATCGGCACGCCCATGGTGCCCGACCGCTACGTCAACATCACCGACTACCTCGAGCGCAAGCTCGCGGCAGCGGAGTGTTATGAGAGCCAGGTATCGTTCCTGGCCGAGCACGACCGGGTCAACTTCATCGAAGTGCACCGGGCTCAGTCGATCGTCTACGGCTCCTACTGCGGCGTCCCCGCGGCGGAGGGCTTCAACACCTCGCCCGCGTGGAACCGGCTGGTGGCCGAGGCGGGGCTGCCCGAGTGAACCAGGGAGGCATGCAGATGGCAGACAAGATGGGGTTCGGCATCGTCGGCTGCGGGCTGGTCTCGCAGTTCCACGGCGCCGCGATTCTGAACTCAGAGAAGGCGGAGCTGATCGCCGCCGCAGACCCGGACGAAGAGCGCCTGAACGCCTTCGTCGAGAAGTACGGTGGCGAGAAGGCCGCGAGCTTCGAGGCGCTGCTGGCCGACGAGCGCATCGACGTAGTGAACATCCTCACGCCCAACGCCATGCACGCGTCCTTCGCGGTACCGGCGCTCGAGGCGGGCAAGCACGTGATCGTGGAGAAGCCGCCGGAAATGACGCTGGCGCGGACCGATGAGATCATCGAGGCGTCGCGGCGCGCCGGGCGCAAGGTGGCCATCTGCCTGCAGGTGCGCATGCGCGAGTCAATCCGCGCCATCAAGGCCGCCATCGACTCCGGGCGCTTCGGGCGCCTGCTTGAGGGCGACGCCTACATGAAGTGGTTCCGGCCCACCGACTACTATCTGATGGACGACTGGCGCTCCAGGCGCGAGCAGGGCGCGGGCGTGACCATCCAGCATGCCTTCCACTACATCGACCTGCTCCACCACCTCATGGGCCCGGCGACGCGCGTCGAGGCGCGCATGACCAACCTCATGCACCCCGAGGTTGAGCTTGAGGACACGCTCAAGGCCTTCATCGAGTTCGAGAACGGGGCCGAGGGGCTGATCGAGGCCTCGACCGCTCTGTGGCCGGGGCGCCCGCCGCGCATCGAGGTCAACGGCGAGGACGGCACCGCCATCACCGAGGGCGAGATCATGCTCGCCTGGGACTTCCGCGATGAGCGTCCGGAGGACGAGCGCATCATGCAGATCGGCCGCGGCTCGGTGGCGGCCGGCGGCACGGGCGCGGCGGACCTCAGCTATGAGGAGCACATGTGGCTGATCGACGACATGGTGGACGCCATCGCCGAAGGCCGCGACCCGTACATCACTCCGCGGGACGCTCGGCACAGCCTCGAGATTGCACTGGCCATGTATCACTCCGCGGACAGCGGCGAGGTCGTCGATCTGCCGCTGCCGGACGATGCGGCGGTGTAGCTACGAGCCACGAGCTACGGGCTGCGAGCTAACGGCAGATGACAAACGGCAGGGCCGGCCCCGCTACCTCGGAGCCGGCCCTGTGTCAGTTGCGCAGTCGTTGGCCGGCTGCCGGCTGCTGGCCGCTGGTAGCCGGTAGCTGTCGGCTACCAGCCCAGCCTGCGCTCCAGCTCCAGCATGTCACGGTGCACCGCGCCGCTCTCGAGGGCCTTCACGTAGTGGTCCGGCAGCAGCGAGCGCGAGGTGGTGTACGCGACCGCCATCAGTTCCATCATGCGGATGTCGTCGGCGCGTGAGATGCCAGGCGGGATGTAGTCGTCCACGGCGAAGTGCAGGTCGTCCAGCTCCACGCGTTCGTGGCCGCGGCTGAAGGCGTGGCGCTGGGCGATGCGCACCAGCTCGCGCAGGTCCGCGCCCGAGTGCCCGGCGGTCTTGCGCGCGATCTCGCTGAAGTCGCCGTCCTCGAAGGCTACGTTAAGGTTGCGGAAGGTGACGCGGATGATGGCCTCGCGCGCCGCCTCGTCGGGCAGCAGGAAGGGGATCTTGATGTCGAAGCGCCCGGCGCGCATGGTGGACTGATCGATCAGGTCGGG
>JALGVA010000306.1 GCA_029820295.1 Candidatus Zipacnadia bacterium
TCAGCGGCGGCATGATGGTGAACATGTCCGGCCAGTGGTTCCACGAGTACTCGGCCGCCTCGAGGATCGAGCCGTAGGCGTAGCTCTCGAGGTTCGGCGCGGTCTGCTCGGTCAGCCACGGGACCTTGTACCACACGCCCATCATGTTCCCCAGCAGCACGCGCTGCTCGGCCAGGTTCGCGCCGCGCGAGTTGGACTTGATGATGCGCTCGAAGCCCCGGTCAAGGAACCACCGATGCGAGTCCGGCGCCAGGCCCGTGGACCAGTTGCAGATGATGGTGTCCTTCGGCAGGCGCTCGACGGTCTCGGCCAGGTTGTAGGGTGGGCCGCCGTTGTGGCCGGGCAGGATCATGTCGCCCCACATCATCATCTCAAGGCCCTGCCCGGTCAGGAAGTCGTGCAGCATCTGCACCCACTCGACGAAGATGTCCTGCTTGCTCTTCCCGGCGCACAGCGGGCAGCGCTGCTCCTCGGGCAGCGACTCGGTGTTCCAGCGGATCTCGTCGAGACCCACGTGAAAGTAGCGTGGCTGCACCAGGTCGATGATCTCCTGGTAGATCTCCGTGACGATGCGCTCGGCGTCCGGGTGCGAAGTGCAGATCTGATGCACGTCCCCGTCCTCGGCCAGCCCCAGGTCGCGGTAGGGGATGCACAGCCAGTTCATGTGCCCCAGCGAGTTCATGTGTGGCACCGGCTCGACGCCCCACGAGCGCAGCGTGTCGAAGATGCGCTTCACGTCCTCCTTCGACCACGCCGCCGGGCCGCTCACCTGCGGATGCGACTCATAGTGCATCCCCTGGTGGATAATGATGACCGCCATGTTCAGCTTCGTGTTGACCACCACTTCGCGCAGGAAGCGCAGGAACATCTCCGGCTCGGCGGGCGGATCGTTCGGGTGCCCCCAGCGGTTGCTGGGCAGCGTCAACATGACCGCGCGCACCGGCATCGACGGCCAGTCCACCACGCGCATCGCCGGCACCGCCAGCTCCCCGGTCAGCGCCCAGTGGCTCTCGATGGCCTGCAGCAGCGTGAGCACGCCGTTGCGCAGCCCGGCCTCGTCATTTGCGGCGATCTCGACGCCTGTGGCCGACGCCGCCAGCGCGTAGCCCTCTGCGGGAAGATCGGTGAGGGCGTCGTCGAGGCCCTGAGAACTGCCCGCCAGTATCTGCCTCGGAGGCAGGCCCGGGAAGCGTGGAATCTCGCGCACGTCTTCCTGCTGCACGCCCCACGAAGCAAGAGTGTCGCCCAGCAGCGCCATCGCCGGACCAGTCAGGTCATCGGGAGTGCACGCGAAAAACGGGGTGGGGGAGAGGGGATACGCCCCCTCGCCGAACTCGATCTCCTTCGGCGCCGGCAGCAGCGACAGGCGCGTCGGGTCGGGCAGCGGGCGGTTCGCCACCACGTCGAAGCTCCAGGCGGCCCGCGCGATCTGCTCGCCCTGCGTCACGGTCACCTCGACGCGGCCGGCGCCGCTCTCGGCCGAGGCCGGCGCGACCAGGAAGACCTCGTCGGTCGGCGGGCCCTCCGGCACTTCCTGCGTGGCCTCGTGTGCGCCGCCGGGCAGCTCGAAGCGCGCGCTCACCGTGGCCGGTCCGGGTAGCAGCGGCGTCGGGTCGAAGCGCAGCGCGAAGCGACCGTCGGAGAACTGCGCCAGTTCGGGCTCGACCGGCAGCGCCCACGGCCCGCCCACCTGCTCCAGCGCCACCGGCCGCTGCGGGGCCTCCAGCGTGATCTGGTCGATCTCGAAGCTGTGCGTGCCGCTCATGCCCATGTACGACCACGCGATGCGGCGCGTGTCCATCGGTACCTTCTGGCGGTTCCAGAACGCCGACAGCGGGGCGGTGATATGCCGCCACTGCGTGGAGTCCATGGGGATGTTCAGCGAGTAGCCCTGGTCGGTGGCCTCGTCGCCGGTGCCGGTGAACAGTCGGAAGCTGAGTTTGGTGGGCGTGCCGTCGCCGCGGAACCACAGGCTGATCTGCCCCCAGTCATGGTCGCGCCACTCGCCCGGCTCGGCGAAGCGCGGCGCGATGGTGTTGCCGCCCTTCTCGACCGCGATGATCTCCGAATGCAGCGCCCCGGAGCCGAACTTCGGGTCGTCGCTCAGCGACAGCTCCACCTCACCGCCGCCCCCCCAGACGTTCGTCGTCCACTCATCGATGCCGTCCTCGAAGTCGAAGAGCACGTGGCGCAGCGGACGCTGCGCGCAGGCGGTCGAGGCGATGAGCAGCAGTGCCAGGATGAGG
>JALGVA010000154.1 GCA_029820295.1 Candidatus Zipacnadia bacterium
GGCCTCCGCCGGCATGGCCTCCGACATGATGGCCATGGCCATGGCCTGGCAGCTCACCGGCGATGAGCAGTACCTGGCGGTGCGCGAGCCTCTGGTGAAGCTGGCGAGCTACCCGCCCGGCGGCGTGTCCAGCCCCGAGGGCCTCACCGCGAGCAAGTGGGGCACGAGGATCACCATGGACATGGGCCTCGCCTATGACTGGCTTTACCCGGCGCTCACCGAGGAGGAGCGCGCGACCATCGCGGCGTCGCTCGACTGGCGCATCGAGCACATCCTGACCAACTACTCGTGGCGCAAGGGCGCGGACGGCCGGGTATACCATCGCGGCCTCGCGGGCATGGCGACCTCTCACGCCTACGAGGACGCGCTGTGGACGCTGGTGGGCGCCCTGGCGGTCTACGATGAGTCCGAGGCCGCGCGCGAGTTCACCGACGTGATGCTCAACTACCTGGCGGGCGTCACCAACGGCTTCGGCGAGACCGAGGCGTGGAACGAGGGGCTGGCTTACGGGAACTGGAAGTGCAGTACGCTGCTCGACGCGACGATCTGGGCGGACATGACCGTACCCGGGCTGCAGATGGGCCGCAACCCGTACTTCCGCAACGTTGGCCGCTTCTTCAGCTTCCTCTCGCCTGTCGGCATGGAGCGGTCGGCGTGGGGCAACTACGGGGCGGACGGCACGACCGTCCTCGCCTCGCACCTGCAGAACTTCCAGCGACTGGCCTACCTTACCGGCGTCGGCAGCTTCCTGTACAACTGGATGGCGTGCGAGGAGGTGAGGGGCGGGCCGAGCTTCGCCTTCCAGGAGTGGTTCCTCCCCCACTTCTACGAGCGCCCCGAGCCGGCGCCTGAGGAAGACCACGCGGCGCTCTTCAACACTGCGGGCTGGGCGGTGACCTGCTCCGGACCGCCCAGCGACCCGGCGACCTACCGCGACGGCGTCGGCATGATCTTCCACGCCCGGCCGCGCGGCGGCTATGGGCACTCGTTCCAGAGCGAGAACGCCTTCGAGGCCTTCGCCTACGGCTCGGTCATCGCCACCGGCGGCGGGCGCAAGGCCAACGGCGACCGCCACGCCGCCGCCACCATGAGCCACAACGCGGTGCTCATCGACGGCCTCGGCCAGGACTTCGACCAGCTCGACCCCGAAACCGAGACGGCCGCGCGCATCATCGCCTGGCACGAGGAGCCCGGCCTGGTCTACTGGTGTGGCGAGGCCACCGAGGCCTACCGCCCGAACGTGCCCGGCATCGAACGCGCCCTGCGCCACGTGCTCTTCGTCGATGATCGCTGGTTCGTGGTCTTCGATGATCTCGGGCTCACCGGGGACGCCGACCCGGCGCGCTTCTCGTGGCTCTACCACGTGCACCAGGACGTGCCCGTCGCCATCGACGCCGCCACGTCGAGCTTCCGGTACACCGTCGGCGAGGCGAACGTGCTGGTGCGCCATGCCGTCGACTCGGGTGAGCTGGAGATGCTGAACCTGCGCGGCGAGGACGGCTACCGCAACGCCATCACCGGCGAGGACATGCTCGCGGTGGCGCGTGGCTCGGTGGAGAGTTCACCTCTGCGCACGTGGACCGGCGATCCGGTCTGGAACAACCTGTGGGTGACCACCTCGCCGCGGCGCGAGGCGCAATACCTCGCGGCCATCGTACCGTGGCGTGCGGGCGCGGACGAGCCGGCGGTCGAGCTGCTGGGCGAGCGACACATCGCGGTGACCACCGACGCGGGCCGCCGGACCGTCTTCTTCGGCGCGCCCGGCGAACAGGAGGCCGACATCATCGTGGACTGGGAGCGCACGCGACTGCTGGGCGGCGACCCTCAGCCGCCACAGGCCGGTGAGACCATCTGGGAGGCGGACCTGAGCGACACCGGCGAGTGGGTGCTTGACGGACAGGGCACGGTCGAGCACCTCGACGGCGGCGTGCTCAAGGTCACCACCGAGACGCCCACCGTGTACTGGGCGCCGCCGACGCTGGAGGAGCCGGTGCTGATCGACTTCGAAGCCCGCACCGACGACGCGAACTGCCGGGCGATCTTCTTCTTCATGGCCGAGGGCATCGGCGGCGAGGACATCTTCTCGTGGCAGCGCGTCGGCGACTACGGCGAGTACGCCTACGAGAAGGGCATGGAGCTGTACACCTTCGGCATGGTGCGCGAGGGCTGCGGCACCGAGGCGAACTTCCGCCGCATCGGCACGCTGCCCGAGGACCTGGCGATCCTGCGCACGCCGCTCGCGGAGTTGCCCGAGGAGCGGCGCGAGGAGTACCGCGACGCGGTCGCGCGCTTCCAACCCTACTCGATCCACGACAGCGCCATGGACGGCTACCGCCTGGGCGAGTGGATGCGCTACCAGGCGCTGGTCGATGGCGGCCTGGTGCGGGTGTTCGCGGATGGGAAGCTGTTGCTGGAGGTCACCTGCGAGCAGCCGTTGCGCCGCGGGAAGATGGGCCTGCGCAACTTCGGCCGCGGCAGCGCAATCCAGGTCCGCAACCTGCGCGTGAGCCGTCCGGCGCACTGAACGCACGCCGACTTTCTCGCCTGGGAGGCAGGTGATGCGCGCACGTCCGGTCAATATCCATTCGCTGTGGTGCGCGTTCTGTCACTGCAAAGGAGGTACGAGCCGCTCATGCAGAAGAAGCGAGGATTCACTCTGATTGAACTGTTGGTGGTGATCGCGATAATCGCGATCCTCGCGGCCATTCTGTTCCCGGTGTTCGCCAAGGCCCGCGAAAAGGCGCGCCAGGCGAGCTGCCAGAGCAATCTGAAACAGTGTGGCCTGGGAATCATGATGTACGTCCAGGACTATGACGAGCGCTACATGTACGGCTGGCATGTCTACTCGTGCTCGAGCACATGGGAAGGGTTCATTCTTCCCTACGTGAAGAACGAGCAGATCTTCGCCTGCCCCTCCGGTCTCAGCGACGGTGGCGTGAACGCTTCGGGCGCCTATAGCTGGGTCTATGACCACATGCGCCGTGCGAAGCTGTCCAGCATCTCGCGCAGGGGCTCGCCCGCGGAGTACTACCTCTGCGGCGACAGCTACTGGCAATACTGGTGGGGCAACCCCGAGGACGCGGCCCAGATGCGCTCCAACCTCGGACTGGACTCCAGCAACGAGGGCGCCCGGGCCACACGCCACAACGGCATGGCCAACATGTGCTTCGCCGACGGCCACGTGAAGGCGCAGAGCGAGGGCGACCTCATGAAGCGCACCGCCGACTACGCCCCGCCGTGGTACACGAGCTGGGACGACATCTGACCGACGCGCGGACTTGACCGGAGCTGTCGCGGGGCCGGGGCCGCCCGGCCCCGCTTTGCGTCGCCGTGCCATCAGCCGCCATGTCTGTGCGCTCGGCGATCATCCCGGTCGTCTCATCGCCGGAGGGCGATCACCGGGGGAAAGCGCCGGCAGGCCAACAGGAGAACGACCGTGGAGGAGCAGCCGGCGCCGGCGCAGAAGTACACTCAATGCCGGTCAGACTCATATCACTTCCCGGAGGTCAAAGACATATGTGCAAACGCAGTGGTTTCACCCTCATCGAACTGCTGGTCGTGATCGCAATCATTGCGATTCTGGCCGCTATTCTGTTCCCCGTGTTCGCGAGGGCGCGAGAGAAAGCCAAGCAAACGCAATGTCTCTCCAACGTCAAGCAGATAGGCCTGGGGCTGATGATGTACATCAGCGACTACGACGACTGCATCCCGTTCTACTACGCCCCGTACAACAAGCCACGGCCGCCGGAGCTGCCCGATCTGTCGGCTTACTATGACTACGGCATGTTCTGGCAGGACCTGATCTATCCCTACACCAAGAACCTGCAGATCTTCATGTGCCCCAGCAGCAAGGCATACCGGGGCGAGCCACGACAGTACATCGGCTCCTACGGAGGCAACTACGCGTACGTGTTCAGCAATGGCTACTCTACCAGCCTGTTGGTCCGCAACCTCTCCGAATTCGAACATCCGGCAGAGACTTACGCCTGCGTTGAGGCCAACAGCTACATCACGCGGTATGATCCCGGTATCCCCTCCAGCAGCGGCGGCTACTGGGGGAAGATCGTGACGCGACACAACGACCAGAACAACGTGCTGTTCCTGGACGGACATGCCAAGAGCGTCGCGGACAGCGTGGTCCGCGTGAACTCCAACAACTGGACGGGCCAGTTCTAAGCTGAGCGCCACGCAACCGACAGCGGGAATCGGCCAACCGCCGGTTCCCGCTGCGCATCTGCATCGCCCGCTTGACCGCAGGTGCACCTCGGCCACCGGTCTCCGCGAGAGCCCATGACCCCGGCCTCTTGTCCCGCCCGGCAGGGTCTGGTGGCGCACGCGTCGGTCGAGCAGGTGTTGTCGCCTCGTCGGGCGAACCTCCCGGGCGCTGAGTGCACAAGCAAGACAACGAGGGAACGAGCATGAAGAAGGCGTTGATCGTCTGGGGCGGCTGGGACGGCCATGAGCCCAGGCAGGTGGCAGAGATACTGGCCGGCGCGCTGGAGGGCGAAGGCTTCGAGGTCGAGGTCGAGGACACCCTCGACGCCTTCCTCGACGTGGACCGACTCAAGGCTCTCGACCTGATCGTCCCCGAGTGGACCATGGGCGAGATCACCGGCGAGCAGCTCAAGCCGATGCTGGCGGCGGTGCACAGCGGCGTGGGCATCGCTGGCCTGCACGGCGGCATGGGCGACGCCTTCCGCCAGCAGACCGAGTACCAGTTCATGGTCGGCGGGCAGTGGGTGGCCCACCCGGGCGGCGCGGGGGTGACCTACACCGTCGAGATCGTCAGGCCTGAGGACCCGATCGTCGCGGGCATCGAGGACTTCGAGGTCACCAGCGAGCAGTACTACATGCACGTGGACCCGAATAATGAGGTGCTGGCGGTCACGGTCTTCCCGGACTACGGCCCCGCGGGCGTGCCGGTGGTGTGGAAGAAGATGTATGGCGAGGGCCGCGTGTTCTACTCCTCGCTGGGCCACAACGCGGAAGTCGCCGCCCGGGAAGAGCCGCTGACCATCATGACACGCGGCATGAAGTGGGCCGCGCGGGATCTGTAGCGCACACCGGCAGGCCGCGAGCCTGCGGGACGACATGGCAGGGCGGAAGCCTGCCCCACGGTGGACCAAGGAGACTACACCCAATGGCAATGACATCAGGCATCATGTGGATGGGCAAGCTCTGGCCGGGCGTCTGGCATGGTGAGGAGCTGGCGCCGGTCGATCTGTTCAGCAAGCTGCGGGGCATGGGCGTCGAGACCATCGACATCTTCGCCCGCGCCGCCGAGGAGCATGGCGCGGACACCCTCGAGGCCGCGCTCAAGGACAGCGGCCTGAGGTGCGCGTGCTACTACATCGCCGCCGACCTCGTGAGCGAGGAGCCCGAGAAGGTGCAGGCCGCCGACGAGGCCTTCCCGCGCGGCATCGCGGTCGCGCAGCAGCTCGGCGCGCCGGTCGTCTTCACCCACGGCAGCCAGCACGCCCACGCCGGCGAGGAGAACCTGCAGCGCTACATCGAGCGCCTCGGCGAGAAGCTGCAGCTCTTCAAGGACATCGAGCAGACGCTGGTGATCGAGAACGCCGGCTCGCTGCTGCACGCGGCCGATCCGATGGTGCGCGTGTGTGAGGCGCTGGGCGATGAGGGCCTGCGCCTGTGCCCGGACACCGGCAATTTCACGCTGTGGGGGCAGGATGAGATCGACGCCGTCAACAAGTGCCTGCCCTGGGCCGTGCACTTCCACATCAAGGACTATGCCGAGCGCTGGGAGGACGACGGCAAGGTCGGCGGCAGGGAGGCCGTGCTCGGCCGGGGCCTGACGCCGGTCGAGGAGATCATCGGCATCCTCAAGCGCGAGGGCTGGTCGGGCGTGCTGGCCTGGGAGCCCGGCCCGCAGGATGAGCAGGGCATCGAGGACTCGGTGGCGGAGCTGCTGCGCCTGATCGGCTGAGGGTCGGGCGCAGGGAGCGCAGCGGCGTCGAGGAGGGAGCCGGATGGCCGACATCCTGGTGGTCTACTACAGCCGCACCGGACACACGCAGGCGATGGCCGAGTGCATCGGCGCGGCAGCGGACGAGGTCGAGGGCGCGCAGGTGACCGTGCAACCCGTCGCCGAAGTCACGGCCGATGACCTGCTGGACTTCGACGGCATCATCATGGGCTCGCCGGTCTACTACGGCACCATGGCGGCGCCGCTCAAGCAGCTCATCGACGAGTCGGTCAAGCACCACGGCAAGCTCGCGGGCAGGGTCGGCGGCGCGTTCTCGTCCTCGGGCGTGATCGGCGGCGGCAACGAGACCACGCTGATGGACATCATCGGCTGCCTGCTGGTGCACGGGATGGTGGTGAAGGGCGTGACGGGTGGCCCGCACTACGGCCCCACCTGCCAAGGCGACCCGGACGAGAACGCGCGCAAGTGCTGCGGAGAATACGGCCGCATGGTCGCCGAGCTGTGCGTGAAGCTGTTCGGGTAGCGCGTCCGCGATCGATCCGGTCACGGCGCCCGGACGTCGGGAGGGTGTGGCTACGGCGACGCGGGCGTCATGTGCGCCGGCGCCGGGCGATGCCGCGCAGGTTGACGAGCTGCGACAGCTCGATGCCCGCCATGCGCATGATGCGCCGCGTAAAGTGATTGTTGCCCACGGCCGCGGGCTCGCGCGCGCCCGTGCCGGCCACGAAGCGCACCTCGTGGCGCGCAAACACCTGCAGCACCGGCACCCACTGCAGCATGAAGTCCACCGCCGGCAGGTCCGGCTGCCACCACCACGCATCCGCGGCCAGCTCGAGCATCACGTCGCAATCCGCCATCAGCCGCGCGAGGTCGCGCACCCACGCGCGCGGCAGCTCATCGGGCGTCAGCGGCGCGGGGAAGCGGCCGAGGTTGAACGGCCGCGCGATGACATTCACGTGACCGCTCTCGACCACGGCGGTGTAGGCCGCGAAGACGCGATCCACCAGGCGCGAGCGGTCGGCGGGGACATCGGTGGCGATGCCCGCCGTCTCCTGATCAAGCCCCGCGAGCACGAGCGGCAGCCGCCCAAGGTCGCCGCCGGGCAGCGCCAGGAGACCGTTCGCATCGAGGATGGGCAGCTCGACGCCCGCCAGCACGGCCACCTCACTGTCGGCGGCGACGCGCTCGATCTCGTCCACGTGCGCGTCGATGCTCCCCACATCGGGCCCGGCCAGGTCGGTGATGGCGATGCAGTCGAGGCCGACCGCCTCCGCCGCCAGCGTCATCTCGCGCACGCTCGCGCTCCCGTCGCTGAAGACGGTGTGCGTGTGCGCATCGTGCGGCGGGATCGGTCGCGGCAGGTCCCGCATGGTGTGCCCCCGCGTGACGCGGCCTCAGCCGGCCACCAGCCGGCGCATGTACTCGAGCGACGCGCGCGCCGCCTCGTCGGGCGCGTCGGCGATGTCGAACAGGTCCACGGTCAGCCAGCCCACCAAGCCCGCGGCGCGCAGGTCGGCGAGCACGCGCGGCAGGTCCATCTCACCCGTGCCCGGCACCAGGTGGCGGTGCACGCCTCCGGCGATGTCCTCGAAGTGCGCTGCGACGATGCTCCCGCCCAGCATGGCGATCGCGCCCGACAGGTCGTCCTCGGTCAGGAACGCGTGACCGATGTCGAGGTTCACCGCGAGCGCGGGTGAGCCCATGCGGTCGATGAGCGCGCGCATGTCGTCGCAGCCGTGCACCAGCAGCCCGGGCTCGGGCTCGAGCGCCAGCGTCACGCCGAGCGCCTCGGCACGCTTGATCTGCCCGGCGAGCCGCCGTTCGAATTGAGCCTCGAGGTCCGCCGGCGCCTCCGGTCCCGGACGCGGGGAGTTGATGATCAGCACGTTGCAGCCGAAGGCGGGCGTCAGCTCGATCGCGCGCAGCACCCGCTCCCAGCGCAGTTCCAGCGGGTCGCGGTCGCCGTGGTAGCTGATGGTGGCGAGGGCGATGCCGGCATCCGCCGCGACCTGCGCCAGCGCCGCGCACGCGCCGTCGGTCAGCGCCTCCGGCTCAAGGCCGGGGTGTTCGAGGCAGACCTCGACGCCATCGTAGCCGGCGGCCGCGATGCGGCGGACGGCCTCCACGGCGGAGACGTTGCGGTAGCCGATGGTGCGGAAGCCGATGCGCTCGTCCGGCGGCGCGCTCATCACAGGTGCTCCTTCCAGCCGTGGCGGCCAACGAGCGGCACGAAGACGCACGGGGTGCTCTCACGCTGCACGAACCTGTCGCCGTCGCGATCGATCACCACGAGGCACTGGCTCATGCGGCTGCCCACCGGGATGACGAGTCGCCCACCGTCGGCAAGCTGCTCCTGCAGCGGCTCGGGGACGGCGGGCGCGCCGGCGGCCACGATGATGCGATCGTAGGGCGCGTGCTCGGGCAGGCCCTGAGTGCCGTCGCCGACCACGATGTGCACATTCGCGTAGCCCAGGGCCTCCAGCGCCGCTTCGGCGCGGACGGCCAGCGCCTCGACTATCTCCACCGCCCACACCTCCCGGCACAGCTCGCCCAGCAGCGCCGCCTGGTAGCCCGAGCCGGCGCCGATCTCCAGCGCGGTCATCTCCGGCTCGCAGCCGAGCACGTCGAGCATGGTCGCGACCATGTAGGGCTGGGAGATGGTCTGCCCGCTGCCGATGGGCAGAGGGCGGTCGAGGTAGGCCTGGGCGCGCGCCTCGATCGGCACGAAGCGCTCGCGCGGGACGCGTTCCATGGCGCGCAGCACGCGCTCATCGTGCACGCCGCGCGCGCGGATCTGATGGTCGACCATGTGCCGGCGTGCCTGCGCGAAGCCACCGCGCTCGTCGTGGTCATCCACGCCGATCGCTTCCTCTCGGCCGGTGCCGCGTGCTCGACGGTCGGCACCGGTGTCGGCCCGGCTGCCAGGGCAGGTATTCGCGCTCAGGGCGGAGAAGACCTTGTGGCGCAGGCGGCGCCGGCGGGGGCGCCGCCACCTGCGCGTGTGTGTGCGCCATCCCGTAGGCAAGGAGGTGAACCGCTCATGGCCCGCGATGCAGTCAGCGTGGGCGGCGCATGGGATCGGGCCGACGATTCCGACATGATCGTCGCCCTGGTGCGCACCGCCTTCATCATCGCCATCATCCTGCTTCCTGCCGTCAACCTGGTGCGCCAGACGCCGCGGGCTACCCAGGGCGCGGCGATCGCGGCCGCCGTCTACACGCTGGCGCTGTTCGTGTCACGCCTGGCCGGGCGCTGGCTGCCGCTGCAGCGGCCGCTGGCGATCGGCGTGGACCTGTACCTGATCAGCGCGTCCGTGGTCGCCTGGCCGACCTACGCGCACGTGCTCTTCCAGGTCTACTACGTCGTCGTCATCGTCGCGGCCATGTGGTTCGGACGGCGCGGCGCAATCACCACCGCCGTGCTGTCGATGATGGCCTACGTCACCGCCGAACTCTTCGTCGCCCGCTTCCAGCTTCGGGCCATCGACGTCCTGGGCCTGCTGATCGCCAACGGCGCGCCGGTGCTGCTGATACTGGCCGTGGTCGCCTCATACGTGCTGCGCGCCCGCGAGCATGAGCGCGCGCGCGGATTGCGCCTGGCGCATGAGTTGCTGCTCGCGCGCAGCATGCAGCGGCAGATGTTACCCGAAGAGCTGCCGCGGCCTGAGGGCTACGAGCTGGCGGTGCGGCTGGAGGCGGCACGCGAGGTCAGTGGCGACCTCTACGGCTTCCTGCCGGTGACCGAGGAGACACTGTTGGTGTGGGTGGCCGACGTGGCGGGCAAGGGGGTGTACGGCATGATGCACGTGTCGCTGCTCTACTCGCATCTGCGCGCGGCGGCGCTGGAGGGTCTCTCGCCGGCCGCGGTCGCCGAGCGCGTCAACCGCGGCGTGTACGACGCACTGCAGCCGTCGAGCTTCGCGTCGGTCTTCATCGCGCAACTGCAGCTTCACACCGGACGGCTCACCTACACCAACTGCGGACACCCGCCGCCACTGCTGCTGCGGGGCGGCGGCACCGATGAGGTCGTGCACCTGAGCACCAACACCCCCCTCGTGGGCATCACCACCTCGCCGGGGTACGTGCAACTCTCGACGCAGATGCGCCCCGGCGACACGCTGGTGATTACCACCGACGGCGTCCAGGAGGCGCGCCGCGAGGACGGCGCCATGTTCAATGAGGACGGCCTGATCCGCGCGCTCGAGGGCACCGCCGGCGCCTCGGCCTCCGAGGTCGCCACCGGGATCGTCCGGGCCATCCGCGACTTCACGCACACCGGCTTCCGCGACGACGCCATCATCGCGGTGGTGCGCCGCAGCGCCTAGCGCAGCGAGCGGATGACGCCGCGCACGCGGCCGATGATCTGCACGTCCTCGGCGAAGATCGGCTTCATCGCCGCGTTCGCCGGGCGCAGCTCGATGCGGTCGGCGTGGCGGTGGAAGTACTTGATCGTGGCCTCATCGCCCAGCATGGCGACCACGATGTCGCCCTCGTCGGCGGTGGGCTGCTGGTTGACCACGACGAGGTCGCCATCGAGGATGCCGGCCTCGATCATGCTGTCACCGTGGACCTCGAGCAGGAAGAGATCGCCGCCGCCGAACAGCTCCTCGGAGGTGGGCACCAGGCGCTCGATGTTCTCGGTGGCCAGGATGGGCTCGCCGGCGGCGACGCGGCCGACCAGCGGCAGGTAGCGCGCGCGCCCGCGCAGCTCGCCGGCGTCGTTGCCGGTCACGCGCAGGGCCCGCGTCAGCGAGCCGTCGCGGGTGATGAAGCCGTCCTCCTCAAGCACGCGCAGGTGGTAGTGGACGCTCGAGCTGGACTTGAGGCCGATCTCGGCGCCGATCTCGCGCACGGTGGGTGGGTAGCCGCGGTCCTCGATGGTGCGTTGGATGAAGTCCACTATCTGCCTGCGCTTGCCGGTCAGCTCGTCGGCTGGGCTCATGGTGCGATGCCTCCCGCAATGTAGTGGTGCAGCGCCGACGCGGCGGTGGTCCGCGTCGCGCTCCCGAGACCCACGCCGATGATAGCACATACGGTCGAATGATGCAAACGCCCGTTCGATTTCCTGTCGCCCTGCCGCCCCGGACATGAGGAGCCAGCGCCGATGCGAATCGCTGAACTGGAGGAGATGTACGAGCTTGAGGACAGCTACTGGTGGTTCGTCGGGCGGCGACGCATGCTGCGCAGGCTCATCAGCATCTACGCCCCCACCGATCGCCCGCTGCGCATCCTCGACGCCGGCTGCGGCACCGGCGGGACCATGGCGGCGCTGGGGGCGCTGGGCGAGATCCACGGCTGCGACCTGTCGGTAGACGCGCTGGCCATGTGCCGCTCGCGGGGTGACTGGGAGCTGAGCTGCTCGACCGTCGAGGCCATGGCCTACCCGGACGAGCGCTTCGACGTGGTGGTCAGCGCCGACGTGCT
>JALGVA010000307.1 GCA_029820295.1 Candidatus Zipacnadia bacterium
CGTGCAGCCAGCCAGCGCCACCGCCGCCGAGGTCGCCATCGGCTCGAGCAGGTCCCTGCGCATGCGCGGGCGCTCCGAGCGCGTCCCGGCCACCATCAGCGCTCCGGCAAGGCCATCCGCCCGGGCGGGCAGCGGCACGCTCGCCCACGAGCGCAGGCCCGCCTCGCCCAGCCGGCCGCGCAGCGCCTGCCACGGCTCACGCTCCGCGCTCTCGGTGCGCGACGGGTGCGCGAACAGCCGCGCCGCCGCGATGCCGAGTTCCCACGTCTGCCTGGCGACCGGGAGATCGTCGCCACGGAAGGCCGCCGCCCACCAGACCCGGACGCTGACCGTGAGTGACCACGAAGCCGGCGTCGCAGCCCGACAGCGCCAGCGCCGAGCGCGCCACCACCTCGGCCGCGCCGGTGCGGTCACCGCCGGTGACACGCGCCAGCGCCTCCAGGTGCGGCACGCACGTCGCCGGATCGGCGGCCTGCCTGGTCCGAGTACTTTGCGCCTGAACCACCACGACAGTCCCTCCCCGCTGCCTGTCCGGCCGCGCCGGTCAGGCGGCCCGGTAGATGCGCCGGCGCTCCCCGGATGACGGGATGCTCAGCGCCCGGCGGTACTTGTTGATGGTGCGGCGCGCCAGCTCGAAGCCTTCATCGCGCATCATCGCCTGAAGCTGCTCGTCGGTGAGCGGCGCCTCGCGCGGCTCGCCCGCGACCAGGCTGCGCAGCACCGTGCGGGCGGGCAGCGCGTCGTCGAAGAAGACGGAGAAGGGCACGCTGCGGCCGCCCCAGGCCTCGGCCTCGACGGGCAGCATCACGAGCTTGCCTGCGGTCGCGCGCGACACCGTCGACTCGTGCAGGCCGGTGATCTCGGCGATGCGCGCCTGGGTGAGCGGCTGGTGGTCCAGCGGGCCGTGCAGGATGAACTCGCGCTGGCAGCGGACGATGGCGCGGCAGATGCGGTAGAGGCTGCGCTCGCGCTGCTGCAGCGACCAGATGAGCTGCCGGGCGGCGCGCGCCTGAGCCCGCGCCCGCGCGGTGGCGTCATCGCCGGCGCGCAGGTCCCTGGTGCGCATGCGGCGGTCAAGTCGGTCGTAGGCCTCGGCCACGCGCACGTGCAGCGCGCGCGAGCTGACCAGTTCGACCTCGATCTGCTCGCCGTCGAGGCGCAGGATGACGTCCGGGGTTGCGGCCGCATCGCCGCCGGGCAGCAGCTCATGCCAGGGCGGGCGGAACTGCTCGCCCGGGTAGGGCGTGAGGCGACCGCGGATGGCCGCGAGCGCCTCCTCGAGTTGCTCGCGGGTGAGGCCCAGGCTGCCCTGCAGGGCCGGCACGCCGCCCTCCATGATCTCGTGGCAGCGCTCGACCAGCGCGCGCGCGTGCGCCGGCGGGTCGTGCATGGCGGCGAGCTGCAGCAGCAGGCACTCGCGCAGGTCGCGCGCGCCCACCCCCGGCGGCGCCGCCCGCTGCAGCGCGCGCAGGGCCGCCTCCACCTCCGCGGGCTCGGTGTTCAGCTCGCGGGCGGCGTCGAGGATGGTGGTGGCGAGGTAGCCGCGTCCGTCGATATTCTCGATCAGGAAGGCCGCGATCTCACGCTGCCGGCCGCTCATGACCCAGCCTGCGCGCTGGTGCAGCTCGTCGCGCAGGTCGTAGTCGGCGGGCGCGCGCTCGACGGCGCGCTCGATTGCGCTCTCGCTCGGAGACGGCCCGGGTTCCGCGTCCCATGTGGCGACCGACGACACCTCCCACGCCGGCGGGCCGATCTCCAGCTCCAGCGCCGGGTTCTCGTCGGCCTCCTCGCGCAGGCGCGCGACCAGGTCGAGCCACGGCAGCTCCAGCAGCTCGCTGCGCACGATGAGCTGGCAGTTGACCGTCGGCGCCTGCTCGACGGTGGCAACGAGGTCGCTGCGCAGTTCCAGCACCTGGCGATGCCCCCTGGGGCGGAGGGTGGAGTTGGCCCGGTGAGGGTACATCGGCGCAGTCGCGCCGAACTTGAGTCGGCGCGCGCGATCGATCGCCTCGGGCGGGGATGCACGCCGGGGCGGTCGAGGTCGGCGGGCGCGGCTCCGGGCGGTCCGCGCCCGCCTCGAGCGTGTATCGGCTCCGCATCGCGCGAGGCCGAGTGCAACCCGACGTCCGGGGGCAGGTCGGCCAGCCGCCACACGCGGGCCGCGGCCGAGGGCCACGGCCCCTCGTCTGTGTCATCGGCAGACCGGACCCGCGGGTTGAGTCAGCGCAGGCAAACACGGCGGAATCGGTCAGGGCCCCCGTTGTCGGGGGCCCCGTGGTTGCCTTGAGTGCACGCGCCGCGCCTCAGAAGTTCAGTGTCGTCCGCAACTGCAGAAGGTTGCTCTCTTCGTCGGTCTCGCTGTTGACCGGCTCCTGGTGCGCCCAGGTCAGCGAGGTCTCGACGGAGTCGTTGAACT
>JALGVA010000027.1 GCA_029820295.1 Candidatus Zipacnadia bacterium
ACCCTCATCGTACGAGGCGTAGAAGCTCGGCTGCGGCAGTGCGCAGGCGAGCCGGGCGGTTGCCGACAGGATGATCGCGACCGACGCGATGCGCTTCACGTCGCCTCACCTCACAGCGCTGGGTTCTGCAGCGGCACGTCGAACGAGTCAGCAACCACCGCCACCGGGCGCCGCCATCCCGGGCCACCCGACGGCTGCGAGGCGCAGCCGAGCGAGGACTATCATGGGTGCCGGCGCGATGGCGCGCATCGACGGACCCTCCCTTCGCCCGACAGACCGGGATAGCAGGCTTCGCCACGAGCAGCCCGCGACCTTCGAGAGCGGTAACGACAGCGGCCGGGACAACAGCGACGGCAACGGCTTCCGGGGGAGGGCTTCTTCCTGGAAGAAGCCCTCCCCCGGGCCCCTCCCGCGGAGAGCTTCATCTTGCGGGCGTGCGCTCCCTGGTGACGCGAGCACGCCCCTCGCTCACGGTTTCGCGCGCAACCCGCCGCGCGGCGCGGTCGTGCCGTCGCCGGCCGCTGGTGGCTGATAGCTGATAGCTGACAACCGGCAGTTCACCATCCGAGGCGCACGCAGGACCTGGCCCGACTGCGTCGAAGATGCCTCGGGTGATTGCTCATGACGCACGCGCAGTCGGTGCAGGGACTCGTGCTGATGATCCTGCTGATACTTGCTGAAAGCTCGCTCGCCCTGGCCCGAACGAGCCCGGCGGTCGCCTACATCGATCGCCTGCTGGCCTCGAACCAGGCGGCGGCCGCCGACCTGGGCCACTGCTGCCGGACCGCCGACATCGCCGCTCGGGAGTTGGTGCGCGATCCTGACGGCCCCGGGCCGTCGCTGTGGTTGGCGGGCAACGAAGGCTTCGTGCTCGAAGGCTACAACCGCGCCGGCGGCCTGATGATCGCCAGGCGTCTGTCCGGCCCGGAGCAGATCGCGGTTGGCGACGTGGTGCTGGCCGGGTCGCTTTACGGAGACGATGAGCCGACCCAGGCGCTGGTCGCGGAGTGCGCTGCGCGCGGGGCACTGGTGATCGTGTTTGCGCCCCATGCCCCCCTCCCCGTGGCTGTGTCACCGGAGTTGCTGGCGATGCTCCCCACGCAGGGGCGGGGCATGGTGGAGGCCGCCGGCTTCCTGTTCCTCGACGCGCACGCCGATCCGCCCGGCGGCGATCTGCTCCCGACCGCTTCGCCTGCGACCGCGCAGAGCCTGTGGGCCTTCACCGGGGAGCTGGTGACCGCGATGATGCGGCGCGCCGACCGCATGCCGCCGATCTTCCTGAGCGTGCACGTGCCCGACGGCCGTGAGCGCAACGCCGAGCGCCGCGGGCTGCGCTGGGACGTCGAGATGCCTGGGGCGCTGCCGGCCGGGCTGGCCGCGCGCCGGTATCTGGCGCGGCTGGCGAACGACATGCGCGAGTTGCGTGCGACGCAGGCCGACCTCTTCGCGCAGGCGGGTGACCTCGCGGCCCGCACCATCGCCGGCGGGCACACCGTGTGGCTGTCGCAGGTGGGCCACATGCTGCCGCAGCAGCCCGCGCAGGTGCCTGAAGGCGAGCTGCCCTTCGCCCCCCTCGAAGGCCTGCAGCCGGACAGAGTGCCGGAGCTGGTGAAGCCTGGCGACCTGGTGCTCTACATCGGCTACTACGAGCCCTTCGGCCCGTGGGTCGAGACGGTGCATGAGGCGGGGGCGAGGATCGTGACCGTGGTGTCGGGGACGCCTGAGCGCAGGGCCGCGGACATGGGCGCGGACATCAACATCTGCGGCTGCTGGCCGTTCGGCGACGCGCTCATCGACTTCTACCCTCCGGCCACCGACATCACCATGCTCCCGCCCTCGGGCGTGATCCAGTCGGCGGCGTTCTGGATGCTGCTGGCCGAAACGCGGGCGGCGATGCGATGACTGTCGGCGGCCTGACGCGGCGGTCACGGGCCGCCGGAGTCGGCAATGCACTTCCGATTGTGCGCCGATTCGGCGTGTGGTATACTCCCGCGCGAACCGCCATGGCTACTGTCTGGACGCGCTCATGGCCGAGCCTGGCCGCGGTGCTGATGGTGGCAGCCGCGGCCTTGCTGGTTGCGGGCTGCCCGGGCCCGAAGGGGTCGCTCGAGCAGATCTCCGTGGTGCAGTACCGCTACAACGTGGACGAAGACAGCGATGTCGTGCGCGTGCTCGGGCAGGTGCGCAACGGCGGGGCGAAGCGCACCCCGGCGGGTGAGGTCGTGGTTACGCTGCGCAGCCGCACCGGGTCGTCGCGCGGCTCCAACCGCACCGAGCTGCCGCCACTGGAGCCCGCAGAGGAGCACCAGTTCGCCCTCGCCATCACCAGCCACGGCAAGGTGGAGACCGTGGACATCGCCATCGTGCCGCCCGGTAGTAACGAGGGCGGCGAGGACGCCGGTGAGGTGGACGGCGACGGGGAGGACGCGCAGGGAAGTGCGTCGAACGGCGCGGCCGAGGAGGGTGCATGATCATGGCGCAGAGGCTCAGGGCGGCGGTCATCGGCGCGTCGGGGATCGGCAAGCACCACGCCAAGTGGCTGAGCCGACTCGGCTGTGATGTGGCCGGCTTCGCGGGGACGTCGGCGGCCAGCGTCGAGGCGACGGCCGGCAAGCTCCGGGACCTGTTCGGGTTCGACGGCATCGGCTACCCGTCGGTGGCGGAACTGCTGGCGGCGGGACCGTGGGACATCATCAATATCTGCTCGCCCGAGGAGTTGCACCACGAGCACTTCATGGCGGCCATCGACCACGGCGCGCACGTGATGTGCGAGAAAGCGCTGGTCTACGACTCCTCGCTCTCGGACGATGAGATGCTCGCCCAGGGGCGCGAGATGGTCGAGGCGGCGGCCGCCGCCGGGCGGGTGGCGGCCATCAACACCCAGTATGTCGCAGCCGTCGAGGCCTACCACGGCTTCATGGCCGACCGCGGCGTCGAGGCTGGCGCGCCCGCGAGCTTCTTCATGCAGATGGAGTCGCGCGGCGGCGCCGAGGGCACCGACCGCGAGCAGATCTTCATCGATCTGGGCCCGCATCCGCTGAGCGTGCTCATGGGCTTCTGCGGCCCCGGCGCGATGGACGAGGCCGGCGCCTCGTGCACGGTCGAGCAGAAGGTCGTTGACGCGCAGTTCGACTACGTGATGGACGGCGGCGGGGTGTGCCGCGCGCACATCGTCTGCCGCAACCGGCCCGAGGGCGACCTGGTGCGGCGCTTCGGCATCAACGACCTGCTGGTTGACTACGAGGGCCGCAACGATGACGAGGGCGTCTACCGCGCCTGGCTCTCCCGCGACGGCGACGAAATCTGCGCTCAGGACTTCGTGGAGGCATCGATCGAGCGCTTCGTCGAGGCGGTGCGGGGGGACCGCGAGCGACCCCTGGCGACGGCGGCCGAGGGACTGCAGAACCTGCACATGCAGCTTCGCCTGCTGGCGCTGGCCGAGCAGCGCTAGCCGGCGGCAGCGCGACCGAGGAGGGACGTTCACATGGCGATGGAAGAGATCCTGTCTGATGCCGCACTCGACGGACCGCTGCACGCGGCACTCACTCAGCTCGATGATGCCGCGAAGCTCATCGGGCTGGACGACGCGATTCATCACAAGCTGCGCAAGCCCAAGCGCGTGATGATGGTGTCGATCCCGACGGCGATGGACGACGGCAGCACGCAGGTATTCACCGGCTACCGCGCGCAGCATAGCATGGAGCGCGGTCCGTGCAAGGGCGGCATCCGCTATCACCCCGACGTGACCATCGAAGAGGTCATCGCGCTGGCGATGTGGATGACCTGGAAGTGTGCGGTGGTGAACATCCCCTACGGCGGCGCCAAGGGCGGCGTGGTGTGCAACCCCAAGGAGATGTCGGTGGGCGAACTGGAGCGCATGACCCGGCGCTTCACCACCGAGCTGGTCGAGGTCATCGGCCCCGAGAAGGACATCCCCGCGCCCGACGTCTACACCGACGCGCAGACCATGGCCTGGATCATGGATACGTACTCAATGCAGAAGGGCTACTCGGTGCCGGCGGTGGTGACCGGCAAGCCGATCGCGCTGGGCGGCTCGCTCGGGCGCGAGGCGGCCACCGGCCGCGGCTGCGTCTTCTGCATCCGCGAGGCCATGCGACGCCTGGAGATCCCCATGGACGGCGCGAAGTTCGCCGTGCAGGGCTTCGGCAATGTGGGCGCGTGGGCCGCGCGGCTGCTCGAGCCGCTGGGCCCCAAGATGATGGCCGCCTCCGACTCGCGCGGCGGCGTCTACAATCCCGACGGCATCCCGGTCCTCGACCTGGTCAAACACAAGGAGGAGACCGGCCGCGTCGGCGGCTTCCCGGGCGCGGATGACATCAGCAACGAGGAGCTGCTCGAACTCGAGTGCGACGTGCTGATCCCCGCCGCGCTCGAGAACGCCATCCATGAGGGCAACGCCGGTAACATCAAGGCTACGATGGTCGCTGAGGGCGCCAACGGGCCGACCACGCCCGACGCCCAGGACATACTCAACGACAACGGCGTCTTCGTGATCCCCGACATCCTGGCCAACTCGGGCGGCGTGACCGTCTCTTACTTCGAGTGGGTCCAGGGCCTGCAGGCCTACTTCTGGACCGAGGACGAGGTGAACGAGCGCCTCGAGCGCATCATGGTGCGCGCCTTCGACGAGGTCTACGCCGAGTCGCAGAAGCGCAGCGTGGACATGCGCGCGGCGGCGATGGCGGTTGCCGTCGGGCGCGTCGCCGAGGCACAGGCGATGCGCGGGATCTATCCGTAGTCGGCACACACCAGGAGCTGCCGCGGCGCGCGCCCGGCTCGCTGGGGGGCGCGCGCCGCTTGCCTTTTGCCCCGAATCGACCGGTTGCGATGAGGAGACCGCGCCATGGTGGCCGCGCACCTGACCTGCCCGACCAACGTGCTGGAGAGCGCCGTGCAGCAGCTCGATGATGCGGCCGCGATGATCGATCTCGATCCGGCCATCCACGCCAAGCTCCGCCGGCCCAGACGAGCACTGATCGTCTCGGTGCCCACGCACATGGACGATGGCCGCTTCGAGGTCTTCCTGGGCTACCGCGTGCAGCACAACATGGACCGCGGGCCCTGTAAGGGCGGTATCCGCTACCACCCGTGTGTCACCCTCGACGAGGTCACCGCGCTGGCCATGTGGATGACGTGGAAGTGCGCCGTAGTCAACATCCCCTACGGCGGCGGCAAGGGCGGCGTGATCTGCGACCCCGCATGCATGTCGATGGATGAGCTGGAGCGCCTTACGCGGCGCTTCACCGCCGAGCTGATCGAGGTGATCGGCCCCGAGGAGGACATCCCCGCCCCCGACGTCAACACCAGCGATCGCATCATGGGCTGGCTGATGGACACCTACTCGATGCAGGTGGGCCACTCGGTGCCCGCGGTGGTCACCGGCAAGCCCATCGCCATCGGCGGGTCGCTGGGGCGCGCGCAGGCCACCGGGCGCGGCATCGTCTTCGTGGCGCGCGAGGCGCTGCGCACCCGCGGCATGAGCGTGGCGGGCGCCACCGCCGCCGTCCAGGGCTTCGGCAAGGTCGGCGGGGCCTTCGCCGAGCTGTTCGCGGAGATGGGAGCGAAGGTCATCGCCGTCTCCGATGTCAGCGGCGGCGTCATCAACCAGGCCGGCCTCGACGTGGCGGCGCTGACGCGGCATGTCATTGACACCGGCCGCGTGGCTGGCTTCGCCGGCGGAGACGCCATCACCAACGACGAGCTGCTCGCGCTTGAGTGCGATGTGCTGGTGCCGGCGGCGCTGGAGAACGTGTTCACGGCCGACAACGCCGCGTCGGTGCGAGCGAAGATGATCGTGGAGGGTGCCAACGGCCCGACCACCCCCGAGGCGCACAGCATCTTCACCGAGCGCGACGTCTTCGTGGTGCCCGACATCCTCGCCAACGCCGGCGGGGTGACCGTCTCCTACTTCGAGTGGTGTCAGGGCCTGCAGCACCTGTTCTGGACCGAGGACGAGGTGAACCGCCGGCTGGAGAGCGTGATGGTCAACGCCTACAATGAGGTTTACGCGTGCGCCTGTGAGCGTAGAATAGACATGCGTAGCGCCGCCATGGCGGTCGCGGTCGGGCGCGTGGCCGAGGCCATCAGGCTGCGCGGCATCTACCCGTAGGCCGGGGGGCGGTGGATGGCGGGGGAGATTGTGGGAGTGCGCCATCGCGGCCGGGGAGGTGCCCACGGGGGGACGGGGAAGGTGTGCGGGGCAGGCAACATGGGTGTGGACTTGACCGGTCTTTGGCGGGCGAGTATGATAGGCGTAATCTGTGCCAACGTGCCACGACCGCGGCTACGCGGTCAGAGGTGAAGAGAATGCGCGGGTCCCTTCGGTGCGCCGGTGCTGCCGTCGTGACGGTCATCGCCCTCCTGGCGCTCGCTACGTTCGCCCTCGCGGATGTCACGATCACGTACCAGGGCGAGACCTCGGACATGACCAGCTATACCGGCAGCAACGCCAGCGACCTCAAGTGGGACTACGTCTACGACCTCGGCGGCTGGACCATGACCGAGGGGCCGTTCTACTGGGGCATCTACACCTCCTACCAGATCACCGGCGCGGACATCTTCGCCCCGACCGGCTGGAGCGGCACGTGGGACAGCAGCATCACCTCGGGGGAGTACGGCGGTGCCTTCGCCGGGACGGAACTCGAAGGTCGGCAGGGCCTGGTGTGGACCGTCGAGAACCTGTTCAGCAACTCCCGGACCGGCTTCCACTTCCGCAGCACCGTCGGCCCCTATGAGCGCTGGTGGGCCGCGGGCGGCGACGGCAATACCGGGGAAGGGTTCGAGTACACGGCCGCTCCCGAGCCCACCTCACTCGCCCTCACCTCACTGGGCATCGTTGGCCTGGCCGCGTGGTGGCGGCGCAGGACGGCGAGCTGAGATCCCGGACGTGATCGCGCGAGGGAGCCCATCTCGCGCCGCATGGCCGCAGTGACAACCCCGCGGAAGGAGGTCGCACGTACCATGACACCCCGACGCAAAGTCGGTTTCACCCTGATCGAGCTGCTCGTCGTGATCGCGATCATCGCCATCCTGGCCGCGATTCTGTTCCCCGTATTCGCACGCGCGCGCGCCAAGGCCCGTCAGGCCGCGTGCATGTCGAACCTCAAGCAGCTTGGGCTGGCCTTCCAGATGTACGCGACCGACTATGACGACTTGCTGCCCGTATTCGCCCCCAGCCAGTTCAACTGGACCTACGGCTGGTACGTCTCGCCCGGCCATCAGGCCGCCATGGCGCAGCTTTACGCCACCCTCAACCCCTACGTCAAGAACGGTGGTATCTGGTTCTGCGGAGATGATGTGCGCCGGTCGTACGCGCAGGCCAACGGCGGCTGGGGGACCGCCTCGGACGCCGCCGCGGGCCGCATCAGCTACGCGTTCTGCACGCAGTGGAACACCTACGGGCCGGCGCCGGGCTATGACCCGATCTGCCCGGACCCCACCTCGCCCACCGACATCATCGGCACCGAGCCGGCGCGGCAGAACCTGATGTGCGACAACGGCCTGTACAACGATCCCGCCCCCTACGACGAGCCGCCGCACAGCGGCGGCTCGAACTTCCTGTTCCTCGACGGTCACGTCAAGTTCGTGCCCAAGGGCATGTGGAGTGAGCTGCACCCGCCCATGATGCCCTACACGCCGTAGCCGCGCCACACCCGCAATGGACGAGCGCCCGCCTGCACAGGCGGGCGCTCTCGCGTCTATGGCTGCGATTGCCGCGGGCCTACTGCGCGGCCAGGCGGCCCTTGAGCCAGGCGTAGATGGCGTCGCCGATCTGGTAGTAGCCTGCGGTCGCCGGGTGGACACCGTTGGTCATGCGTGAAATCTCAACGTCGGTGTACGCGTTGGCCGGGACCATCGCGCGCGGGAAGCCGTAGACGGTGTCCAGGTTCACGAACGCCGGCACCAGGAACAGGCCCTCCGCCTCGCGTCCACCATAGGTCTCGTACTCGCGCTCGACGACGCGATGCTGGTTGCGCCGGTACTGCCAGCGCGTCTGGGTGGTCGTGTAGTTCGCGCCGAAGGCGTCCTGGCTCGCCGCCGGCGGCACCAGCAGCAGCAGGCCGATCTCGGTGTGCGGCGCCGCCGCGCGGAAGGCCGCGAGCAGTTGGTCCGCGTAAGCGAAGGCCGCATCGATGCGCTCCTCGATGGTGCTCTCATCCGCCGAGAAGGTGTCGTTGCAGCCCAGCAGGATCGTGATGAAGTCCGGTGGCTGCCCGCCGTTGTTGGCGTCGAGGTAGCGCTGGAAGTCAAGCTGCGGCTCGCCGTTCACTTCGAAGAGGAACGGGCTGCGTCCCCGGCGCATGCGCCCGTTGACCTCGACCCGGTCCTGCCCGTCGGCCCAGTTCTCTACGAAGCGGCTGAAGGTCCAGCCGCCGTAGCCCTCGTGGCGGTTGCCGGTGTCGCCGCCCGGGCCGCTCTCGCCGATGAGCGTCGCGTTCACCGCCTCGTCTTCGGCGAACAGGGTCACCAGACGCGCGGTGTATCCCGAAGCGGCGGTCAGGCTGTCGCCCACGCACAGCAGCGTGATCTCGCGGCCCGCGCCCGCCGCCGGATCGATGACATGCACGGTCGAGGTCATCTCCAGCACCGGCTGCACCTCGGGCGTGACGATGCGCACCGTCAGCGGCCAGTCGCCCACCTGCTCGGGCGTGGGGACGGCGGTCCAGCGTTCTGTCTGCTGGCGGCCGATGGGGCAGTCCACGTCCCAGAGCATGTCTTCGGTGTCGGGCGCAAGCACGATGTTGTCGAAGTACACGTTCGCCTCGACGCCCGGGACGGCGTAGATCTCCGGCGGCATGATGGGGCGCAGGCCGGGCCTGTCCACCGCCGCGAGCCGCTCGACGGGCGGCAATCCCTCCCCTACGAGTGCGTCCTGGGCCTGGGTCCGGCAGCTTGCGAGACTCAACGCGCAGATGATCGGCAGGGCGATGGTCCGGTGTACGCGCATCACGGATACCTCCCCCAGGCGGGATGCCGCACGTGCTCCGGCAGCTTGCCCAGGTAGGATGTGTAGGCCGGCTCCATTGAGTGCAGCAAGCGGTGCATGAGCACCTCGGTCAGCTCGCGGCGGACGCTCGCGTGGGCCGGGTCATCCCACAGATTGACGGTCTCGCCCGGGTCGTCCTGCAGGTCATACAGCTCGCCGATGGTGTCGGCACCCCAGTAGCCGAGCTTGTAGCGCCCGGTGGTCAGCAGCGCGCCGGCGCGCCCGCGGTTGTTGTCCACGTACTCGGTCAGGGCGTGGTCGCGCGCATGCTCGCCGCCCTCGAGTACCGGCCGCAGGCTGGGTGCGGCCATCTCCGGCGGCGCATCGATGCCCGCGTAATCAAGCGCAGTCGCAGCGACCGAGAAGGTCTCCGTGACGCCGTCGTAGCGGCCGGGGCGCGCGCCGCTCTGCCGGCGCTCGGGCAGGCTGACGATCAGCGGCAGGTGCACGACCTGCTCGAGGAACACGCCCTTGCCCCAGCGGCGCCAGTCGCCCAGCATCTCGCCATGATCGCTCGTGATCATGGTGATGGTGTCATCGGCGAAGCCGAGGCGCGCCAACTCCTCGTTGATGCGCCCGATCATGTCATCGATCAGCGTCATCATCGCGTAGTAGTAGGCCACGCGCGTCTGCACCAGCCGCCGCTCCTCCGGCGTCGCCTGCTTCGCTGGCCGGTTCATGAACTCCGGGCGGCCCGCCAGCTCCATCTCCCAGGTCTCGGGGAAGGGCATCTCGTTCGGATCGTACATCTCGGCATAGCGGCGCGGCGGATCGAACGGTCCGTGCGGCCCGCAGAACCCCACCCACAGCATCCACGGCCGGTCGGCGCTCTGCGCGCGTAGGAACTCGATCGCCATGTCGGCGATCCACCAGTCGACGTACTCGTCCTCGTCGAGCACGTTGATGAGCGTGCCGTCATCGTAGTCGGCGGTCTGGCGCTGATCGTAGATCTCGCGGTAGCGCCCGGGACGCCGCTCTTCCAGCCAGCGCGCGTAGTCCTGCCCCAGCGGCGCGGCGCCCACCTTCTCGCCCCACTCCTTCCGCCAGCGCCCGCCCTTGCCGCCGGTGAGCTGCGTCCAGTCGTAGCCCTTGGGCTGCATCATGTGGATCTTGCCGCACGCGCCGGTGTAGTAGCCCGCGCCCTGCAGCCGCTCCATGAAGGTGGTCTCCCACGGCGGCAGGACCGGCGTGGTGTCGATCTCGCTCTCCATGTACTGCACGCCGTGCTGGTGCGTGTAGCGTCCGGTGTGCAGGCACGCGCGCGCGGGAATGCACACGGTGTTCTGCGTGTAGCAGCGGGTGAACAGCGTGCCACCCTCGGCCATGGCGTCCATGTTCGGCGTCCGGCAGATGTCGTTACCGGTCACGCCCAGCGTGTCGTAGCGCTGCTGGTCGGTGGTCACGACGATGATGTTGGGGCGCCCGCAGCGATCGGGCATGATCTCATCTCCCTGGCCGATGGCTGGACTGGCGGCTGAGCGGGACCTCGCCGGTCAGATCGCCGGGGCCGGTCGAGATCATCCACGACTGGGCTTTCTCGGGCACAAACGCCTCGCGGATCATGCCGCGGTTGCCCACCTGTCTGAGTTCCCACTCCATGTGGTCGTCGTAGACACGGAAGACGCGGTAGGCATTGGGCCATTCGGCGAACGCCGGGTTCTGCACGTGCCTGATACCCGCCAGCGAGTTGACCTGGTTCCAGTGGCTGTGGCCGCTCAGGGTCGCGATCACGTTCGGGGCTTCCTCCAGCATCTCGAGGACGTCCGCGGAGCTGGCGCACGTGCTCGCACGCATTCGGTGGCCGCAGGAGCTGTCGCCGGGACGGTCGTAGAAGCCGTAGTGCCACACGACCACCGTCGGCGTGCTGGTATCGGCGGCCAGGGTGTCGCGCAGCCACTGCATCTGCTCCGGCCTGAGCCCGATTTTGACCGAGCTTCCGGCATCGTAGTGATCTGTGCTCTCCCCGTCCCCGGTGCGCCACCAGGAGGCGTCCATCACGATGAAGCGCAGCGGGTCGCGCGCAAGCACGTAGTCGAAAGAGCCCCCGGGGAACAGCTCGGGTGCCAGTTCGAGCAGGTCTGCCCTCGACGACGACAGGTAGGAGTCATGGTTGCCGACGCAGCCGTAGACCGGCAGCTCGGTGGCGTCGAGCACGCCTGCGAGCAGCTCGAACTCAGAGCGTGTGGCGCGGTTCACCATGTCGCCCGCCAGCAGCGCGAAGTCGACCCCTTCGGCGCGCAGCGACTCCAGCTCCGCCGGCAGCGTCGCGGCCGCGCCCTCATGCATGATCACGTTCATCCACGCGCCACGCCCCGGCGACAGGTGAGTGTCCGCGATGACAGCGAAGGACAGCACCGGCGCTCGCACCGCACGTCCCGTCGGCCGCAGGCGCAGTTCCAGGAACTCGCCCGCCGGCCGGAAGTGTGGTCCGGCAACGGTCAGGTAGTGCCTCCCCTCGGGCAGCAGCCACTCGGCCAGCTCGACGCGCTCCGGCGGCGGCTCGCCCTGGATGTCCGGGACGGCATCGCGGACGGGGAGCGGCCCCCAGCTCGGCGCGACCACCATGGGCGCGCCGACCAGGGTCGAGTCGCTGAGAACGTACGCACGCAGTCCCGGTCGCAGATCCTCGTCCGGTCTGAGGGCGACGCTCCCGGTCAGGTACAGCGGCTCAGGCACGTCGACCGCGAAGCTCAGCAGCCCGTCTGCGCGTATGTGCACGCCGGGAGTATCCGGCAGGACGACTTCCGGCCGTGCCAGATCGGCGGCCAGAGCACCGTCCGTGCCATCCACGCGAAGCTCTCGCCCGGGCTCGATGGTGACCGCGCGAGCATCCGCCTGGCTGCGCAGCAACGCCTGCAGGCGCGGATAGACCTCGATCGGTGGGTCGGGCACAACCGTCGCGACCAGACGAACGTCATCGAACCAGCTCGGTGCACCGGCGACCATGGCCAGCATCACGTCGCGGTCGGTCTCGCGCCACTCCTCGGCCCGCAGCGTCCCCGTCAGTTGCACCCACTCACCGGCCCGGCCTCCGGTGACGGTCGCCTTGGTGTAGCGCCGCTCGCCGTCGCTGGCGGAGATGTACAACTGGACGCCGCCATCGATCCCGGCGTAAACCCAGGCGGAGAACTCGCAGTCTCTCTCACGGTCCAGCAGCGCGTCCAGCCGGAAGTAGGCGCCACCACTGTCGCCGTCGGGAGTCACGAGCAGCGAGCGCGCGCCGGAATGAGCATGCGCGTCGTCTCCGGCATAAGCGGCCTGGTAGGTGTGCAGGTCGGGGATCTCCCGCTCGAAGCCCTCCTCGAGCATCACGACGTCCTCTTCCTGCGCCAGTGCCGGGGAAGCCGGCCGGCACAGCGCAAGCACTGCGCCGAAACACAGCACGGCGCCGCACCGAAGCACCTGTACAAGGCCATCCTGGATCATCTCACTGGTCCTTCGCCGAGCCATCACCGCCGGGCTCTTCTTCCAGCCGCCTGTAGGTCGAGTGTGGACACTCTTTTGAGAGTGCCAGCCTGCGGCCCGGCAGCGACACCGAGCTGCAGCCGCATACGTAGTACTCCGGCCGCTGGCCCAGCGTCTCCGCCATCTCGGCCCACATCTCACGCGACTCGGTGCTGATGTAGAGCGGCACTTCCGTGTCCCAGCGCCGCACCTGAGCGGCCAGGTAGCGGTAGATCTCCGCGCGCACCTCGTGCGGGAAGGGCCCGGTGATCACGCCCTCCATCTCCTCGGCCGCGTCGCGGGCCGCGCCCACGAACTCCTCGTCCAGCAGATCGAGACTGAACTTCGCCGCCAGCGACTCGACGGTGTTCCACATGATCACGCAGAAGCCGATCGACTCGGGCGTCGTCAGCCGGCACATGGCCTCGATGGCCTCCGCGTACTCCTCGCGCCAGTTCTTGACCGGGATCATCGGCTTGAACTTGAAGCGCACCGGGATGCCCATCGCCTGGCACTTCGCGGCGGCCTCGACGCGCTCGACGGCGCTGCCCGTGCCCGGCTCGATGTCGCGTGCCACCGCCTCACAGGTGGCGCTCCACACGCCGATGAGGCGGTCTTTGCACTCCAGGTCGGCCATCCACTCCACATTCGGGGAGGTGGAGTGGAAGTAGCCCCAGCGGTCATGGGCCGCCAGCGTACGCGTGTAGAGGTCGATGCAGCCATACTCGGGCTCGAAGGCGATGTGATCCGCTCCCCAGCCGATCATGCGGAAGCACTTCTGCCACTGGTTCTCGGCGATCACGCGTGGGACGACGTTCTCCATGAACTCCTCGAGGTTCACGCCGATGGCGACCCACGGTCCGGACTTGCCGGTGCCGCAGTACTGGCAGCCGTGCGGGCAGCCGGACATCGTGCCGAAGTCGTTGGTGGGCCAGCAGACGTAGTTCTTCTGCCAGTCATCCTCACGCTCGTGGTACTTGCGCACCGGGTCGATCCAGCCGAGCAGGTCGCATACGTGACTCGCATTGGTCCCCTCGGGCAGGCCGGCCAGCAGGTCCTCGGCCTCGGGACGCTCGCCATCGAGCTGGAGCATGGTGAAGACCAGTGGACGCGTGTACGGGCCGCGCTCGGGGTCGAGCACCGCCTCGGGCGACCACACCTGGTACGCATGGGACATCACCGACGCGAGGTCGTCCGCGGAGTACTCGATGACGTCCGCGCGCGGAAAGCCGATGGCGCCCAGCATGCGCTCCATGCGTCGCACGGCGCGTTCATCGCGTGTGACCTCGTCGAACATGTAGACGGCCGCGGGTCGCAGTGCGTACATCGATGCGCCTCCTCAACTTCGCACGTCGGTCGTCGTCGTTGCCATTCCGAGGGGCGGGTCGCCTGACCCGCCCGGTCGTTCTATCGGCGCAGGGACCGGATCTGCTCCGCCAGGCGATGGCTGGCAAGGGCGTCGCGCGCGGGCACGTGCGGCTGCCCGTCGCCGCGCACGCAGGCGAAGAAGTGGTCGAGCTGCGCCGCGAATCCCCAGCGCTGGGGCTCGGGCATCTGCCAGCGGTCCTGGTCCGGGCACCACGCCACCCGCTGCCCGTCGGCGATGGTCTCGACCGCGTGCGGGGCGTCGATGATCGCCGTGCGTCCACCACCGTGCAGGACCATGCGCTCGATCCAGCGCCCGGCGGCACGCGACATGATGTAGCTGCCCAGCGCCCCGCCCACAAAGCGCATCGACACCGACGCGCCCAGGTCGATCTCGCCCTCGGACACGCACCAGCCCCTGACCTCGGCCACCTCGCCGCACAGCCAGCGCACCGCGTCCAGCAGGTGGAGGGAGTTCGTGATCGGCTCGCGGTAGATCCCACCCGAGCCGCTCTTCTCCGCCGCGCACATCTCGATGGTGTGGCCGGCGAAGTGTTCGTACGCACGGCGGTAGACCGGGGCGAAGCGGCGGTTCACGCTCATCATCAGCAGCGTGCCGGACGCCTCGGCCGTCGCCACCATCTCCTGCGCGCGCGCGAAATCCGCCGACAGCGGCTTCTCGCACAGCGTGGGCACGCCCGCGCGCATCAGGGCCAGCACCGGCTCGTAGTGCGCGTCAATGCTCTCGCGCACCGGCGTGAGCACCAGTGCGCAGTCGCAGGCGTCGGCGTCGATCTCGTCGGCGGAGGCCAGATGTGTGGCGTTCGGGAAGCGCGCGCACATGCGCTCGCGCACGGTCTCGGAGGCGTCCACGCACGCGCAGACGGTCGCGCCGTCGTGCACATCCAGCAGCGGCAGGTAGATGTCGCGCGCGATGCCGCCGCAGCCGATCACGGCGACGCGCAGTGGGTCGGTCATCGTCGGTCTCCCCGAAGCCGCGCCCGTCACGGTCGGGGCCGGAGCCTTCGCCCCGGCCCCGTGGTCGTCCGCAGGTGCGCTCAGCGCAACTCATCCACGTTGTCGCGGATCTTCTGGATCGCCTCGAGCATCAGGTCCATGTCGTCGGTGCCGCCGAGGAAGAGCCTGTGCGTGAGACTGACGCCCTCCTCCTTGTGGATGCGCTCGCACTCGGGCGTGGGCATGCCGGCGTAGTCGGGCGGCTCGTTATCGCCGAAGCAGGCGGGCCCCCAGTTGCGCTCGGTGAACAGCGGATTGTGCTGGATCGGGTGCAGGTGGCCGAGGCCGCAGCTCAGGCCCTCGGCGTTGAGCGCCTCCATGAAGCGGTCGCGGGTGATGCCGCCGAACGCCTCGGAGTGGAACTTGAAGTGATAGAAGTAGAAGTTCCAGCGTGTGACCCACGGGTCGCGCTCGATGGGGGAGACGCCCTCGATCGCGCGCAGGCCGTCCTCAAGGTAGCGGGCGTTGGCATCGCGGGTCTCGGCCTGCTCCGCGAGGCGCGACAGGCCGCCGAGCAGCACCGCGGCCTGCCACTCGGTCATGCGCAGGTTGCTGGCGACGAGGTGGTGTTCGTAGAACGGCCGGCCCTCGAAGCGGCCGATGTGGTGGAAGCTGTAGAGCATCGCGGCGAGGTCCTCGTCGTTGGTGAGGCAGATGCCGCCCTCGCCCGCGGTGAGGGTCTTGCCCATCTGCAGCGAGAAGCAGCCGATGTCGCCCAGCGAGCCGCAGCCGCGGCCATTCCAGGTGGAGCCGTGCGCGTGCGCGGAGTCCTCGATGATCCACAGCCCGTGGCGGTCGGCGATGGCGCGCAGTGCGTCCATGTCCGCGGGATAGCCGCCGTAGTGCACGGGCATGATGCCGACGGTGCGCTCGCCGATGGCGGCCTCGACCGCCGCGGGCGAGATCTGGTAGTTGCCGGGGTCGATGTCCACGACGATGGGGATGGCGTTCACCAGGATGCAGGCGGTGGCGGAGGCGACGAAGGTGGCGGCGGGGACGATCACCTCGTCGCCGGGCCGGATGCCGATGGCCTTGAGCGCGCACTCGATGGCCTGCGTGCCGTTGGTGATGGCCACGCCGAATTGCGCGTCCTGGAACGCCGCGAACTGCTCCTCGAACTGGGTGACCTTCGAGGTGTCCGACGGGCCGCTGCCGCGCCACCATCGGCCGGACTCGAGCACCTGCATGAGGTTCTCGCGCTCGATGTCACCGAAGATGGGCCAGTCCTTGCCGAGTTGCCGGTCGATGACCTTGGGGCCGCCGTTGATCGCCAGCTTGGCCACGGTAATGCCTCCGGGTTGAGGGGCGCCCCTCGGGCGCCACCGCGATCGTACATCGGGAGGCAGGTTCGACGCCCGCCCCGGCGCTCCTGCATCGAACCGAAAAGGGGGAAGGCTCCGCGCCTCAGAAGGCGGCGGCGCGACTGAGGGCGGCGTTGAGCGATGCGGGCAGGGACATGAGGCTGAAGGGCTTCTGCACGAAGTGCTTCGTGCGTTCACCGATGATCTCTGCGATCCGGTGCGCCTCCATGCCGCTGGCGATCACAATCGGGACCGAGTCATCGATCGCGGCCATACGGTCAAGCAGCTCCTGGCCGGAGATGCCGGGCAGGATAAGGTCGAGGACCACCACGTCGAGGCTATCGTGCTGCTCCTCGAAGATCTCCAGCGCCTGCGCGCCATTGTGCGCCGGGATCAGCTCCCAGCCCGCCCGTTCCAGCGCGAAGCGGGCCAGGGCCACAAGTGAGACCTCATCATCGACGAACAGGACCCTTGGACGGTCAGTGTTCCCTCGGTTCATGTCACCAGCCCCGCTTCGTCCGGCTCTTGAGCAGATTGTGAAGTTAGGTCTCGCGCACTATTATCGCATTTCGAGGTGAATTGTCAAGAGGGGGCGCGAATGAATATGTCAAAAATATGTTTTACTCAGCGTTCACTCAAGCGAATCGCCGTGGCTGAGAGCCGGCCGCGCTGTGCGGAAGGCTGGCCGCCGGACGCGCAGGGACAACCCGGACGCGTGGGGAACTGCCCTGCGGCATGGCGCAGCGACATCCGGAGGGAGCTGGGCAACAATGGACGACACACAGGTCGGCGGCCTGTTCACCCGCAGGCACCAGCAAGCGCGGGCGGTGACAAAGGGCCCGGGCTACCACTGGTTCGGCTACTACGACAAGTGTCCGTGGAGCGCCGATGGGGCGCTGATGCTGGCCATGGAGATCGACTTCATGGACCGCATTCCCACGGGCGAGGAGAGCATCCGCGTAGGTATCGTCGATCTGGAGGGCGGCGGAGAGTTCCACGCGCTCGACGAGACGCGCGCGTGGTGCTGGCAGCAGGGGACGATGCTGCAGTGGCTCGGGACCGATCCGAACCGGCTGATCATCTACAACTCGATTGAGGACGGGCGGTACGTCTCGATCATCCGCGACATCCACTCCGGGGAAACGCGCACGATCCCGCGGCCGGTCTACGCGGTCAGCCCGGACGGCACGCAGGCGGTGAGCCTGAACTTCGCGCGCACCGGGCGCTGCCGGCCCGGCTACGGCTACCGCGCGCTGCCCGACCCGACGCAGGGCGTGATGCACCCGGACGATGATGGCATCTGGCACGTGGACCTGCAGACGGGCGAGACGACGCTGATCGTGACCATCGACCAGATCGTGCAGATCGCGTACCGCCGCAGCCTGGAGAACGAGAGCTGGTTCAACCACATGCAGTTCTGCACCGACGGCAGCCGCTTCCTGTGGCTGCACCGGTGGTACAAGCACGGCAGCGAGCGCTGGTTCACGCGCCTGTTCACCGCGAACCCCGACGGCTCGGACATCTACCTCGTGGCCGATGACGACATGATCTCGCACTTCGACTGGCGCGACCGGCGCCACATCCTGGCCTGGGCGACGCACCACCAGGTGGGCAACAAGTACTACCTGTTCCGCGATCAGAGCCCGTGGTTCGAGACCGTCGGCGAACACGTCTTCACCTGCGACGGGCACTGCTCGTACTCGCCCGACCCGCACCGCCGCTACATCCTGACCGACACCTACCCGGACGCGCAGTCCAAGCGCTGGCTGATCCTCTACGACACGCAGACCGGGCAGCGCGCGGACATCGGCCGCTTCCTCTCGCCGCGGCGCTACTCCGGCGAGATCCGCTGCGACCTGCACCCGCGCTGGAACCGCGACGGCACGCAAGTGTGCTTCGACTCGCTGCACGAGGGCGAGCGGCAGCTCTACATCATCGACATCAGCGACATCGTTGAGTTCTCGTAGGAGGCGCCCGTGATCTGCTACGTCGTCACCGAGACGCGCGCGAAGTACGACGAGATGGACTGCCACGCGATCAAGCACGATCTCGAGCGGCTCAGCGGCGACCTGTGCCTGGTGATGCACTACGCGCAGGTCAAGCGCGCCTTCATCAACGAGGTGCGCCCCTGGGCGCTGTGCCACTCGGGCGGGGCCACGCCGCACAATGAGTACGACGTGCTCGAGCGCGAGGACTACCGCTGGCTGATCTGCGAGTCGGGCATCCCGCAGATCGGCTTTTGCGGCGGGCATCAGCTCATCGCCGAGATGTTTGGCGGCGAGGTGGCGCCGATGCGCCCGCTGGCGCGCGACGAGGCCGACCTCGCCCCACAGTACCACCAGGGCGCCTTCAAGGAGTGGGGGGTCTGGCCGGTGCGCATCGTCGAGGACCACGCGCTCTTTGCCGGGCTGGAGAGTCCACTGCGGGTGTGGGAGATGCACCGCAGCGAGATCAAGAGGCTGCCGGACGAGTTCCGCGTGCTGGCCTCCAGTGGCGACTGCCGCGTGCAGGCGATGGCGCACCGGGAGCTGCCGCTGTTCGGCACGCAGTTCCACCCGGAGAAGCGCCAGGAGGGCTACTCGGACGGCCACGCGCTGGTGGCGAACTTCTTCGCCATCGCCCGCGAGGTGGCGGGGCGCTGAGGTCGCTGCGCAGGTGCGGCCGCGCGCTACTTCGACGAAAGCTGAGCTGAAGGCCGATGCGGTTCCTCGAGGACCATGAGCTGGAGCGCATCAATGCGCGCAGTCTTGACCTGCTGGAGCAGGTGGGGGTGCGCATCGATCATGAGGAGATCACGCGCAGGCTGCTGGCGGCGGGCTGTCGCGAGCTGCCCTCGGGCATGATCGCCTTCCCGCGCGAGCTGGTTGCCGAGTGCGTGGCACTGGCGCCGTCGACGGTGCAGCTTGCCGGCGTCGGCGGCGAGATCATGGAGATCGGCCCGGGCGGCGCCACCGTGTTCTGGACGGGCAACGCGATCAACATCGTTGAGGGGCGCGAGTGCCGACCCATCCGCGAGCCCGACTTCATCGCGCTCACGCGCCTGGCCGATGCGCTCGATCGCGTCCACGCTGCGGTCGGGCCGAACCTGAGCGAGATCCCGGCGCAGTTCCGCGACTTCGTGGCCTGCCGGCTGCTGGCCCAGCACACGAGCAAGCACCTGCGCCCGTGCATATACACGCCGCGCGGCGGGCGGGCGATCTGCGAGATGGGGGAGGTGCTGGCGGCCCCGCACAGCCTGCGCGAACGGCCGGTGGTGAGCTTCGGGTACACCATCGTCAGCCCGCTGCACTGGACCGAGCCGGGGCTGGAGATGTTCGCGCAGACCTCGGGCTTCGGCGTGCCCATGATGATCAACGCCGAGCCCACCGCGGGCGCGACCTCGCCGGTGACGCTCGGGGGCACGCTCATGCTCGCCAACGCCGAGGCGCTCTCGGGCGTGGTGATCGTGCAGACCCTCGAGCCCGGGCGCCCGTGCGTATTCAACCTCGGCTTCGCGCACGCGATGGACATGCGCGAGGGCATTACGCGCACCGGCGCGCCCGAGAACGGGCTGATGGGGGCGGCCGGCGCGGAGCTGGCGCGACTCCACGGCCTGCCCGGCGCCTCCTGGATGAGCACCGAGTCCATGGTCGCCGACGAGCAGGCGGCCTACGAGAAGATGACCGTTGGGCTGATGCACGCGCTGGCGGGAGTCAACATCATCTGGGGGGTCGGCCAGCTCGAGTCGCAGCGGACGCTCTGTCCGGAGATGATGGTGATCGACGACGAGATCGCCGCAGTGGCGCTGCGTGCGGCGCGCGGCGTACCGGTCGATGACGAATCGCTGGCCTACGAGGCGGTCGCGGAGATGGGCGCGGAGCCGGACTACCTCGCCCACCCGCACACGCTGGCGCGCTTCCGCGAGGAGGTCTTCCTGCCGGCGCTGGGCTTCGTCGGCCGGCGCGAGCGCTGGCAGGACGCCGGCGCGCCGACCACCGTCGAGAGGGCACGCGAGCGAGTGCGTGCCATCCTCGCCGAGCCCGAGCCGCCGCGCCTTGAGGCCGACGTCGAGCGCGAGTTGATGGCGATCGAGACGCGCTGGTGCGAGGAGCTGGCGTAAGCCACGGAAACGACGACGCCAACGGCCGGCTCGCGCGCTCCGCCCGCTCCTTCGGAGCGATCTCCACGCGCGTCGCCGGTGGGCAGTGCTGCGCGCTGCACGCGCCGTCGCCACTCACGTCTGGCGACGTGAGGCGGCTCCTGCGCCCGCGGGTGTGGGGCGGCGGCGCGGAGGATCGTTGCGGGCGCGTACACGATCATCGGTGGGAGGAGCTGGCATGACTGAGGCGCTGCATGTTGAGCGGCAGCAGGTCGCGGCCTGGGTGCACGTGGTGGTAGTATTGTGCGTGGGCGGCGCGCTGGTGAGCGTGGTGGCGACGTGGTCGGACGAGGGGCACTGGTGGGCCATCATCCCGGCCGCAGTCATCGTGGCCATCTACGCCATGTTCAGCCCGATGACGGTGCGCGTGGGGGTGGAGGAGATGCGGGTGGACTTCGGGCACTTGGGCTGGCCGCGCTGGCGCTTCCCGATTGCGGACATCCGCCACGCGCGCGCCGTGGAGTTCTCCCCGCTGCGCGACTACGGCGGCTGGGGGATTCGTGTCGGGCGCGACTCGATGTGCCTGAACCAGCGCGGCAGGCGGGGCGTACGCTTCGGCTTCCTGGGCCGGGAGTATGTAGTCGGCAGCGACGATCCGGCGCGGCTCCTCGCGGCACTGCGCACCGCCGGGGCCGACGTAGCCGACGACCGTCCGGATCAGAGGTAGCCGAGCGCGCGCAGCCGCTCCTCGATGGTGCTCTCGGCCGACTCGCTGCCGCTGGACCGCGCCTGTTCGGCGGGCGCCGGGCGGGTGGCCTGACGCAACGCCGCGTAGTCCTCGCCCAGCAGACCCAGCACCGCCGGGCAGACGTCGCGGTTGTAGCACTGCTCCAGACGCCGGTCGGCAGGCACCGGCCCGCTGTGCGCGTTGCCACGGATGATGAGCACGCCGTCGTGGCTGTGCCATGCCCCGAAGAGCTTGCCGTCGTGGGTGTAGGGCTCGGTCGCTTGCGCCGGCCAGCCGTGGTCGGAGGTGATGACCAGCAGGTCGTAGTCGGTCCCGACGTCCAGCAGGTCCGCAAGCTGCCCGTCCAGCCAGTCGTACAGCTCCAGCAGCGGCTCGTAGGACCAGCCCTGGCCGTCGTGGACGCGCAGGTACTGGTTGAGGAGGTGGCCGATGCGGTCGAGCATCGAGTACTGCACGAACAGGCAGTCCACGGGGTGAGTGCGCACCAGGATGCGCGTGGCCTCGGCCTTCCAGCGCACCATCGCCTTCATGATGTCGATGCTCTGCTCGAGCGTGTAGTTGCGGTACCAGGTGTTGTCCAGGATGCGGTCGCGCGGCGTGAGGCGGATGAGGTCGCTGAGGTCGCGCCCCTGCATGAGCGGCATCAGCTCGGCGGCCACGCCCGCGTGCTCCAGCTCGTTGGGGAAGCCGGAGATGAGGTAGCCGTCCACGCGTCGGCTGCAGGTGGTCATGGGCATGTGCACCACGCCGGTGGTCATGCCCACGTGGTTAAGCATCTCCCACATGACCGGATCGCGCAGCGTGTCGTAGCTCTCTGAGCCCTCGACGTTACGCCCCCACAGGTCGGTGACGCCGTGCTCCTGGGCGCTGACGCCGGTGTAGATGCTGGTCCAGGAGGGGCCGGTGTAGGGGTAGTCGTCCTCGGCCATGCACGGCCGGTAGGTGCTCTCAGCCAGCAGTTTGCGGGTGTTGGGCAGGTCGCGCTCGAACATGATCTGCGCCGACGCGCCATCGAGGCCGAGGAAGAAGAGCTTCATGGCCGGACACTCCTTGCAGGCAATCGGCCGGCTGGGGAGCGGTACGGCTCCGCGAGGCCGGAGGGTGATGCTTCGAACGCAGCGATTGGGCGGCCCGGTCATGATAGCAGACTCAGCGGAGGGGGGCAAGAGGCCGGCGGGGGTCATGAGGAGGAGCAGACCTGCAGCGGGCGGCCCTCCGAGGGCCGCCCGCCTGCTGTTCGGTCGATGGGCAGGTGATGGTCAGGATCGGCGCTACATCATGCCCATGTCGCCGCCGCCCGGAGGCATGGGCGGCTCGGGCTGCGGGATCTCGGCGACGAGCGCCTCGGTGGTGAGCAGCAGCGCACCGATGGACGAGGCGTTCTCGATGGTCGCGCGCACGACCTTGGCCGGGTCGATGACGCCGGCCGCGACCAGGTCCTCATAGTCCTCGGTGAGCGCGTTGAAGCCGAAGCCCACGGTGTCCTCGGCGAGCACCTTGTCAAGCACCACGGAGCCCTCGTAGCCGGCATTCTCCGCGATCTGGCGCAGCGGCTCGCTGAGCGCGCGGCGCACGATCTCGACGCCCACCTTGGCGTCGCCGCGCACGCGGTCGCGGGCCTTGTCGAGCTTGGCGCTGGCGCGGGCGAGCGTGACGCCGCCGCCGGGCACAACGCCCTCCTCGATGGCTGAGCGCGCCGACGAGAGCGCGTCCTCGAAGCGGTGCTGCAGCTCCTTCAGCTCGGTCTCGGTGGCGGCGCCGACCTTGATGACGGCCACACCGCCGGCGAGCTTGGCGAGGCGCTCCTCGAGCTTCTCGCGGTCGTAATCGGAGTCGGTGGTCGAGATCTCGCGCCGGATCTCGGCGATGCGCGCGTCGATCTCGGCCTGGGTGCCCTCGCCCTGGATGATGGTGGTGTCGTCCTTGGTGACGATCACGCGCGCGGCGCGGCCCAGGTCCTCGAGCTGCACGCTGTCGAGCTTGATGCCCAGGTCCTCGGAGATGAAGGTGCCGCCGGTGAGGATCGCGATGTCCTCGAGGTTGCGCTTGCGGCGGTCGCCGAAGCCCGGGGCCTTGACCGCGCAGCAGCGCACGGTGCCGCGCATGTTGTTGACCACCAGCGTGGCCAGCGCCTCCGCCTCGACGCTCTCGGCGATGACCAGCAGCGGCCGGTTGGCCGACGCGACCTTCTCCATGACCGGGACGATGTCCGCGGCCGCCGTGATCTTTTCCTCGTAGAGCAGGATGTAGACGTCCTCGAGCACGGCCTCGGCCTCATCGGTGGCGAAGTACGGGGAGATGTAGCCCTTGTCGAACTGCATCCCCTCGACGACCTCCACCTCGGTGGTGCCGACCTTGGACTCCTCGACGGTGATGACGCCGTCCTTGCCGACCTTCTCCATGGCGTCGGCGATGATCTCGCCGATGGCCGGATCGTTGCCGGCGATGCCCGCCACGTGCGCGATCTCATCGCGGCCCTCGATGGAGATGGCGGTCTCGCGGATGTAGGCCACAACGTCCTTGACCGCCTCCTCGATGCCGCGCTTGATCAGCATCGGGTTGGCGCCGGCGGCGACGTTCTTGAGCCCCGCGTGCACGATGGCCTGAGCCAGCACGGTTGCGGTGGTGGTGCCGTCACCGGTGTCGTCGTTGGTCTTGGACGCTACCTCCTTGCACAGCTGCGCGCCCATGTTCTCGTACTGGTCCTCCAGCTCGATCTCCTTGGTGACCGTCACGCCGTCCTTGGTGATGGTGGGCGAGCCCCACTTCTTCTCCAGCACGACGTTGCGGCCCTTGGGGCCGAGCGTGACCCGCACCGCGTTCGCGACCTTGTCAACGCCGTGCTCGAGCGCACGACGCGCTTCTTCGTCAAAGGCAAGCTTCTTGGCTGCCAACGTTCTCCCTCCTTGCAGGGGTGATTGCCGAGCGTCAGCCGACGAGGGCCTATCTCTCGTGCACGGCCAGGATGTCGTCCTCGCCGACGATGAGGTACTCCTCGCCGTCGATCTTGATCTCCGTGCCGCCGTAGGAGGCGTAGATGACGATGTCGCCCTCCTCGACGCTCATGCCGACCGGGTTGCCCTCGTCGTCGAGCGTGCCCGGGCCCACCGCTATGACCTTACCCTCCCGCGGTCGCTCCTGCGCGGCCTCCGGCAGGATAATGCCGCCGGCGCTCTTCTCCTCTGCCTCGAGGGGCTTGACCAGCACCCTCGCGCCAAGTGGCTTCAGCATCTTGACAGACACCACCTTACTGCAGTGATCGTGTGAGAGACCCGATTCGGGGTCAGGCGGCCTGTACGGGCCAAGCCTGGCCCTTCATCGACCCGTTAGCACTCTCTACCCGAGAGTGCTAACGGACACGATTATACACACCTGAGACATCCTGTCAAGTCGGGATTCTCCCGACAAGGGGCGCGGAGATGCCGCGAGACTACGGGCGCCGGGCGCGACGCGGGCACTCGTGGGCAGTGCACGGCGGATCATGCGGCCTTCCCCGTCGGGCGGCGCGGGTGTATAATGCTCTGGCGCAAGACGGGGGCCCGACCGGGAACATCTGCGGGCGTCGGCCGTCTAACCTGCGGACAGCACCTGATGACAGGGGTGACACCATGAGCACGCGCACAACCGTGGTGGTAGCAGCGCTCCTATCCATGCCGGCGTTCGTGGGCCTCGCCGGGTGTGGGGGAGGCGGTGGGGGCGGCGGCGGTGGAGGCGGCAACGCCGCCCCGGTCATCAACTCACTGGCCGCCGCGGCACAGGCGGTCTTCCAGGGCGGGACCACGGTGCTGACCGCGAGTGCGCAGGACAGCGACGGCGATCCGCTGACGTACTCGTGGACGTCAAACGGCGGCAGCTTCACCGGCTCTGGCAGCCAGGTGAGCTACAACGCGCCCATCTCGGGCGGGACTTTCCGCGTCACTCTGACCGTGACCGACGGGCGCGGCGGCCAGGACGTGGCCACCATCGACATCACGGTGGGCGCCACGGTGCAGGGCACCGTCAACGACGTCGCCACCGGACAGCCGGCCGCGGGTGTCGATGTCATCATTGACGGCCTCTCGGACACCACCGACGCCCAGGGCGCCTTCAACATCGTCGGCGTGGGGCAGGGGCAACACGACGTGCTTCTCGGCGGCGACTGGGTGGTCACCGGTCCCGGAGTGTCGGTCAATGTTACCACGCCTGGGCAGGTCGTGACGCTGCCAGCGCCGGTGCCCGGCTCCGACATCGGCGGCGGCCCGCCCCCGCCTCCGTTCTAGCGATCATCGACCGCGGAGGTGCGCGAGCCCGGGAGATGCTCCCGGGCTCGTGCTCGCGTACGCCGGGCGCCATCAGGCGAAGCGGTCGTCGTCGGCGGTGCGGTCCTGCGACTGCTCCAGCCAGCCGGCGCGGCAGCCCTCGCGCCGGTCGAAGCGCGGGACGTAGGGCTTGATGTCCAGCACGGGGGGGCCGTCGAGGAAGTCCACCTCGGCCACGTGCAGCACGCTCCCCTCCCGCCCCAGCAGGCGCACGATGCTCAGGCCGATCTGGTTGGGGCGGCTGGGGCGCGTGTGGCAAACACGCCGCGTGGCGTGTCATCGCGAAAGGCCCGGACCTTCGACCGCCAGGCCTCGCTGTGGTCGAAGACGTAGATCAGATAGACGTGGCTGAAGCCGTCGAGGTCGTCGAGACCGTCCGCGAACTCGTCGAAGACCTCGACCGTGCCCGTGGCGTCAGGCGCGAAGGCGCCCTGGATGGGTGTGCCTGCACGCTCGGTGAACGGGCTGTACAGTACGCCGATGGGACAGACGGTCAGCTCAGCCACCGCGGTCGGCTGCCTTGCTGCCGCAGATGTCATGCGCCCTGAGCGCGCAGCCCTCATCGCCCGCGTAGGGGCATTGCGGCGCGTTCTCGCACGCGCAGCCGCCTCCGCGGGCTCGTGCCACCAGGTTGCGCACCAGCCACACGAGCGCCGCCACGACGACCGGGCCGACGATGATCTCCTGGACCACGCACGCCACCTCCTATCCCCAGCCCAGCAGGCGTCCTCCCTGGTAGATGATGAAGCTGACCAGCCAGGCCAGTGAGGTGGTGTACGCCACCGCGATGGCCAGGCACTTTGATGAGCCTGACTCGCGCCACAGGACCGCCATGGCCGCGATGCAGGGCGGGTAGATCAGGATGAAGGCCATCAGCGCGATCGCCACCAGCGGGCTGAAGGTCGGGTCGGCGCGCAGCGCCTCGGTGAGGGCGGCTGTGCTGCCCTCGGCCGACTCCTCGAGCGAGTACGTGGTCGCCAGGGTCGCGACCACGACCTCCTTGGCGGCCAGACCGGCGACCAGGCTGATGCCGACCTTCCAGTTGAAGCCCAGCGGGCGGAGCACCGGCTCGAGGCCGCGGCCGATGTGCCCGGCGGCGGTGTGGGCAATGGCGGGAAGCCCGTCGGCGGGAGCATGCGCGGGCGGCTCGGGCCAGCTCAGCAGCGCCCACATGACCACCGACGCGGCGAGGATCACGGTGCCGGCCTTGCGCACGTAGCACCAGCCGCGCTCCCACATGTGCAGAAGCGTGCCGGGCAGCGTGGGCATGCGGTAAGGGGGCAACTCCATGACGAAGGGCGCCATCGGGCCCTTGAGCAGTGTGGAGCGGAAGACGCGCGCCATCAGCGCCGCGAGCAGCACGCCCAGAAGGTAGATGCCGAAGATGACCTTGCCCGCAAGGTACGGCGGGAAGAACGCGCCGGCGAGCAGCACATAGACCGGCAGCCGCGCGCCGCAGCTCATCAGGGGCGCCACCAGCATGGTTGTCAGCCGGTCGCGCCGGCTTTCCAGCGTGCGCGTGGCCATGATCGCGGGCACCGTGCAACCGAAGCCGATGAGCATGGGGATGAAGCTCTTGCCGTGCAGGCCCACGTAGTGCATGGCGCGATCGACCACGAAGGCAGCGCGCGACATGTAGCCGCTGTCCTCGAGCAGCGAGATGGCCAGGAAGAGCAGCAGGATCTGCGGGACGAAGATCAGCACGCCGCCGACCCCGCCGATGACGCCATCGACCAGCAGCGACTGCAGCGGGCCATCGGGCAGCCAGAAGGCCAGGTGTGCGGCCAGCCAGCCGAAGGCGCTCTCCAGCCACCTCATGGGCGGCGCGCCCAGTCGGAAGACCATCTCGAACATCCCCCACATGAGCGCAAGGAAGATGGGGATGCCCAGCACGCGGTGGGTCACGACGTTGTCGATGGCCTCCGACCAGTCGATGCGCTGCGCCCGCGAGGTCGTGGTAGCCTCGGCGCAGGCGCCGTTGATGAAGCCGTAGCGGCGGTCGGCGAGCGCCATCTCGGCGTCATCGCCGATGACGGCCTCCAGATGCGCGCGGGTGCGCTCGACCCTCCGGAGCAGGTCGCCACCGTCATCGAGGCGCTCGGCGACGAGGTCGCGCACCTCGTCATCGTCCTCGAGCAGCTTGATCGCCAGCCAGCGCGCCGGCAGCCCGGCCAGTGCCTCCTCGTGCTCCAGCGACTGCGTGATCTCCGCGATGTGCTCCTCGAGTTCCCGCCCGTAGCGCACCTCGCGCCCCGGCACGCGGTGGGCGCGCGCGGTCTCGACCATCACCGCGACCAGGTCCTCGATGCCCCCGCCACGGCTGGCAACGGTGGGCACGATGGGCACGCCCAGCAGCTCGCTGAGCAGCTCGACGTCGATGTCGCGCCCGCGCGCCTCGGCGGCGTCCATCATGTTGAGCGCGATGACCACGGGCACGCCCAGCTCGATGAACTGCGTGGTGAGGTAGAGGTTGCGCTCCAGGTTCGAGGCGTCCACGACATCCACGACCACGTCGGGGCACTCGTTGATGACGAAGTTGCGCGCCACCACCTCCTCGAGGGAGTACGCCGTCAGGGAGTAGGTGCCGGGCAGGTCAACTACGTGGACGATGGTGTCGTCGACCCGGCGTTGGCCCTCCTTCTTCTCGACCGTCACTCCCGGGTAGTTGCCCACGTGCTGGCGGGCGCCGGTGATGGCGTTGAAGACCGTGGTCTTGCCAGAGTTGGGGTTGCCGGCCAGGGCCACGACCACGTCGCCTTCGGTTGCGGTGGTCACCTGCTGCGTCTGCGTCACGGCATTGCTCCTCGGCGCTGCGGGCACGTCGGACGGCTCAGACCGGCCGGACCAGGACGTGCCGGGCCATGCCGCGCCCCAGCCCGAGTCTCCCGGTGCCCACGCCGACCATCATCGGCCCGGCTCCACGCGTGTTGCTTAGCACAGTCAGTCCGGCGCCCGGCACGATGCCCATCTCGGTCAGGCGGCGCACCATGCCACGGCCGCCCCGCACATCAACGACCTCGCAGCGCTCGCCTGGGGACATCATGTCGAGCCGCAGCGCCGGCCCGGCCGCGTATCGCTCAGATCGGTTCAACGACAATCTGTGCCGCCTCCCGCTTGCGCAGCGACAGGTGGTAGCCGCGCACCTCGATCTCGATCGGGTCGCCCAGCGGCGCCAGGCGCTCGACCTCGATCTCCGCACCAGGCGTCACACCCATGTCCATGATGCGCCGGCGGATTGAGGCGTTCCCCGACAGGCGCAGCACGCGGCCGCGATGGCCCGGCGTGATGCGATCCAGCGTCGTGGCGTCATCGCCTTCGGAGCGCGCCGAGAACGGGTTGCGTTCCGGCGGCTCGATGGCGGCGATGCATGCCCTGCACTCCTGCGTGCAGGGCGTGTTGCCCCAGTGGTCGGAGAGGTGGCGCAGCCACTCCTCACCGCCGCGTGGACAGCGCTCCACGAAATCCACGAAGGTCAGCAGGCGAGTGAGCGTCAGCGGGCTGAGCGCATGCTCGATGCCGCACGCCTCGGCCTCGGCCTGCTCGGCTTCGAGGCCCAGGATGTCGTGCAGGAAGGCGGTGAGCGTGTGGTGCCGGCGCATCAGGAACTCGGCGGTGCGCCGGCCCTCGTCGGTGAGCGCCACCGCTCCGTAGGGCTCGTGCGTCACCAGGTGGCGCTCTGTGAGCGACTGCACAGCGGCGCTTGCCGACGGCATGCTCACGCCTGCGAAGTCTGCGACATCCTTGACGCGCACGGCGTCCTGTGCGCGCTGCAACTCGTAGATGACCTCAAGGTAGTCTTCGAGTGACTCTGTCAGTTCGGCGATTTGAGTCATGCCGCGTCCTCGCTGTGCCGCCGAGCCGGGTGTCCTACAAAGGTAAAGTTAGCATGGCCTAACTTCTGTGTCAAGAGATCTGCTGCGCATCTGCGCCCCACTTACCGGCGCGGTGCGCGCGTGCGTGCCCGGGAAGGTCTTGCGACGGGCACGCCGAAGTACGGGCACGCTCGACGCGCGACGACGCGCATCCCGGAGGGCCGATGACATGAGCGGCCGCAAGGTGAAGTGGGAGGAGATGTTCCCCGACGAGATGGCGCAGGCCATCGAGGAGCATCCGCTGCTCTACCTCCCGTACGGAATGTGTGAGCCGCACGGCCATCACAACGCGCTCGGCCTCGACGGCATCAAGTGCTACGAGATCTGCGTGCGCGCCGCGCAGGAGGGCGGCGGCGTGGTGGCGCCGCTGAACATGTGGCACATCGGCGAGCAGGGCGTGGGCATCCCGTGGCTGGCGCGCCAGAATGCCCCGCAGCCCTACATCACCGCACTGGGCTACGAGCTGTTCGCGCAGTCGATGGTCTGGCACCTGCGCGCGGCGGTGGCGCGCGGCTTTCGGGCGGTCATCGCCATGACCGGCCACTACGGCGGCACCGAGTGCGACATGCGCTCGGTCGCGTCGGTCTTCAACGACTACGTGCCGCTGCCCGTCTGGGCGCTGGCCGACTGGGAGTGCATCGGCTACAGGCAGTACAAGGGCGACCACGCGGGGCCGTGCGAGACCTCGCAGCTCTGGGCGCTCCGACCCGACCTGGTGGACGTCTCGCGCATTCCGCCGCACGAGGACGGCGAGCGCATCTTCGCCTCCGACCTCCAGCCCGGCCAGGCCTCACGCCTCGAGGGCGAGCGCATCGTGCGCTCGCAGACCGACAACCTGATCGACGGCGGCAATCGCCTGCTGGAGCGTGCCCCGGCCGAGTTGGTGGACCCGGGCCCCGAAGGCGCGCGGGCGATCTGCGCCGACCTGATGTCGCGCGACATCGAGTGGGTCTACCAGATGGACCCCGCGCGCCACCGCGAGTACTGGTCGGCCGAGGGCGAGGGTGGGAAGCACCGGCAGGGCACGATTGAGCGGAACGGACGGATGGGTTAGGCCGGGAACCGGCAAACGGCAAGCGACAACCGGGGAACGGCGACGGCACCCGGCGACGACGGGAACTCGTATGATCGGGCGGGCTTGCAGCTCGTCATGTGCAGCGGACGCACGTGAAGGCGGTCACCATGAACGCACGGCACAGCGTCGCATTCCTCTGCGCCGCGGGAGCGGTTGTGTTCGCGTGTGGCGCGTTCGCACAGCCGGTCGAGCTGACGAATGAACTGATGACCATCCGCTTCGATCCCGATGACGGCTACGCCATCTCGGGCATCGAGAACCGCGCGTCGGGCGTCGAGTTCATCCGGCCGCGCCCTGAGGGCGTCGAGCAGGACCGTTCGCCCTGGCTGCTGCTGATGCGCGGCCCGCAGGTCAACCACGAGCTGACCGCCGCCAACGCGCAGCAGGCCGCGCACGCGCTCGACGGCGATACGCTGACCATCACCTGGTCGGGCATCAGCAGCGAGGTCGTGCCCGGCGACCTGACCGTGACCGCGACCATCCGCCTGCCCGCGGGCTCGCCCAGGGCCTACCTGCACGCCGAGGTCTCCGGCGACGCGCAGGCCTACCTGTGGCGGCTCGACTTCCCGCGCGTCTTCGGCATCCGCGACTTCGCTACCGCGCAGATGTCGCTGCCCTACTACTGGGGCCGGCTGGTGCGCCGGCCCATGCAACTCGGGCGCGCCGCTTCGCTGGTCTATCCCGAGCCCGCCTCGATGCAGTGGTTCGCCTACTGGGGCGTCGATGACGGGCGCGACCCGCCGCTGGCCGAGGAGGAGGGCCGCAACTCCGAGAGCGGCTGGTCGCCCGACTACTCCGACGCGGCGGGTCTCTACTGGGCCGCGGAGGACGGCGAGGTGTACATGAAGCGCTTCGCCTGGGACCCCACCGGCGAGGGCGAGCAACTTGCGTGGTCGATCCAGAACATCCCGGGCCTCCCCACCTGGCCGATGCCGGTCCCCGACGCGTCTGCCCCGGTGGAGTACGCGATGCCTTACGAGACCGCCATCGGCGTCTTCACCGGCGACTGGCACGAGGCGGGGGAGATGTACGCGCAGTGGGCGGGCGAGCAGGTGTGGACGCAGCGCGGGACGGTGGACGAGTGGCCGGAGGAGATGCCGGCGGCGGGCAGCGAGGAGCTGGCGCGCTGGACGCCGCCATGGTTCCGCGACATCGGCTTCTGGGCGAAGTTCTACCACGAGCCGGCGAAGATCCTGCCCGAGTGGGCTGCGTACCGCAAGTGGCTGGGCGTGCCGGTGGCGTCGCACTGGTATCGCTACAACATCGCGAGCTTCAACGACAACGACCCCGAGCACCTGCCCCCCGATCCCTACGTCCTCGACGGCGTGCGCGCCGCGCGCGAGCTGGGCGTCCAGCCCATGCCCTACGTGCTCTCCACCATCTGGGACACCGACACGCAGTCCTGGATTCGCGAGAACGGGCTGCAGAGCGCGGTGAAGACCGAGGCGGGGGGCATTGTCCCATGGGAGATCGGCAACAACACCTTCGCGTGGATGTGCCCGTCCACCGAGCAGTGGCGGGCCAAGATGCGCGAGATCTGCGCGCAGCTCATCTGGGAGCACGGGATGAGCGGGGTCTACCTGGACGTGCTGGCCGCGGGCGCCGCGAGGCCCTGCTACGACCCGACGCACGGGCACCCGGTGCACGGCGGCAACTACTGGGGCCAGGGCAACCGCAGGCTGATGCTCGATCTGCGCGCGTACATCCGCCGGCTCGACCCGGATGCGTGCTTCTTCACCGAGGAGATCGGCGAGCACCTCATCGACGTGATGGACGGCTACCTGACGCTGGACCTTACGCGCAACTACACGCCCGGCGGCGAGCAGGTGTGGCCCATCCTCGCGGCGGTCTACCACCCCTACACCATCGTGTTCGGCAGCGACGCGTCGCTGGCGATGGAGCCCGAGCAGTTCGCGGTCATCTATGGCCGCCAGCTCGTGTGGGGCAGTCAGCCGCTGCACTCGGTGATCGCGCCGCCGATGCCCGAGCCGGGGGACCCGACCGCCGAGATGTTCCGCGACTACACGCGCGCCTACTGGGTGGCGGGCGAGCCCTTCCTGATGGGCGGGCGGCTGCTGCGCATGGCGGTGCGACCGAAGGGCGCGCGCGAGGGACAGTGCGGGCTGGAGCTGGCCGCCGACGAGCACACGGTGGCCTACGACAACAACCCCGATCGCCTGAAGCTCTGGACCGGGCCGGCGGTGCTGGCGTCGGCGTGGGAGCGCTTCGGCGACATCGGCATCGTGATGTGCAACCTCACCGGCGAGTCGCAGAGCGTTGACCTGACGGTGCGCGCGCAGGCGCTGGGCATCAGCGAGGGCGCGCAGATGGTGCGCCTGTGGCCGATGGACCCCGAGACGCTCGGCCCGGCCGCGGGCGAGCGCACGCTGACGCTCGAGCCGTGGCGCGCGGCCGTCTACTGCATCACCGACGATCCACAGAGCGCTATCGGCCGTCTGAACGCGCTCGAGGAGACGCCGTGGGAGCTGGAGGTCGTGCAGAGCGGGCCGATCCCGTCCGCCAGCGGCCCCGAGAACGCGCTGTTCGCGTGCAGCGACGGCCCGGTGCTCAACGAGGCGGACGAGGACGGCACGGTCGCGACGGCCTACCTGGTCAACTCCAGCGGCGATCTCGAGCGGCGCACGGGCATGCAGGCCGAGGTGACCGGCGCGCAGGCTGAAGGCCACGGTCTGCCGCGCGACCTCGACGAGCGGCCCTTCGCGCTGCTGCGCCGGCTGCCGCACACGGCGACGGTCGCGGAGCCGGGCGTGATGGTGCTCTCAGGCGACGAGAGCCACCTGCTGGCGGTGATGCCCGGTGGCGCCGAGTTGAACCTGTCCGAGCCGGGCCTGCTCGTGATCCGCAACGCTGTCACCGGCGAGATCGTACGGCCCATCTCCTCGGCGCCGACCAACTTCGACGTCCTGCCCGAGGGTGAGGCGTTCTTCGTGGGCTGGGCGCGACTCGACGCCGCCGAGATCGACGAGATGCTGCGCTTTGGCGACGAGGAGCTGCGCGCGCGGGTCGAGCCGTTTGCCGTGCGCCTGCGCGCGCTCGCCGCCGCGGATGGTGATGCGCGCGTGGCGGCGCTGGCGGAGGCGAGCCGCAGCTTCGTGGAGATGGCGCGCAGGCTCGACGACATCCCCGGCATGCTCTCGCCGGTCAGCCCGGTAACGCGCCTGTGGGAGCGCATGAACGGCCTGCTGAGCGCGCAGCTCGGCATGCAGGTGAGCGCGCAGGCCGAGCATCGCTGGCTGGCGGCGGGCATCCCCAAGTCGCTGCAGGCGCTGGTCGCCGGCGGCGAAGCGACTGCGGTGGAGCTGCTGCCGCTGGGCGACTGGCGCGAGGGCGGCCTGACCATCGAGCCCACCGCCGAGGGCCCGGCCTCGCGCGGCGTGACGGCGTACGGCTACTCGCTGCGCCTCGATGACGGCCGCTACGTCCGGCGCGTGGTGCCGATCATCGCCTCGGCCTCGGTCGAGCGCGACGGCGCGATGTGGGCGCTGACCGACATCCTGCGCCTGGAGGCGAACTGGCCCTTCCAGCTCATCCGCGCGAAGCAGGCGGTCACGAGCGTCGCCGGCCGGCCGCGCACCGTCGAGATCACCGCGCGCAACTGGTCGCCCATCGACCTGCACCTGCAACTGAGCGGCTCCGGGCCGGAGGGCTGGACGGTGACGCCGGCGATGCGCAGCATCGACGCCCCCGCTCTGCAGGACGCGCGCTTCGAGGCCACGATCACGCCGCCGGCGGGCGCCGAGCGCGGGACCTACACGGTGCGCGTGGTGGCCAACCAGGCGGTGGCCGAGGACACCGCCTTCATCGCGGAGCTGCAGGTCAACGTCCTCGACGCGCTCGTGCCGATGATGCCCGGCGAGGTGGCGTGGCGGCCGCCTCCGGAGGAGAACCGCGCGCGCATCCGCCAGGCCTCGACCTTCGCGGTCTACGCCGACGAGGGCGAGGAGATCGCGATCACCATCAGCAACGTGCGCGTCACGCACTACGTGGACACGCTGAGCTGGCGGCTGCTCGGCCCGACCATGGAGGTGGTAGACGAGGGCACCATCCCGGTCGATGAGAGCGCCGAGATCACGCACACCGCGGAGGTCGCGGGCACGCACTACCTCGACGTAGTGCCCAAGCAGGGCTCGGCCGACGTGGTGTTCGCCAACCGGCCGGTGGCCGAGGTGGCGACGGAGCAGTCGCCGCTGCAGCTCTTCACCAGCCCGATCACGCGCTGGTTCTACGTGCCGGAGGGCTCACAGGGCTTCCGGCTGGGGGCGCGCGACGGCGGGCCGGCCGAGGGCGCGCACTTCGTCATCACCTCGCCGAGCGGTAGAGTTGCGTTCGAGGCCGACGGTAACTACAATGGTGCGGAGTTCGAGGTCGGGGTCGAGCCCGAAGAGGCCGGGAAGCCGTGGACCATCCGCGTTGAGCCGCTGCAGGACCTGGCGTTGTGGCTCGCCGGGGATGTGCTGCCCTACCTGTCCGGCGCGCCGGAGCGCGTGCTGGTGCAGGCCGAGGAGTGAATACCCGGCCGCTCGGCGGCTGTCCGAGCCGGACGGATGTCACGTGACACCGACGGGGAGTTGACCGATGTCGGCGGAACAGCAGCCGGCGCAGACGACGCGGCACGAACAGACGGCGGCGGCGCAGTACGCCGGCTTCACCTGGCGCGCGCTGATCATCGCCATCGTGGCGACGGTGCTGGCCAGCTACTGGATCGACAAGACCGAGGTGATCATGCTCTTCACGCAGATCACCGAGTCGGTCCCGCCGATCCCGGCCGTGGGCTTCCTGGTGCTGCTCGTGCTGCTGGCGCCGGCGATGAAGCGCGTGTCGCGCTACCTCACGCTGAGCCGGCGCGAGATCATCGTGGTCTACGTCTTCCTCACCGTCTCCACCTCGATGGCGGGGCCGGCCATCATCCGCTTCCTCATCAACATCATCCCGATCCTGTTCTACCTCGCGACCCCCACCAACGGCTTCGCCGAGTACCAGCAGTACATGCCCGAGTGGATGGTGCCGCACGACACCGAGGTGCTGCGCACGCTCTACGAAGGCTCCGATGCGGGACGTATCCCGTGGGGCGCGTGGGCGACACCCCTGGTGGCGTGGGGCATCTTCTTCCTGGCGTTCTGGCTGATCCTGATGGGGGCGATGGCGGTCCTGCGACGCCAGTGGTCGGAGAAGGAGAAGCTGACCTACCCGCTGGAGTACCTGCCGCTGGAGATGACCCGGGGCCTGGACACGGGCAGGCTGCTGTCGGACTTCTTCCGCAACCCGATCATGTGGACGGGCTTCGCGGTGGCCTTCGTCTACAACCTCACCAACATCATCAATGCCTACATCCCGTCGGTGCAGGCGCTGGGCAAGTACTACGATATCGGCGCGCTGTTCACCGAACGGCCGTGGAGCGCCATCAGACCCCTGACGTTCCATTACCGCCCGGCGGTGATCGGCTTCGGCTACCTGATGAGCACCGAGGTGGCGTTGAGCACCTGGGTGTTCTACGTGCTGGTGCGCCTGGTGGCGGTCGCCGGCGCCGTCGTGGGCTACGAGCCCGCGGGCTTCCCGTTCCTGAAGGAACAGAGCATGGGCGCGTATGTCGTGCTGGGGCTGGCGTTGCTGTGGGTGGGCCGCCATCACATCGCGGAGGCCCTGCGCACTGCGGTGGGCCGCCTGCCCGCCGACCGCACCGCCAACGAGCCCATGAGCTACCGTCTGGCCTTCATCATCTTCGGGCTGGGGTTAGCCTGCTGGATCGGCTGGGTAATGTACGCAGGGATGAATCTGCGCACCACCGTCGTGTATCTGACGCTGGTGTTGCTGTCCGCAATCGTGTATGCTCGTATCCGCGCCGAGACCGGAGTGCCGATGATCTGGGCCTTCCCGTACGGGGCGCATCACAAGGCGGTCACGCAGATCTTCGGCACCAGGTGGCTGCACCCGACCGACTCGTGGGCCAACGCGACCATCTTCTCGACGCTGCTGTTCATGTCGCGCGGCTACTTCCCGTCGCTGGTCGGCTATCAGGTGGAGGGCTGGCGGCTGGCCGAGTCGGTGAAGATGCGCCGCAGCGCCATGAGCTGGGTGCTGATCTTCGCGCTGCTCGTGGGGTTCTTCGTGGGCATGTGGCTTCACCTGCGCTCCTACTACCAGTGGGGCGCGGGTGGGCTGAACGCTCTGTCGGGCTGGGGGGCGGGTGAGGCTGAGCAGCAGTACGTGACGCTGGTGAGCTACGCCAAGGCCGATGCACCGCCCGACGTGGCGCGCAGCATCGGTATCGCCAGCGGTGGCGTCGTGGCCCTGGCGCTGGTGGTGCTGCGCAGCGTGTTCCTGCGCTTCCCGCTGCATCCGCTGGCCTATGGCATGGCCACATCGTTCGGACACAAACTGTGGGCGCCGCTGTTCGTCGTCTGGCTGGTGAAGACACTGATCTTCCGGCTCAGCGGCATGGCGACCTACCGGGCGCTGATACCGGGCTTCATCGGCCTGGCGCTCGGTCACTTCTTCACGGCGGGCGTACTGTACGGGCTGGTAGGCACCTTCGGCGGGGAACAGTTCCAGCGCTACGGCGTCTGGTTCGGGTAATCGGGGGCGCGTGGGCTTGCAGGGGGAACGAACGCATCTGATTGTTGCCGATCGGGAGCGAATTGCATGGCACCCATGGTTCTGGTCGTCGATGATGACGCCGCGACCCGCAAGATGATCGACACCGCGCTCGCCGCCGCCGGCTACGACGTCGCCTGCGCGGGCACGGCGGCGGAGGCCGTCGAGGCCATCAATCGGGAGGACCCGGACATCGTGCTGCTCGACCTTATCCTGCCGGATGGCGACGGCGTGGAGGTCTGCCGGCAGGTGCGCACCTCGTCCGACGTGAGCATCATCATGGTCACCGCCAAGCGGGACCTGACCGACCGCCTGGCGGGGTTGGACGCGGGAGCCGACGACTACGTGACCAAGCCGCTGTCGATGGGGGAGCTGGTGGCACGCGTGCAGGCGCTGCTGCGTCGGCGGCGGATGCGCGAGGAGGACCAGGCGGCCGATACGCGCTTCGGCGCCATCACGCTGCAGCCCTCGAAGCGCGTGGCGAGGGTCGGCGGGCGCGAGGTGCGCCTGAGCGAGGCCGAAGCCGGTGTGCTGGCGGCGCTGATCGAGGCCGAGGGCCGGCCGCTGACGCCGCGCCAGCTCGCGGGCAAGATCTGGGGCGAGGGCGAGAGCGACCCGATGGTGCTGGCGACGCACATCACCAACCTGCGCCACAAGCTCGAGGACGATCCCGCGCGGCCGCGGCACATCCTGACCGACCCCGACGGCGCCTACCGCGTGGAGTAGGCGCGCCGACGGCGAACACCGACGCGGCCCGCGTGGTGTGCGCGGGCCGCACGCACGTACGGGGGGCGATCGGGAGCAGGTGGGCGGGCGGAGGCGCGGAAGTGGGCGGCAGCGGGTACATATCGGGCAGGGAGGTCGGCATCATGGCAGGCAGGTTCCGGATCGCGCTGCACCTGATCACCTGGCGCGGCGAGCAGCACGAACAGCTCGAGAAGTGCTTGCGCGTGGCCGCCGAGTGCGGCTACGACGGCGTCGAGGGCGTCGCGGCGGCCAGCGCCGATGAGCTGGTGGCGAAGGCCGCGCTGGCGGCGAAATGGGGGCTGCGCATGGTGAATGTGGGCGGCCCTGACCCGGAGGCGCGCGTGCTGTACAACTGCGCGCTGGGCAACGAGGCCGCGGAGGTCGGGTCGGCGCGCAAGGCCGAGTACGGCGAACGCGAGATGGGCCCCGAGGACTTCGCCCGCGCCGCGGCGGACCTCGAGCACCTCATCGAGCTGGCGGTAAGCCTGGGCATGGCACCCTTCCACCACGCCCACCGGGGCACGGTGATCGAGACCGGCGAGGACGCCGACGCGATGCTGGCGGCGGCGCCGCGCCTCCAACTGCTGCTCGACACCGGCCACCTGCTGTGCTGCGGCGCCGATCCCCTCGTGGTGCTGCGCCGGCACACCGGCCGCATCGGGCACGTGCACCTCAAGGACTTCGTGGCCCGCGACCCCGCCACCTGGAACAACTGGCAGAGCACCTGGGGCGAGGATGGTGAGTTCGAGGAGCTGGGCCGGGGCAACTTCGGCTTCGACGTCGGGCAGTTCATGAAGGAGCTGGATCAGTCCGGCTACCGTGGCTGGGTGAGCGTCGAGCAGGACACCTCCCGGCGCGCACCGGAGCTGAGCGCGAAGGCCAACCGCGACCTGCTGCGCTCGCTGGGGTATTGAGGGGCGGCGCGGCTCCGCGCGGAATCGCAGGCGGCCGGGCCATCATGGCCCGGCCGCCGTTGGCGTGCGTCGATGTCCGTCAGGGGCCGCCCGCAGTGGTGTCGGACGAGGTCTCGGTCTGCGGGAAGTCCCCCTCCAGCTCCTCGTCGTACTCGGTGCTCTTCAGCGCCTCGATGTCCTCGGGCAGATCGCCCATAAGGAACTGCGAGATCTCCACGACCTGCGGGCTCTCGCTGGTCTTGCAGTAGTAGTTGCCCTCGGGAGTCTCGTCGCCGATGAGCACCTTCACCGGCTCGGCGCCCCGCAGGTGAATGGTGATCGCGGTCTGCGGCACCGCCAGCCCGTACTCGCGCAGCTTGGCCTGATCGGCCGACTCGGTGACGAACTTGACCGCGCTCAGGTCCTCGAGGTCCCACAGGATGTCGTCGATCTTGCTCTGGCGGGCCTCGAACGACTGCGGCTTCTCGACAAACCACCCATCGGGGCGGCGGGCGACGGTGAAGCTCAGGCCCCTGCTGCGCTCCACCGTGAAGCGCTGCACATCCGCGCGATCGAAGCGCAGCACGCTCTTGTCGCGCAGGTCGAAGGCGCTCTTGCGCACCTTGTCGAGCACCTCAGCCTTGACCAGCAGCACCTCATCGCGCTGCGAGGTGCGCGTGTAGACGATGTTCGTGCTGGTGGCCGGGTCGCCGATCTCCACGTCGGCGGTCCTGCCGAAGCTGACGGTCAGCGTGCTGCCGTCGTCCATGGTCAGGGTCACGCGCGCCTGTGGACTGTCCAGCCCCAGCTCGGCGTCGGTCTTCGCCTCCGACAGGAAGTCCTCGGCGCGCAGGTCACGGAGGGCGTCGATGACCGACTTGGTGTTCCACTCATCGGCCACGGTCTCCAGCGGCGCGGTCATGCGCCACTTGGCGTCCTCGTCGCCGGTGGCTCTGACCACGGCGATCTGCTGGTCGCCGTGCGACAGCTCGATCGCGTTGACGTCTTCGCTCTCAAAGCGCGCGACCTTCTTGTCGCGCAATTGCCCGGGGTCCTTCCACAGCGTGGTGCGCAGGATCGAGGAGACCACGTAGAGCCTGTCGTCGCCGCCGCGCCGGCGCGCCCCGGAAACCTTGGCATAGCGCTCGTTGCCCAGCGGGGTCTCATCGCCCACGCTGACCTGCACCTGGCGGCCGTCCGTGGTAGTCAGGGTGGCGGTGAGCGGCGCCTCGACCAGGCCGAAGTCCTCGGAACTCAGGTCAACGTCCTCGCGGCTGCTCAGGGGCTTGAGTTCGACGACAGCCTTGATGAGCCGGTCGGCCTCATCGGGATCGGCCAGTCCCTGGAAGGGCTCGGTGATCACCCAGCCGTTATCCTGCTTCTCGAGGACTATGGTGGGCTCGTCGGCGCGCTCGATGCGCAGGCTCTGCGCCACTGCGGCATCGAGGCCGAAGACCTCTTCCTCCTCGGGAACGCGGCGCCTCTCCTGGGTGAGGACCCACGCCAGAAGGGCCGCGAAGACGAGCGCGGCGGCGATAGTGGACCTCCACCTCATGGTGCATGATGCTCCCCAACGTGAATATGAGTACGACGCTTCCGCGGCGCCGTCAGCGGCGGCGCCACCACACGAACACCCCCGCCGCGGCGATGAGCAGCGGCACGATCCCGACCACGAACGCCCACACGAACTTGAGCTGGCGGTCGTTCATGGTCAGGTAGTGGGGCATGTCGGTCTTGGGGGGGATGGATACGAGCTTCTCGTTGGCGACCAGCCAGTTGAGCGAGTTCAGCGTGAAGTACAGGTTGCCGTAGACGCCGTAGGATAGCACCTCGTCGGTCATCATGTCCGCGTCGCCGACGATCACCATGCGCGTGCCGCTGTCGTCCGTCTCCGGGGGCGTCATGCCGTAGGGATCCGGCTCGACCATGCCCGCGTCATAGAGCACGGCGACATTCAGCGAGCCGGAGGTCTCGCCCGGGTCCCGGCTGGCGGCCATGCCGGGCGTGCTCTCGACCCACGCGTTCGGGCTGGTCTTGAGCAGCGGCCGCGCGCGCATGTTCTGGCCGGGTGGCATGTCCGGGGCCATCGGGTCCTGATCCATCATCGGATCTACGACCTCGAAGGCACGCGTGGTGGCGAAGGCCACGCCGATCTCCGCCAGCCGCTGGGTGATCTGGTGCTCGGTGTAGTCCGCTATCACCGGGAAGTCGGCATTGCCGAAGAAGCCGCGCTCGGGATCGTAGACGGTCCCCGGCAGCGGCTCGATGCCGTAGGGCTCGAGCAGGTCGCCCAGGTCGGGCCCGGTGGGCTCGAGGGCCACGAACAGGCTGCCGCCCTGTCCCGCGTAGGCCTCGATGGCGTCCAGCTCCTTCTCGCGGATGGGCTCGGACGGGCCGGCGATGACCAGCACCGCGCAGTCGCCGGGCACCTGCGGCTCGGACTGGGTCGCGAGATTGAGTTCCTCCACCTCGTACTGCTGGTTCTCCAGCGAGGCCTTGATGTTGCCCAGGCCGCGCGGGCCGGTGTCGGTGATGCTGCGCTCACCGTGACCGGTAAGGAAGCAGATGCGCGTCTTCTCCCCGGTGGAGACGGCCAGGATCGCGCTGGTGATCTGCTCCTCGCCGCCGCCGATGACCCTTTCCTCGCGCTCGCCCGACTTGATGATCAGCGTGTCGTGCGACATCACATTGTACTCTTCGACCTTGGAGCGGTCGGTCACCGGGTCGTAGGTCTCGAGCTTGAGCCGCGGGCTGAGCATGTTGTACTCGCGCAGGCGGTCGGTGAGTTCCGGCGATGAGCGCTGGGGATCGATGAAGGCGATGATGGTCACATCCTCCTCGAGCCCCCGCACCACGTTGCGGGTCTGATCGGACAGCGAGAAGCGCTTGCTCTCGGTGAGGTCGTGGCGCCAGTTGTGGCGCGCCGCGACGTAGTTGACCATGATCAGGATGCCCAGCACCAGCAGCACGAAGGCCACGGAGTGGGTGCCCAGGCGCGCGCCCCGGCCGCGAGTGGCGGCCACGATGCTCGACCAGTGCTGCACGCCCCAGAACACCGCCAGCACCACGGTCGCGCCCAGGAGGATCTTGGGCCCGAGGCCGAAGGAGCGCGTGATGGCCATCCAGAACAGCAGCACCACCAGTGCCAGGGCCGCGGCCCCAGCAGCACCACCAGTGCCAGGGCCGCGGCCCAGCCGGACCACAGACCGGCGATCTCCATGGTTGTGAGCGTGCGCTGCTCGGGCTGCAGCCGGGGATCGGCCATCGGCTGGCGCGGGCCCTCGTCCTGCTGCCTGCTCTCGTCCGACATGCGTGTCACCTGCCCAATGGCGTTGCTGATGCGGTCCGCGGCGCGCCCCCGCCGCAACGGCGCGGGGCACTCAGACCGTGCGCCGATTCTCGAGCGTGCGCACCGTCAGCATCAGCGCGAAGAAGATCAGCGATGCGAAGAAGATGATCGGCCGGCTGTCGAGTATGCCTTTGGCGAAGTCCTGGAAGTTCTCGTAGATGCTCAGGTACTTCACGACGTTGCCCAATTGGTCGCTGACGGAGAATGCCAGCCAGCCGATCAGCCAGAAGAACAGCAGCATGAGCGTCGCCAGCACCGCCGAGGCGATCTGGTTGGCCGTGAGCGCGCTGGCGAACATGCCGACGGCGATGAAGGCCATGCCCGCGAGGAGCACGCCCAGGTAGCCGGCGGCGATGGCGCCCCAGTCGGGGTCGCCGAAGCGCTCCATGATCAGCGGGAACTCGAGGCTGCCGATCAGCACCAGCACGAACAGCCCCAGCGCGGCCAGGTACTTGCCCAGCACGACCTCGATGTCGCGCACCGGGTTGGTCATGAGCAGCTCAATGCTGCCCGTGGCCTGCTCCTGGGACAGCAGCCCCATGGTCAGGATCGGGGCCATCATGAGCGCGACGAAGATCATGGTGTGGAACATCCCGGCCATCTCGGCCTGGGCCTGGGGGGCACCCACGGTAAGGGCGAAGATCAGGCCGCACACGCCCAGGTAGAAGCCCAGGATGACGTAGGCCATGGGGGAGACGAAGTAGGAGCGCAGCTCCTTGCCCGCGATGGTCAGCACCTTGCGCATCGGTTACTCAACACCCTCTTCTTCGGTGGTGAGCTGGCGGAAGACGTCCTCAAGTGTCATCTCCAGCGGCCGCAGTTCGAGCAGCCCCAGCCCGCGGCCCACGAGCAGCTCAGCGATCTCCGCCCGCTTGTCCGAGCCGACCGCGGTGTCCACGTGATAGGTCCCGCCACCCAGCGACCGCACGCCCACCACCTCGGGCATGTCGAGCAGCATGCCGCGCACGTTGCTCTCGTCCTTCGCCACCGTCACCGAGACGGTCTCGGACTTGCGGATCTGGGCGGTGAGCGCCTCCGGCGTGTCCTCGGCGATGATGCGCCCGTGGTTGATGATGATGACCCGCTGACAGGTCATCTGCGCCTCGGGCAGGATGTGCGTGGAGAGCATCACAGTGTGGTTGTCGGCGAGGTTCTTGATCAGGTTGCGGACCTCGATGATCTGGTTGGGGTCCAGGCCCACGGTGGGCTCGTCGAGGATCAGCACCGGCGGGTTGTGCAGCAGCGCCTGGGCGAGCCCGACGCGCTGGCGGTAGCCCAGTGACAGTGTGCCGATGATGCTGTCGGCGCGCTCGGTCAGGCCGCAGATTCCCAGCACGTAGTCGATGCGCTCGCGCGTCTCGACCCCGCCCATGCCGCGCAGCCCGGCGCAGTAGCGCAGGAATTCGCGCACGCGCATGTCGCGGTAGAGCGCGGAGGTCTCGGGCAGGTAGCCGATGGCGCGGCGCGACTCGAGCGAGTCATCAACTACGTCGTGGCCGGCGACCGTGGCGCTGCCGCCGCTGGGCGGGATGAACGAGGTGAGGATGCGCATCGTGGTGGTCTTCCCCGCCGCGTTGGGCCCGAGGAAGCCCACGATCTCGCCCTCGGCAACGTTGAGCGACACGTCCGCGATGGCCTGGTGGTTGCCGTAGAACTTCGTCAGTCCTTCGCAGCGTATCATCCGGCGATCCTCCCGGGGATTGATCTGTGACCTGGGGCCGTCCCGAGGCCCGACAATATATGACGGCTCAGCTCCACCACGCAACAAGCTTCGTGGTGGAATTGAGCCGGTGCCTGCCACCGTCGAGGGCGTCCACCGGAGCGCCCCCACTCTCTGAACGTTTCAGAGCATAGCAGAGTTCCCGGAACTCAGTCAATGCGCGGAAGAAGGTGCGCGCAAACTTCGGCGGCGAGGAGGGGAGGTATGTGGTATCGATGAAGCTAACATGCCATTGGCCTGGCAGATGCGGGTCTTGAGCAGCATCGCCCGCGGGATGGAGGAAGAGACCGTCACGGGAAAAGGTGGGAGCACGATGCGGATATTGCGGATATTCCTCTCATACCACTTCGAACGGGCTGACGAGCTGTTCGCGCAGCGGCTAAACTACTACCTGCGCTCACAGCCCAAGATCGAGACGTTCTTCTGGCCGGAACAGGTGTGCGTCGATGACTGGCAGAAGCGACTTTGTGACGGGATTACACAGACCGATGCGATGGTTTTCGTACTCGGGCGAAGTCTGGGCGATACACAGGTGGCTGAAGCGAAGGCGGCCGCAGACGCGGTGGAGAAGCGGCTCCCGTACCCCTTCGTTCTTGTCCGCTGGAGTGGGAGGGACATGAGCAGCGCTGTTCCCGAGACCATGCCCCGGGGGACAGAGGTGTTCGTGGCCGGGGACTGGGCGGAGGAGGACGCGGACCTCGATCGACTCGCGCACTCTGCCGCAATGGGGGTAGTGAGCCGTCTTTCACTTGACTGGTCCGATCCCTACGAGATCCCGATAGGCTACCCGTTCGACTATGAGAAGGACATCATCGATGACTACGTGAGCGGAGAGGGAGCGGCGTCGCGCGAGAAGCGGGTGCACGGAGCGCCCCCCAGATGGCCGTCCTTGGAGAGGGTGGGCGAGACGATGTCGCAGGAACCCAATGCCGACGACCTGCAGCGGGAGGTCGGTCGGTACCGCGCGGACAATGAGCGGATCGCTGTGGACGCGCGCCTGAGCTATCTGAAGGAGACCGCGGATGACGAATGCCGTGGTGGCGGTGTGGTGAGATGCGGTCTTGACTTCGCTGAGGCAGGGCCGCGGCAGTTCCACGTGTACCCCAGAGGCGGACAGGGCAGTGTGGATGTTGGGATCATAGTCTCAGGCGGAATCGCGCCAGGCATCAACGCCGTGATCAGAGGCATACTGGAACGGCACCAGCTCTATGCGCGCAGGAACAACTACGCGCTCAATGTTTCGGGATGTGTGGGCGGGCTGCAGGAACTCCTCTCCGACGGGTCCTCGTTCAGGTGTCTCTTCACTCGACGCGCCAACGGCGAGGAACCACCAGTCCTCGGCCTCAGTCCACAGGTGTTGGATGATAGCGCGCTCGCCGGAGGCAGCATTCTGCCTACGTCGCGGGCTGACGACCTGTTGGACGTGGCGACAAGACAGGAGCGCGTGCAGCAGATCGTTGCGGCGCTCTCTGCAGCGGGCATGAACATTGTCTACGTCATCGGGGGAGACGGCAGCATGAGAGCGGCGCACTGCATCTGGCGAGAGGCACAGCAACAGGGCCGCGACATTTCAGTCGTGGCGGTACCCAAGACAACGGACAACGACATCCTGTGGGTCTGGCAATCATTCGGCTTCCTGTCCGGCGTGGAGAAGGCGAGGGAGGAGATTCTGAATCTCCACACAGAGGCCCGCTCGAACCCCAGACTGGGCGTGATCCAGCTTTTCGGTTCGGACTCGGGGTATGTGGTGAGCCACGCTGCTCTCGCGAGCGGCGTCTGTGACCTTGCGTTGATCCCAGAAGTCCCATTCTCCATGGAGCGCGTCTGCGCGTACATCAGGCAGGTACTGGATAGTCGGTACAGCAATGTCCCCGGCGATCACACACTTCCCTGGGGAATCGTTGTGATGGCCGAAACCGCGATACCTGAGGACGTCCAGAAGTACGTTGATCAGGAGTACGTGGGGTTGACGTCCGACGAGAAGGACGCAATCAGTAGGTTCGTGGAAGGCGGCAGGCGCGTGCAAGGGCAGACACCTGATGAGCTTAGGTCCGGAGGGCTCAAAGTAGTATCACGCGTGCTGGAGCATGAGATCCAGAACGGGGGCGGGGACTTTTGGCCGCGGTTCCGCATCTTCACCAATGAGCCGCGACACCTGCTGCGTTCGATTGCTCCAAGCCTTCAGGACTTGATCTTCGGTCAGCGGCTTGGCATGCTCGCTGTAGACAACGCACTAGCCGGGTATACGGACTTCATGATCTCCCAGTGGCTCACCGAGTACGTACTCGTGCCCTTGCGATTGGTCATCCTCGGCCGCAAGCGCGTCCCTCCCGAAGGTATCTTCTGGAAGTCGGTGCTCGCCGCCACGGGACAGCCCGCGGACCTGACCTGACTGGTCCCAACTGCACGTGGGGGCTCGGCGCGCTGGGGATCAGGACACGGATTCCAGGCCCCCGGAGGTGGCATGATGGCGCATTCGGCGATAGTCGTTCTGCTGCTGCTCGTCGCCCTGGACGCACACGCGGTCGAGCTGGTCGAGACCTTCGACGGCCCGGAGCCGCCGGCGGGCTGGCAGACCGACGGCGACACCTGGCGCATCGACGACGGTGCGCTGCGCCAGCCGCGCGCGGGCCTGCACCACGCCTACGCGTTCTGGCCGCGCCGCTTCGGGGACGTGACCATCGAGGTGCGCTTCATGATCCATCCCGGCGGCGACGGCGTGCAGGCGCCGGGGATCATCTACCGCGCCGTCGATGAGCATACCTACTACTACATCCACTTCGACCGCAAGAACAGCCAGGTCGTGTTCGTGCGCAGCCAGCTCGGGAACGAGTGGACCGACGCGCGGCGCCACCGGCCGTTCGAGCTGCGCGAGGGGCAGTGGCACACCGCACGCGTCGAGGCCGAGGGGGCTGAGCATCGCGTCTACCTTGATGGTAAGCTGCTCTTCACTGAGCAGGACGACACCATCGCGGAGGGCGTCATCGGCCTGCGCACCGGCCAGGGCGACATCAGCTTCGACGACCTGCGCGTCACCGGCGAGCCGGGCGACCCCGATCCCGACTTCAGCGTGACGCGCGTGTCCTACGTGACGGTGTGCGCGGACGCAGGTGGTCCGGGCGCCTACGAGGCCTTCCCGGACGTGTGCATGACCCGCGAGGGCGAGCTGCTGTGCGTGTTCTACGCCGGCTACGGGCATGTCTCGTTCCCGAAGGACGACCTGCCTGACGGCGGTCGCGTGAGCATGGTGCGCTCGAGCGATTTCGGTCGCACCTGGAGCGAGGCCGAGATCGTGGTGGACACGCCCATCGACGACCGCGACCCGTCGATCACGCAGCTCAGCAACGGCGACCTGCTGGTGACCTACATGTCTTACGTGAAGGAGCGCGCGCCCACGCACGAGGTGTTCACCGTGCGCTCGACCGACAACGGCGCGACCTGGGGCGAGCCGCGGCGGGTCGAGCTGCCGTGGAACGGTGCCCAGGCCGTCTCCGAGCCGGTCACCGAGCTTGCCGACGGGACGCTGCTGCTGCCCGTCTACGGCTACCAGCGAACCGAGGAGGGCGTGCGCGGCCCGTGCGCGGTGCTGCGCTCACATGACATGGGGGAGACGTGGCCGGAGATGACCGTGCTCGAACCGGTGGACGAGGGGCGCTTCGAGGAGCCGACCATCGAGCCACTCAGCGACGGGCGTATCCTGATGCTGATCCGGCCGAAGATGTACTGGTCGGAGTCCACCGACGGCGGCGTCACCTGGACGCCGCCCCAGCCGATGGCCTTCCCCGGTCACGCGGCCTACCAGTTGCTGACCTCGCGCGGGGTGCTGGTCGCGGGCTTCCGCAGCCCGGTGACATGGAGCACTTCGGTCGCCTGGAGCA
>JALGVA010000308.1 GCA_029820295.1 Candidatus Zipacnadia bacterium
AGCGGCGGTCGGCGTCCTCGTACGCGGGGAGCTGCGTCACGACCTTGTTGCGGCCCAGCGCGCGGAAGCTCTGCATCATCCAGCCGGCAGGCGCGACCCAGTTCTCCTTGCCCAACACATCGAACTGGTGGAACGGGTAGGGCGCGGCGAAGTTATACAGATTCGGCAGGATAGCGCGCTCCTCGCCGATGAGCTCGCGCAGCGCCTCGACGTACTCGATGACCGCGAAGGGCATCGCCACGCATGGCCCAGGCGGATCGCCCGCGAACACCGGCGGGATGTCCGCGGCCGCGATGTGCTCGGGGGCGTAGCTGCACCGGCGCATGTGTGCGGAGTATGAGTCGAGGTACGCGCCCCGCATCAGCGGCCTGTCCACCGCGTTCTCCCGCGCGTGGTCGAGGAGGTATTGCCCGCGCCCCCGCGGGATGTCCGGGTCGAGAATGCAGGCGAACTGCGCCGCCCAGCGGCTCCCCGCGACCCAGTTGTACTGGCCGATCCGGGGGATGATCAGCTCGCCCTCGCGGTCGCGCACCCCCGACGCCAGCACGCTCTCGCACAGTCGCCGCTTCAGCTCCTCCTGCTCGGGGGTCGAGGCGGGCCGGTCGGACCAGATGCGGCCGGCGAACTCCGGATCGGCGTACGTCGTGAGGCGCTCGATCACCTGCTCGGGCGTGGGCTGCTCCTCGAAGTCGCCGAAGTGGAGCTGATACATCCCCGGCTCGATGTACGGCATGGGCACGAGGCCGAGCAGCGCGTCGTGCTGCAGGCCCTCCTCGGACTCCGGCTGCTCGTGGAACATCAGGCCGAAGTCGCACAGCGGCCCCGGCTGGCGCGCGATGTCGCCCCAGGCGAACCAGCCGCCGACCTGGTCGGTGCGCTCCACGAACAGCTCAGGGAACAGCTCGTAGTAGCGCTGGAGGGCGCCGCGCATGCCGGTCGGCTCGTCGAGCGCGAACAGGAAGAACCGGAAGGGCGCCTCGGTGGCGAAGCGCGCCGAGTGCTCGGAGAGCCCGACGTCGAACTCGATGGCGAGCAGCCGCTCCTCGCCCAGGTACTGCATGCGACACAGGCGCGCCTCGTCCATCCGCACGGCCATGCCCACCGTCGAGTTGTCATCGCTGACCGCGGCCAGCGGCCACAGGTCCATCCAGCCCGCGCCCCAGGTGGTGGGGATGCCGTTGCGGTAGGTGTTCGGCGCCACGATCGTCCGGGTGCGATCGAGGTCCTGGTGCCAACGCCAGCCGCTCAGATCCAGCGGGAGCGCGAAGCGCACGGTCAGGCACCTGGGCGGCGGCGCGAGGCTGCGCAGCACACCGGAGACCTGCAGCGCGCCCTCCAGGGGCTCGAACTCGACCTCGACCTCGGCCTGAGCCTGCTCCGATCGAAGCACGGGCGGCCCCGGCTGATCCCCCGCGACAAGCTCGCGAAGCGAGACGAACTCATCACCGGCCACGCGGTCGCACACCGCGAAGCCCGACTGCGGCGCCGCGTCGGCACACAGCAGGTCCCTGCCCGCCACCTGAAGCTCGGCGACCACGCCCTGCGCGTCGAGGGCCAGCTCGCCGCCCATGCCATCGGGCAGGGCGGAAGCCCACGCGACGGCCATCAGGAACGTGACGGTTACGCTCGCGGCTCTCATCGCTGCCACCTCAGATCCACGTGACGGGTCGGCGACCGGCTCCGCTCGAAGCGGGGCCTCGCGCGAGGCCGTCAGTAGCAGTAGCGTTCGAAGGCGACGCAGATCGCCTCGATGTTGTCCAGCGGCACATCCGGCGCGCACTCGGCGGATAGCGTGAGCCCGCCCTCGGGCAGCGCGAGCGTGTCGATGGCGACGCGGATGTGCTCGTCGATCTCCTCGGGCGTGGCGAACGGGAAGAGCTGGCGATCGAGGTCGAGGTTGACCGCCACGCGGCCCTTGCAGATGCGCTCGATGTGCGCGAGGCCGTTGGCGCGGATCTGCGGGTTGATCATGGTCACGCCGGCCTCGACGAGGTCCGGGATGACCGCCTTGATGTCGCCGTCCGAGTGCATGTAGACGTGCGCGCCGGCGTCACGGCAGGCGCCGTACATCTGCGCATAGCACGGGCCCATGTAGTGCCGCCAAGCGGCCGGACTGATCGGCAGGTTGATCTGGTTGCCGAGGTCATCGCCGAAGCTCATGTACTCGACGCCCAGCGAGAGGTAGCGGTCGATGACGCGCTGGTTCTGGTCCAGCACCA
>JALGVA010000309.1 GCA_029820295.1 Candidatus Zipacnadia bacterium
TGGAGAGTGGGGGAGAGCGGTCGCCGCGAGCTCATCAATGTCGATGCGCGGGACGGCCGCGACCTGACTGTCCAGGATGGCGATCTGATCGTCGCCACGCCGGTGCTGGAGGACCCCGAGAACGTGGTGGAGCTGTCCGGCGCGGTGCTCCGCCCCGGGGTCTACGAGGTGCGCGAGGGCATGACGGTCAGCGACCTGCTGGCGGTCGCCCAAGGCCTGAGCGCGGATGCACACACCGAGGAGGCGGCGTTGTGGCGGCTGGGCGCGGACCTTGACTATGAGTTGACGGCATTTGATCTAGCCGCCGCCATGGCCGGCGATGCGGTGCAGGACCTTGCGCTTCAGCCTCGCGACCGGCTGATTGTGCTGTCCGAGGAGGACGTCGAACGCCCGATGCAGGTGGAGGCGATGGGCGCGGTGCTGCGGCCCGCCGTGGTCCCGTGGGTGCGCGGCATGCGCGTGTCGGATCTGGTGAAGCGCGCGGGAGGGCTGGCCGAGGGCGCCTACACGCCGCAGGCGAACTTGCTGCGCCTGGGCCCCGACGAGCGGCGGGAGATCATCCCCGTGGACCTCGACCGCGTCATGGCGGGCGATGACGGCGAGGACGTGCTGCTGGCGCGCGGCGACGTGCTCGAGGTGCTGGCACGTGAGGTCGTGACCGATGAGAGTCTGGTCCGGGTCGCGGGCCTGGTCAACGAGCCGGGCCGCCATCCGCGGCTGCAGGGGATGCGCGTGTCCGACGCAATCCTTGCGGCCGGCGGCCTGTCGCGGAGAGCGGGCGACCAGGTCGAGTACACCGCGGCGGGCGTGTTCGGTCGCGTCCAGCCCATCTACCTGGCGCTGCGCCGGCAGGGCGACGCCTTCGTCGTCGAGCCCGATCCGATCGTCAATGACAACGACTTCGTCGCCGTGCTGGGGGCGGGCGACTTGATTCCCGAGCCGTCTGAGATCACGATCCGCGGCCGCGTCGCTCGGCCCGGGACCTACGCGCTCCAGCGGACGGCCAACGATCCCGACACCGTCTATAAGCTCATTCAGCGTGCCGGCGGCCTGCTGGAGGATGCCAACCCGAACGGTATCGTGCTCTACCGCCTGCGCGAACAGATCATCGACGATGAGCAGGAGGGGGACCTGGAGCAGGTCATCGGTACCTTCAACCGGGAGCTGTCGTCGGCGACCATCGAGGGCGAGGAGCAACGCGCCGCGGGCATGGCAGGCCAGCTCGCCCAGGGCCTGCAGACCGCGCTGTTTGAGGGCGCGACTACGGTGATTATCGCGCCGCGTCGCCTGAGCAAGGAGGCCTGGGCACGCGCCGTTCCCATCGACGGGCAGCGGCTGATCGACAGCGAGGGGCGGGAGCAGGACTTCCCACTGTCTCGCGGCGATGTCATCGTTGTGCCGAGAATGCCGACGACGGTTACCGTGATGGGCGCCGTGATCCGTCCGGGCGCGCTCGCGTGGCAGGAGGGCCTGCGCGCCTTCGACTACGTGGAGCGGGCGGGCGGAATGACCCCCGATGCTCGCGATCGCCGGACAGTGGTCATTAGAGCCAACAGCGAGGTCAAGTCCGAGGCGCTGCACGCGGAGGTATATCCCGGCGATGTCATCCTGGTGCCGTCCGACTACATCTTCCGCGAGGTGAACAAGCCAGGGACCTTCGAGCGGATTCTGACGGCCGTCACCGGGATACTGACCGGCTACCTGATCTTCAAGTAAGCTGGGCCGGAGGCAGACGGATCGCGAGGTGTCAGGGCCCATTCCTGCCTGCCGGTCATGGTAGCCCAATACCTGACCACTAGTGCAGTGCTAATGTTATGACGGCATAATGGCGAGCCGCGCGGGCGGCGGAAACCCGACGCTCAGGCATCGGGTAGGTCGGGGGCGAGTATCTCGCGGAGCCTTCGTCCCAATTCCACCGCGGAGAAGGGCTTCTGGAGGAAGCTGAACCGGGCATCCGTGCGCTCGGCGTCCAGGGCGCGCTCACTGGGATAGCCCGAGACGTAAAGCACGTGCATCTGAGGATTGTCCACGATGAGCAGTTCGGCGAGCTCCGTGCCGCTCATCTCGGGCATGACCACGTCGGTGACCAGCATGTCGATCTCGCCGGCGTGGGCGGCCGCCAGTTCGATCGCCTCAGGCCCGCCGCCCGCACTTAGCACGGTGTAGCCGAGCGTACCGAGCATGGTCTGGACGAGGGTGCGCAGGTTCTCGG
>JALGVA010000028.1 GCA_029820295.1 Candidatus Zipacnadia bacterium
TGTTCGCGCCCGGCTCGACCTTCTTCGGCTACACCCACACTGAGACCCGGCCGTGGCTGGTCGAGGCCTTCCTGGAGCGCGAGATGACGGTGATCTCCTTCGAGCGCGTGCGCGCGGCCGATGGCTCGCTACCGCTGCTCGCGCCCATGAGCCGCATCGCCGGGCATATGTCGGTCGTCATCGGCGCCCAGCTTCTGCAGACCGCGCACGGCGGCCCCGGCGTGATGGTGGGAGCGACGCTCGGGGCCGATCCATGCGAGGTCGTGATCATCGGCGGCGGCACGGTCGGCGAGTACGCCGCGCGCGCGGCCTCGGCGCTGGGCGCGCAGGTGACAGTTCTCGAGCTGCGCGAGGAGCGCCGCGCCGAGCTGGCGCGGGCGCTGCCGGGCGTGCGCGTGCTGGCGCCCGAGCCCGACGCGGTGGCGGCCGCGGTCGCCAAGGCGTGGCTGGTGATCAACGGCGCGACCGTGCCCGCGGACTTGGACGTGCACGTGGTGACGCGCGAGATGGTGCGCGCGATGCGCGACGGGGCGGTCATCATAGACGTGACCGGCGACCTGCGCGGCGCCATCGAGACGTCGGTGCGCCACACCACGCACTCGCAGCCCACCTACGTCGAGGAGGGCGTCACGCACTACGTGGTGCTGAACATCCCGGGCGTGGTGCCGCGCACCTCGACGCTGGCGCTGCAGGCGGCCACGTTGCCCTATCTGCTGGAGATCGCCACCGCCGGCGTCGAGGCAGCGCTGGCCGACGATCCGGGCCTGGCCGCCGGGCTGCTGTGCCGCGCCGGCCAGCCGATCGCCGACGACATCGTCGCGCACGCCGGGCGCGGCAACTGAGGCCCCGCGCCGCCGACGCTCCTGTCGGCGGGCCGTTCGCCCTTACTGCCGTGTGCTGTCGTACGCTGCCGTGCTCTGCCGCTCTCTGCCGTTTCTTGCCGTCGCCCCCTCCCACTTGCGCACCGAGGGCGCGCCAGGGCCATGCATCACCCACAAGCCTCCGCGCTCACCTGCCTGCGGCCGCGTGCCTCCGGACTGAGTGCACTGCAGATCGGCGCGCTCGTGGCGCCCGCGGGCGCAGGAGGCGATCGCGTCGCAGACGCGAACGCCGAGAGCGCAGCGGCGCGGACGCAGGTCGCGCCGCCACCGGCGAGGCGCGCGCAGGTCCGTCCGCAGGACGGGACACAGCGCGCGAGCCGGCCGCGGGCGTCGGGCGACGCCCGGCCGCTTCCTCAGGCCGGTCGGCAGCGTCGGTGCCGTCCGGCTGGTTGCGCGCGAAACCGGGAGCGACGGGCGTGCGCCGCAGGCGCGCCCCGGCGCCACGGTTTCGCGCGAGCCGTCCTGCGCGCGAACACGCGTCTGCTCACCCGTGAAGTCTGCGCGCGCAGATTTCAGTTCTTTGGGGAGGGGGAGACCGCGCAGCGGTCGGGGGAGGGCGCTTTCTTTCAAGAAAGCGCCCTCCCCCACACGCCGTCGCCGCTGCCGTTGCGGAGGCGCATCGGCGGTCGGCGTCGAAACGCGAGCCATCATGCCTACGTCGCACCCGGAGGCCCGACAATGCGCGAACTGATCCTGGGCGCCCTGGTCGTGGGCGCGTTCTCAGGCGTTGACATCGAGCACCTGCTGGACACGCCGATCCTCGGCGCTGAGACCATCGTCGAGGTGACCGGCGAGGAGTTGCTCGGCTATGGCGAGGGCATGACCGTCGAGCAGCGCGATGGCGAAGCGGTCGTGGTCACCGGCCCGGAGTTCTCCTTCGAGCTTGCCCTCGACCTCGACCCCGGCACCTACAGCCTGGCGATCGAGTCCAGCGCGCCCGATCGCGGCTCGGACTCCCTGTGGCTGGTGGTCGATGGCGAGCAGCAGCCCCAACCGATCCTGCCGCCGGTCGGCCCCATCGCCGAGCGCTCCGGCGGCTTCAGCATCGACGAGGCCGGCGCGCACAGCGTGAGCCTGGCGCTGCGCGAGAGTTCCGGTCAGGTCATTCGCGCCGTGCGCCTGCGCCGCAACGCGCTCAACATCCCGCAGGAGCCGATGCTCGCCGAGCTGGCCGGCCAGCATCCGCGCCTGTACTTCACCGCCGACGACATCCCGGCCATGCGCGCGCGCCTGCAGAACCCGCGCGTGCAGGACTACTACCATCCCGCCGGAGTGCTGACGCGCACGCCGCCCGCCTTCAACCCCGATGGCCGCAACGGCGGCGCCTTCCGCACGCTGCCCAACTACGCGCTCTCCTACGTGCTCGAGCCGACCCCCGAGAAGCTCGCGGGCATCATCACCTGGCTGGAGATGGCGACCACCTACCCCCACTGCGGCGTGGACCTCGATGCCGAGTACTTCATGGAGGGCATCGCCTACTGCTACGACTGGCTCTACCATGACCTGCCGCCCGACCTGCGCGACCGCCTGCGCGACACCATCGTCCGCCAGACCACCGAGGTCTACAACGCCTCGTTGAGCGGGCACACCGGCGGGGGTCTCAGCTTCCAGCAGAACCACTACTGGTACGCGCACCTGGCGATGATCCTGGGCGCCGCCGCGGTCTACGGCGATGTGCCCGAGGCGCGCGAGTGGCTGGCCTGGGGGTGGGACCGTGCCGAGCGCATCTTCATCACCTTCAGTCCCGACGGCGCCTTCCACGAGGGACCGGCCTACTGGGACTTCTCCATGCCCACGCTCTACATGCTCGTGGACCTCTACGAGCGCTGCACCGGCCTGCACGTGCCCTGGGCCGATACGGGCCTGAGCGGCCAGGCGGTCTTCCGCTTCCATCACATGTACCCGGGCATGGAGCACGGCGCCACGCTCGAGGACACCACGGTGTCTTCTCGGCGCCCGCCCACGCGGCTGCTGCTGTGGGAGGCGAAGCGCTTCCAGGACCCGGTGCCGCAGGGCATCGCCGACCTGCTCAAACACGACTCGACCCCGCTGGCCTTCGACTTCCTGTGGCTTGACGAGGGCGTCCTGCCGGGCGACCCGCTCGTGGACGTGCCCCTGGCGCAGTACTACCCGGACGTCGAGACCGCGTTTGCGCGCACCTCGTGGGCCGATGACGCCACCTGGGCGGCGCTGGTCAGCCGACCGCTGGGCGGGCACCTCTGGGCGGAGATGTGCGCGCGCTACGGGCTGTCGGGCACCGGCCACAACCACCCCGAGCAGGGCCACTTCATGATCTTCGGCCGTGGCGAGGTGCTGGCGCACGACCCGGGCTACACCTACGAGAAGAAGACGCGCAACCACAACACCATCCTGGTCGATGGCCAGGGCCAGTACGGCGACGGCGAGATGTGGCCCGGCCCCAAGCCCGGACGCGCCACCATCACCGGCTTCGCCACCGAGGGCCCGATCACCATCATCGCCGCCGACCCGTCCTCGGCCTATCCCGAGGAGCTGGGCCTGACGCACTTCGAGCGCATCGTGGCGCTGGCGGGTGAGGACCTGGTGGTGGTGCGCGACCGCGTCGCCGCCGACCGGCCGCGCACCTTCAGTTGGCTGCTGCACCATATCGGCGCAGTGGAGGCGACCGACCACGACTGCCTGATTACCCGCGGCGGCGCGCAACTGAGCATCCAGCCCCTGCAGCCTGCGCAGGTCACGCTGACCACCGAGCGCTACCTGCCGCAGTATGTCCACCCCACGCGCGATCACACGCCCGACGAGGACGCCGAGATCGGGCTGGTGACCCTCGAGACCGGCCCGGTGGCGCAGACCAGCTTCCTGGTGCCCCTGGTCATCGGCGCCGCGGGCGATGCGGTCCCGCGGGTCGAGAGCATCGGCGATGACAGCTTCGACGGTGTGCGCATGGGCGAGATCGTGGTGGCCTTCCGCGGCGATGCCGACGAAATGACCGTGCCGCTGCCCTGGGGGGAGACGTTGCGGACCGATGCGCGCGCGGTCGTGGCGACCGTGCGCGACGGCGAACGCCTGGTCGTCGAACTGCCCGGCGCCACGCCCGGCGCCGAAGGGTAGCGCGCCCCGGCGCGTGGGAGGTCGGTTCATGCGACCTGTCTTGACCGCGATGGCCCTGGCCGTGCTGCCCCTGGCGGTGCCCGCGCAGGCGCCCGCAGACGAGATCACGTGGGACGTGGTGTACACGCCCGATGCGCTGCCGGGTGAGTCGGGCTGGGGCGCGAGCCAGGGCGAGAACACCAGCGCCGAGATTGCGGACGGCGCCCTGCACATCATCGATGCCGGCACCGCCCGCACCCAGCTCCACTGCTACTCCCGGCACTGGGGCGCGCGGCCCGAACGCGGCGCCATCGTCCGGGCCACCGTGAAGCTGGTTGACTGCACCGATCGCTCGGGCATGTGCCTCCTCGTGGCCGACGGGGTGCACGAGGCCGGACTGACCTTCTATCCCGACCGCATTGTGCTCAGCAACCTCGACCTCGAGCATGCGATGGACACGACTGACGGCTTCCACACCTACGAGATCCGCATCGCGGGCATCAACATCGAGGTGTGGGTGGACGGAGCGCCGGTCATCGACGGCTGGGGGAAGTTCATACACGAGGCCTACGAGGGGCGGCGCATCATCAGCTTCGGCTCGATCTCCAGCGCCGCCACCGCCGAGGCTTACTGGAGGGATGTGCGCTACGTGGCTCACACCATCCCGGCCGAGCCCATTGCGGGCGCGCAGAACGTGGTCATCTACCGGCAGGAGGGCATCTACGCGTGCTTCCCGTCGCTCATGCGCCTCGATGACGGCCGGCTCGTCACCGGCTTCGCCACGCGCGCGCGCCGCTCGCACATCGACAACACCGGCGGCGGCGCGCGCGCCATCTCGCGCGACGGCGGCTACACCTGGGAACTGACCGAGGAGCGCTTCACCGATCCGCGCACCATCCGCGACGACGGCACCAGGATCGTCCCCCATGCGGGCGGATGGACCTACGTGCCTGAGGAGCAGCTCCCCGAGGTCCGGGCCCGCGGCCGCCGCTGGATGAAGGCGCGTGAGGGCACCATCGCCTACCTGACGGACCCGCGGGTGCGCATCGAGCCCCCCGACGGCGAGGCGCGCATCATCGAACTGCAGTCGCCGCTCCCCGGCGGGAGCATGGGCCACCAGTCGGCCAGTTCCTTCCTGCACGCGGGCGATCTGTGGCTCAACGCCATCTACTGCTCCCCCGGCCAGGAGGGCCTGAGCAGCGTGTGGGTGATCCGCTCGGGCGACAACGGCGAGAGCTGGGCGCTGCACGAAGTCGCGCACCCCATCGGCGACCGCATCGGCTTCTCCGAGACCGCGCTGTGCGATAACGGGCGGGGCGAGATCATCGCCGTGATGCGCTCGGGCTCGGGCGGCGAGTACAACACCTATCAGTCCTTCTCCTCGGATGGGGGCCTGACATGGAGCCCGCCCGAGGACACCGGCATCTGGGGCTACCCGTGCAACGTCATCCTGCTCGACGACGGCCGCCTGCTGTGCACCTACGGCTACCGGCGCGACGCCATGGGCATCCGCGCGGTGCTCAGCGAGGACGGCGGCCACACCTGGAAGCTCAGCGAGGAGATCGTGCTGCGCGCCGACGGCTGGGGCAACGGCGGTGACAACGGCTATCCGCTCTCGATGCAGATGGACGACGGGCACATCTTCACGATCTACTACCTCAACGACCGCGAGAACGTCACCCACATCGCGGGCACGCACTGGAGCGTGCCGCCGGCGGAGTGAGGCCCCACCCCGCCCGCGCGTCGAACGACCTGGTCACATCCGCGCATCCGCGCCCGCCATCTTGCCGCCCGTGCCCGCGGCATGCTATGCTGGACGACACGCAGGCGCACGCAGCCCCTCCCGCGAGCGGAGCCATCCGCCCGACCATGAAGATCGTGCACTTCACCAATACCTACCCGCCCAGCCTCAACGGGGTGGCCAACGTCACGCACTTCTACCGCCGCGGGCTGGTCGAGCGCGGGCACGAGGTGCATGTGTTCGCCCCCGCGCCCCGAGGCGAGGACCCCTTCGCCGATGACCCCTTCGTCCACCGCTACCGCTCGGTGCTCCTGCCCGGCGAGGTGGACTACATGATGGCCCTGCCGGTGCTCACCACGCTGCGCGAGCACTACCGGTTGCTGACTCTCGAGGCCGACCTGGTGCACAGCCAGCACCCGGCGTGGGTGGGCGCGTGGGGGCACCGCTGGGCGCGCCGGCGCAAGCTGGCCTTCGTGACCACTGCGCACACCCAGTATGAGCTGTACGCCGACCGCGCCTTCCTGCCCGAAAAGTGGGTTGAGCGTGTGGTCAGCCGGCACGTGGGGCGCTTCTTCAACCTGTGCGATGTGGTGACCACGCCGGTTAACTGGATGCGCCGGCGGCTGCTCGACAAGGGCGTGACCACGCCCATCGAGATCGTGCGCAATCCCGTGGACGTGAGCGGCCTGGCCGGCCCTGACCGCGAGGGCACGCGCGCGCGGCTGGGCTTCGGCGCCGACGAGATCGTCATCGGCTTCCTGGGCCGCCTGTCACCGGTCAAGAACGTGGAGTGCGTCATCGACACCGTCGCCCTCCTGGCGCAGCGCCGGCCGAACGTGCGCCTGCTGATCGTGGGGGATGGGGGGCGTCGCGAGGGGCTGCAGAACCGGGCGCGTCGGAAGCTTGGGGACCGCGCGGTCTTCACCGGCGGCATCCCACACGCCGAGGTCAAGCACTACGATGCCGCCATGGACCTGTTCGTCACCGCGAGCGTGAGCGAGACCATGCCGCTGGCGTACACCGAGGCGATGTACTGCGGAACGCCGGTCATCGCCCACGCTACCCCCGGCGCCGCAGACATGATCCGGCACGAGGAAACCGGGCTGCTGGTGCCGCCTGAGCGCGGCGCCGAAGGCCTGGCCGAGGCGGTCGAGCGCGTGCTGAACGACCCGGAGTTGCGGCGGCGGCTGCTCGAGGGCGGGCGCGCCTTCGCGGACTCCTGCACCTGCGCGGCCATCGCCGAGCGTCTCGAAGAGGTCTACGGGCTGGCGCTCGAGCGCGCGGCCGAGCGGCATCAGTAGCCCCTGTACTCGCGGATGCGGTCGCCGATGAGGATCTGGATATCCCGCGCCGCCACCGCCGCCGAACCGCCTCCCGGGTCCTGGGTCAGCTCCAGCGTGTTCTCGCCGATGCGAAGCTGATCGCGGTCGAGCAGCAGCGTGAAGGTGTCGGCGGTCTCATTGCCCGTGATGGGGATCGAGAACGCCTCGCCACCGTTGAGCCGCGCCACCAGCTCGCGCACGTAGTCCACGTCACTCGCGGTGATGCGCAGGGCGTACACCTTGCCCTCGGGTAACGCGTCCATCTGCCAGGTCGCAGTTGCGGTCTCCCCCGCCGGGATGCTGAAACGTCCCTCGACGTCGATGGTGGTGTCGATGATGTCCGGCCGGTACTCCTCGCCCGCGGCGAAGACCTCCGCCCACGCCGGGTCCTCGCATAGCAGCGGCGGCACGCGACCGCTCAGGTGGAAGGTCACGTCATCGAGTACCAGGCCCTCGCGCTCGGGGTCGCTGAGCGTCAGCGACCACACCGCGCCGTCGGCGCCCTCGGGCACGTCGATGTCGAAGCGGCGCTCCTGATCGAAGTCGTCGATCTCCTCGAGCACCAGCGCCCCGTCGGGGCCGAAGACGCGCAGCGCCGAGCCCTCGCCCGTGACGCTGGCGGACAGCGTGACCTGGAAGCGTTCGACGCCGTCAAGCACCTTGAAGTACTGCGGGGCCATCGACCCGCAAATTGAGACCGGCACGTCCTGCCACGCCACCAGCGCCCACGGCCGGTCCACAATGCGGGCGGTGCAGGTGTTCCAGCCCGAGGAGACGCGCACTGCGTGCTTGCCGGCGGTCTGCACCGGATACTCGATGGTCTCGGCGTCACCCAGGCGCACCAGGCGACGCAGCGTGCGCTCGCTGGTGGAGTCAATGACCTCGACCAGCAGATCATCGCCGTAGGTGAAGCCGGACCTGGGGATGGACTCGACCGCGATGCCGACTGTCTCGCCTGCCTCAGCCTCGAACACCAGGAAGTTGTCGTGGCGCAGGATGGTCTGCGCGTCCTGCTGCGCCGCTGTCAGCGACACGCAGGCCACGGCGAGCGCGACGGGCGCGAGCGTCCTCATGGTCTCCCCTCCGGGCTGTCAGTACCTCCAGCATCGGGCACGAACGCGGTCACGTTCGTGCGCACGAGAACTTCCCCGGCCACGCGCATGAGCCCTTCGGCTACCCCTTCTCCTCCACATCGCGGCTGCCCCGTGGCACGTCCATGAACCCGAACTGGATCGCCCGGCACACGTGCGCCGGGGCCTTCACGTCGCGCGTGCACATCTCCTCATGCCGACCCGGCAGCGGCCGGCGCATGACCGCCTCGACCCGCCGCCGCTGCATCTCCGCGACCTCCGGATGGTCGGCGATCACGTTCGCATCCTCATTCGGGTCTTCGCTCAGGTCGTACAACGCGGGCGCATCGTCCTCCTGCCCGGTCTTCGTCTGGAAGTTCCAGCGGTCGTCGCGCACCGACACGGCCCCGCGCGCGCGGCCGTCCGCCCAGTCGGCCCAGGCGATCACCACGTGATCGCGAATCGCCTCCGCCTCTCCGGTCACCAGCGGCCAGAAGTCCAGCCCGTCCATCTGCGCGGGCACGCCGAGTTGTCCGAGCAGCGTCGGCGCCAGGTCGTGCGCCTGCACGAAGCCGTCGAAGTGCTCCCCGCGCGGCCCGTCGGGGTGGCGCAGGTGCATGGCGATCTGCGTGTTGTAGCGCCGCAGGTTGCTCGGGCTCTTGCCGAAGCGCCCGTGGTCGAGGATCTGCGTGCCGTGGTCGCTGGTGAGCACCACGATGGTGTCATCCCACAGCCCCAGCCGATCGACGGTCTCGAGGAAGCGCCCGATGCACTCATCAACGAAGGTGACCTCGCCAAAGTAGAGCGCGCGCACGCGCTCGATCTCCTCCTCGGTTCCCTCGGGCCCGAAGTGGTGCCAGATGAAGTCGATGCCGTCATAGTCGGGCATGTACATGTCCGCGTACTTCCGCGGCGGGTCCCACGGCTCGTGCGGGTCGAAGCCATCGACCCACAGGAAGAAGGGCGCGTTGGCGTGATTGTCCGCCAGCCAGCGGCTCGCGGCGGAGAACACCCGCGCGGGCAGGTAGTCGTCCTCGCTGTGTCTGTCGCGGTTGTTGAGGAAGTACTGCAGCATCACCAGGTGGCGCTGCCAGTCGATGGGCTCCCGGCAGACGCGCTTCATCAGCGGCTCGACCATCTCGCGCGTCCCGCCGCGCCAGTGGTCATCCACCTGCCCGCGCACAAACTCCCATGAGCAGAACCCGCGCGTGAAGTTCATGGTCGGCTTGAACATATGGTGGGTGTCGGTCACCAGCCCGGTGTACCACCCGCGCTGAACCAAGATCTCGGCGAGGGTGTCGTGCTCGGGCGGGATCTTGTGCCAGCCCGCTGCGTGGTGCCAGTGCCCGCGCCGGTCCACGTTGAAGCGCCACGGGAAGCAGCGCATTCCGGTCATGAGCGAGCGCCGCGCCTGCAGCGTCGGCTGGCTCTCGCCGAAGGCGCGGTCGAAGTTCGCCGACTGCGCGGCGAGCTGGTCCATGGCGGGGGTCTTCACGTGGGCGAGCCGGTCACGATCGCCGACGATGTCGGCGCGGAAGGTGTCGAGGCAGATGACGATGACGTTCATGCGGTGGCTCCCGGGGACCGGCGGTTGTGCGCCGGCCATCACTTGGCCGCGCGCGCCCGCGACACCTCCTGCGCAGAACGTGCGGCGAGCCGGCCCAGAGGCGGGCCGGCCCGCCGATCGCTGATGTGGTCCGCGCGTCAGATGGGCCGCGCGATGAAGGCGTGGTAGTCGCCGCCGGGCGCCAGGCCCTGGCCGACGATCACGTTGTTCTTGTTGATATCGCTGGCGTTGGTCAGCGTCCAGCCCTGCGACGAGGCGTCGAGCAGGTCATTGAGGTCGCGCATCGTCCCGTCCCACAGGAAGGCGTGGGTCGCGGGGTCTGCCGTCCGGTCGATGCCCACCACCACGCCCGCGTTGTTGATCGCGTGTGCCTCCCCACTCGTCCCGCCCAGCGTGCCGATGTTCGTCATCGCGCCGTTGCGGTAGATGAACAGGCGCTTGTGCCCGTCATCCACGTGGAAGCCGACGATCTCGCTCGAGTCGTTAGCTGTGCAGCCATCCTGATCGACCTCCCGAAGCTTGCGGGCATCCGATCGGTTCGCGCCGCGCAGCCGTGACGGACCTGACGACTGCAGTAGAGGAGTTCAGCAGATGCCAGGGCACCCTCTCTTGCGCTCCGCGCGCGCAGTGCAGCAGAGGAACGCCCGCTGCGCGCGGAGAAGGCGCATTGGCAAGTCACGCACTGGAGGGATGCGCGATGCAGTACCGCACGCTGGGCCGCTGCGGAGTGAAGGTCTCCCAGCTCTGCCTGGGCACCATGATGTTCGGCGACCCCACGCCCGAGGACGAGTCGCTGCGCATGATCGGCGTGGCGCTGGACGCGGGCATCAACTTCCTCGACACCGCCGACAAGTACAACGCCGGCGAGTCCGAACGCGTGGTCGGCAAGGTCCTCGCAGGGCGGCGCGAGGAGATCGTGCTGGCCACCAAGGTGACGCTGCCCGTGGGTGACGGGCCCAACCAGGCTGGGTCGTCGCGCAAGCACATCATCGAGGGCTGCGAGGCCAGCCTGCGTCGGCTCGGGACCGACTACCTCGACCTCTACTACCTGCACAAGCCCGACCCCGACACCCCCATCGAGGAGTCGCTGTCGGCGCTGGATCACCTGGTCACTCAGGGCAAGGTGCTCTACGTGGGAGTGAGCAACTTCGCGGCGTGGCGGGTGGCGCACGCGCTGGGCGTGCAGGCGCTGCGCGGCTGGGACCCGCTGGTGGCGGTACAGCCGCTCTACAACATCGCCAACCGCGACATCGAGGTCGAACTGCTGCCCGCCGCCGCCGAGCTGGGCCTGGGTGTGGTGACCTACTCGCCGATCGCGCGCGGGGTGCTGACCGGTAAGTATGCGCGCGACGCCGAGCCGCCTGCCGAGTCACGCGCGGGGCGCGGCAACGAGCGGCTGATGCAGACCGAGTACCGCGAGGCGAACTTCGAGCTGGCGCGGCACGTGGTGGCGCTGGCCGAGGAGGTCGGGTGCACGGCGGCGCAGCTCGCGGTGGCGTGGGTGATGGCCAACGGGCTGGTGACCTGCCCGATCATCGGCCCCCGCACCATGGAGCAGCTCGAGGACAACCTGGGCGCGCTCGACGTGGTCATCACGCCCGAGCTGGAGGAGCGCATCGACGTGTTGGTGCCGCCGGGCGAGCACACCGGCTGGGGCTTCCAGGACCCGAGCTTCCCGGTCACCGGGCGGCGGCCGCGGGGGTAGCACCGGTCGCCGTCGTTCGTGGGACAGGCCACGGGCCTGCGCGTCGTTGCGCCCGGGGGATCAACGGCTCCGGCCAACGGCAGACCGGGCGCAGGTGCCCGCCGTCCAGACGACAACGGCGACCGCCCTCAGGGCCGTCGCCGTTGCCGTATCCCCTTACCTCTTCCCCCCGGCTCCTTGCCCGCCGTCTAGATATTCCAGTACTCGTCGATCGGGTCCTGGTAGGCGTGGATCTTGCCGTCGCGTACGTCGGCGACCTTCGTGGGCGCGCCGCCCGCGGCCGCCGACTCGTAGAGCGCGAAGCACAGTGACTTCGCCTGCAGCGCCTCCTGCGCGTCGATCTCCGGCGAGCGCCCGTCGGCCACCGCCTCGATGAAGTCCCAGCACTCGATGGTGATGCCTTCGGTGATCCCGTAGGGGAAAAGCCGGCTCTTCTCCGCTTCGCTGAGGCCGGCGAGGTAGGCCGCCTCGATCTCCTCGTAGGGGGTCTCGGTGCCGTCTTTGAGCTTGAGGTCGGCGCCGAACTGGAACGGGTGCTGCCACTCCTGGCGGTCCGAGAACGATCCTTCGGTACCATAGTGCATGCGCGTGCTCAGCTTCTCGCCCCAGGCGTAGTTCGACCAGCCCCAGTGGCCGATGACGCCGCTTTCGAAGATGAGCGTGGCGGTCCACAGGTCCTCGATGTCCGCCGGCTGTGGCTCCATGTCCGGCAGTTCGATCATGGTCTCGTCGATGGTGCGCATGGTGCACATAACCTCGTCGACCGGCCCGTAGACGTGCTGCACCATGTCGGTGAAGTGCGCGCCGCCGTCGAGGATCTGCCCGCCGCCGCCCATCACCTTGAGGGAGCGCCACGCGAACTTGTAGCTGCTGCGGTCGAAGGGCGCGCCCGAGAACACCTCCTGGGTGAAGAACAGCGGGTCGCCGAACATCTTCTGGTCATTGATGGCCCACTCGATGGCGCGCGCGCCGATGCAGCGCCGGATCTGCTCGGCCCCGGCGATCACCAGGTCGGTGCCCTCGGCCGCCTCCATGATGCGCCGGGTGGCCTTGACGGTGATGCCCACCGGCTTCTCGACCATGATGTGCACGCCGCCCTGCAGACAGGTCACGCCCGCAGTGTGATGGAAGGCGTGTGGCAGGCAGATGTCGGCGGCATCGGCCGCGCCCGCGGCCACCATCTCGTCGGCGGTCGCGAACACCTGCGGCCGCGTGCCCAGGTTCTTCTCGATGCGGTCCGCGAAGGCGTTGGCGCCGTCCGCGTTCACATCGCATACCGCGGTGATCGCGAAGCGGTCGTAGCCTTCGGCCGCCAGCTTCTCGTATCCGTTCAGGTGCGCGCCCGCGATCCCGCCGCAACCCACGATCCCCAGCCTCACTGCATCCGCCATCGCCATCAGTCTCCTCGTGCCCGGCCTGGTCAACGTCCGGGAGGTTTCGCGCCGCAATCAGCCACACCTGCCGGGAGGAGCCGGCGGTCGGGCAGGGAATACCCGCCCGGACGCGCGGGCGGGCAACGACGGTCGCCGCTTCATGGCAGGTGAACCCCATGTCGAGCTACCGCACGATGATCCTGGGCTGCGGGCCGCGCGCGCACCAGCACGCCGAGGTCTACCCGGAGCTTGAGCGCATGAAGCTGGTCGCGGCCGTCGAGCTGGACGAAGAGCGGCTGGCGGCGTTCACCGAGAAGTTCGGGATCGAGGGCGCGTACACCGACTACGAGACCGCGCTCGCCGAGGTGCAGCCGGACATCGTGCACGTGGTGACGCAGCCGGCCAACCGCGTGTGGGAGGCGCAGTGCGCCGCCGACGCGGGGGTGAAGGCGGCGATCATCGAGAAGCCCATCGCCATCCTCCCCTCGGAGATGGAGGGCCTGAGCCGCATCTTCGACGAGTCGGGCATGGAGATGATGGTCAACTGCCAGCGCCGCTACTTCCCGCAGTTCCGCGACGGCGTCATCCGCGACGTCATGCGCAACGAGATCGGCGAGACCTACCTGATCCGTGCCAGCACCAAGGGCAACCTGATGAGCATGGGCCCGCACACGCTCGATCTGCTGCTGCAACTCCTCGGCGACGTCATGCCCGAAGCGGTGTGGGCGATGGCCTACGGGATCGACGAGACCGGCTACAAGGCCTATCACCGCGCGCCCGAGCATACCTTCGCCGAGTACTGGTTCCCGGGCGACATCCGTGTGCTCTTCGACTCCGACACCGAGGCGCTTGGATCACCGGGAGAGACCAGTTTCTTCATGCACCTGCACTTCGACATCCTGGGCACGAAGGGTCGCATCTACGTCACCCAGAACGCCGGCTGGTGGTATCAGACCGAGGGCATGGCCCACCCGGTGCACGGCGAGAGCAGTTGGGACACCCAGCAGTGGAACGGTCAGCGCGACTTCACGCAGGCGGTGGCCGACTGGCTGGACGGCGGGCCACCGCACCTGAACCGCTTCGAGGTCGCGCGCGCGGTCTTCGATACGTCGATGGGCGCGCTGCAGTCGGCGTATGAGGGCCGGCGAATCGAGTTTCCTCACAGTTTCACCGATAAGCAGTGGCGGGAGCAACGTGTGAGGTTATCATCTGAAGACGCAGGGTAGAATGGGCATGCGGGACGGGAGCCAACGCACTCATACATGGTGTCACATCCGCTCCCGACCGGTGCCATCATCGCCGTCAGTGGACGTGATGCGATCATGGCCGTATCGTACCTGCTCGTTGTCGATGACGATCCGCAGATCACGACGTTGCTGCGTATCGTCCTGGGACGGGTGGGGTGGCAGGTTCGCGAGTCACATAGTGGGACGCAGGCTCTGGACATCGCCCGCCAGCGGCCGCCTGATGCTGTGCTGGTGGACCTGTGGATGCCGGACATGACCGGCGCGGACGTCGTGCAGGAGATGGTGACCGAGCCGAAGCTGGCCAAGGTTCCGGTGATCGTGACCACCGGCGACCCCGAGGCCCCGGAGGTGTCGGGGGCGTTCGCGACCCTGACCAAGCCGTTCAGCGTCGAACAGCTCTACCGCACGATACGCGCGGCCACCGCCGCAGGTCGCCGCAGCAACTGAGGCCGACTGACGCCCGGAGCGTCCCGCCGCGCGCGCCTGCGCTCGCGGGAGGATGATGATGTACGCGCCAGGAGACCGGCGACTGCCATGACCCCGCGGGAGCGCATCCTCGCCGCCCTCCGCCACCAGGAGACCGACTACGTGCCCTACCTTATCCCCATCGACCCCGAGGTGGTCGAGCGTCTGAACCGCCACTACGGCTCGGAGGAGTGGCGCAGGCGCATCCACGGTTTCTTCCAGGGAGCCGGCGTCGCGTGGGGGCGCGACGAGCAGCCCGACGGGACCTGGGTCGATCGCTTCGGCGTGGTGTGGCAGGATGCGCCCGGGCCCGGCGCCTGGCACAGCGTCAGCGTCCCGCTCACCGAGCCGACCCTGGCGGGCTACGAGTTCCCGGAGCTGTTGCCCGACGATGAGCTGGAGGCGATGCGCCGGGCGTTCAGCGGCGCGCACGACCGCTACCGGCTGGTCAACCTGGGGATGCTGTTCTTCGAGCGTGCGTGGGCCTTGCGGGGCATGGAGAACATCCTCATGGACTTCCGCCTGCACCCGCGGTTCGCCCACGAGCTGTTCGAGCGGCTCATGCAGCTCCACCTCGACCTGCTCGACCGCCTCGCCGACCTGCCCATCGACGCCATCCGCTTCGGCGACGACTTCGGCGCCCAGCGCGGGCTGATCATGGGTACGCCGACCTGGCGCGAATTCCTCAAGCCCCGGCTGGCGCGCATGTACGGGCGCGCGCACGAGCTGGGCTTCGACGTGTGGATCCACTCCTGCGGCGACAACTCGCCGGTCATCGAGGACCTGATCGAGATCGGCGTCGATGTCTTCAACCCATTCCAGCCCGAGGCCCAGGACGTCTACGCGATGAAGCGCGACTTCGGCGAGCGCATCACCTTCGAGGGCGGCATCGGCACCCAGAAGCTGCTGCCCCTGGGCACGCCCGAGTCGATCCGCGCCGAAATCGCCCGCCTGTGCCGCGAGATCGGCGCGGGCGGGGGCTTCATCCTCAGCCCCACCAAGCCGATCATGCCCGACGTGCCCACCGAGAACGCAGTGGCCTGCGTCGAAGCGATCCTCGAGCAGGCGGGCCACTGAGATCTCCCGCCGCGCGGAGAGGTGCGCGCGGGGGGCGCGCCGAAGGACACCTGCGCGACACAAGCAATCGACGGAGGTAGTGCGATGCCTGAAGCGACCGCCCCCCGCGTGGCCCTGGTGCAGTTCCCCGGCTCGAATTGCGAGTGGGAGACCAGGCGCGCCGCCGAGGCCGCGGGGATCTCGTGCGACGTCTTCCGCTGGAACCTCGACCCCGAGGCACTGGGGGCGTACCAGGGGTACATCGTGGGCGGCGGCTTCTCCTACCAGGACCGCGTGCGCTCGGGCGTCGTGGCCACCAAGGAGCCGATCGTGGCGCGTATGATGGCCGAGGTGCTCGACGGCGGCAAGCCCGCGCTGGGCATCTGCAACGGCGCGCAGGTGCTGGTGGAGGCGGGGTTGATCCCGGGGGCACACGCGGGCGACGTGGAGATGGCGCTGGCGCCCAATCGCCCCGACCCCGAGCGCCGCATCGCCGGCTTCTGCTGCCGCTGGGTTTTCCTCAAGCTCGCCTGCGCGCCCGAGCGCTGCGCGATGACGGCGCGCATGCAGCCGGGGGAGGTGATCCCCATCCCGATCGCCCACGGAGAGGGCCGCTTCACCACGCGCATCCCCGGTCTGGTCGATCGCCTGCGCGACGAAGACCAGATCGTCTTCCAGTACTGCGACGCCGACGGCAACGTGGAGGACCGACCCGAGATCAACCCCAACGGGGCGGTCGCCAACATCGCCGGCATCTGCAGTCCCGACGGCCATGTGATGGCCATGATGCCCCACCCCGAACGCGCCAGCTTCCTCGGCCAGGTCCCGACCGACCTGGGCGGCCCGTGGTCGCGGCGCCGTCGCGCCGCCTGGGGCGATGCCGAGGCGCTGCAGGCGCCGGGGCCGGGCCGCGTTATCTTCGATTCGATGCGCGAGGCGCTGCTCGCGAGGCAGCCCGCATAGGGCCGCCGGCAGCCGCCGCGCACGCGCTGGCACGCGATTCGTGCCGCCGCGATGACCCGTCGCGGCCTGCTTGACAGTGCATATGCGTTGGGCTATACTCGGCGTGATTTCGGCCACGTTTGCCGGTAAGGTGGAATTACTGTGGCAGTGGTCTACTGCAATCGATGCGGCTGCGAGAACGAGTCCACACGCGGTGCGTGCCTCCGATGCTTCAACTTCATCGAAACGCCTGAGGGGACCCTGTCCTGCGCCAACTGCGGCGCCGGCAACGTCGCCGACGCGCTCTACTGCGCGGCGTGCGGCCAGCCGGTAGCCGATGTGCCGCCGGCGGTGGCGTGCTCCCTGGAGACGGCCATCAATCTGGTCCTGGGCGGCGAGTCGGACATCGGCCCGGCTGAGGAGGAGTATGCTGAGGACGAGATCGCTCCGCCGGGCGTGCCCGAGCTGGACTTCGAGGAGGAGGCGGAGCCCGAGGAGGCCGCGCCGCCGCCTCCCGCCGAATCTGCGGCGGAGGAGGTTGCGCCGGCACCGCCTCCCGCCGAATCTGCGGCGGAGGAGGTTGCGCCGGCACCGCCTCCCGCAATCGAGGTCGAAGAGGCAGCTCCACCGCCTCCACCGCCCTCTTTCGAGGAGATAGCAGTCGAGGAGCCGCAGGAGCCCGAAGAGGAGCTGTTCGAGCCGGCCGCGGAGGAGCCTGATTTCGCTCCCCCCCCGCCCCCCCCCGCCCCCGAGGAGATCTCGGCCGAAGGTCTGCTTGATGAGTCAGAGGCCGAAGTAGCCTTCGAGCCGCCGGGGGAGGAGGCCGAGCCCGAGCCGGCCGAGGTCAGCTTCGAGGCGCCCGCGGAGCAGCCGGCCGAGGAGGCCGAGGAGGGCGAGAAGAAGGAAAAGGACCTCGGCGGCTGGGTCATCGACTTCGGCGACAGTGAAGACGAGTAGCCTGAGAGCGGCCTGACGTTGCCATACGGGGAGATCGCGGACAACCTGCGCCGCGTGCAGGATGAGATCGCGGCGGCGGCCGGGCGCGCCGGGCGCGATCCGGGCGAGGTCACGCTTGTCGTGGTGACCAAGACGCGCGGCCTCGACGAGGTGCGTGCGGCGGTCGCCGCGGGCGCGACCGACCTGGGCGAGAACTACGTCCAGGAAATGGAGGCCAAGGCCGAGGCGCTGGCGGGCGAGGATGTGCGCTGGCACGCCATCGGCCACCTGCAGACGAACAAGGTGCGCAAGATCGCGCCCTTTGTGACCCTGGTCCACTCAGTGGACAGCGTGCGCGTGGCGCGGGAGTTGGACACAAGGGCATCGGCCGCGGGGCGCCGGGTGCCCTTCCTGCTGCAGGTGAACGTGAGCGGGGAGGACAGCAAGTTCGGCGTCGGCGTGGATGATGCCGAGGCGCTGGCCGTGGAGGTGTGCGGCCTTGAGGCCGCGCGTCTCGTGGGCCTGATGACGATGCCACCTTACGTCGAGGATCCGGAGGCCAACCGACCACACTTCCAGCGGCTGCGAGAGGTGCGCGAGCGGCTGGTGGCGGCCGGGGTTGCCGAGGCCGACCTGCGGCATCTGTCGATGGGCATGAGCGGCGACTTCGGGGTGGCGGTCGAGGAGGGAGCGACGCTGGTGCGCGTGGGCACCGCGATCTTCGGGGCGCGCGACTGAATACAACTGGATCGCTCCGCCACCCGCCACGCGGGCGGAGCAACGACATCGCATAGCAGCAGTCACAGCAGTCTTCGCAGCAACACTGGAGGGATGCATGATGTCGAACCGCCTTGTGGCAGCGGCCCTGGAGTTCTTCGGATTCAGCGACGGCCTCAACGGGGACGGGCTGGACTTCGAGGACGATATCGAGGGCTTTGCTCCGGTGGACGACGACCCCTCGGGCGTCTACCCTCTGCGCAACGATCGCACCGAGTTCAGCGGCATGGCGATCATCCGCGCCCGACCACAGACCATCGAGGAAGCGCCGCAGGTCGCCGAGCAGATCAAGAGCCAACTGCCCGTGATCGTCAACCTGGAGGAAGTGCCCGAGTCCGAGGCGCGACGGATCGTGGACTTCCTCGGCGGTGTGGTCTACGGGCTCAACGGCGTGATGAAGAAGGTCGCGCGCTCGGTCTTCATCTGCTCACCGTTCGATGTTCCCGTCGAGCAGCTCTCCATCTCCTCGGGGCGCACGCGCGGCCCGCACGAGGATGATGAGAGCGCCGACGTGCGCAGCAAGCCCTTCTGACGGCCGCGACGCGCGGGCGGGAGACTGAGATGAGCGAGCGCGCCATGCGCTACCGGCTCGGAGTCATCGGCACCGGCGTGATGGGCAGAGCGCTGCTCAACGCCGCCCTGCGCGCGGGCGTGCTCGAGGCCGCGCAGGTGATCGCCTCCGATATCAGCGCCGCCTGTCGGCGCGAGGTCGAGGCGTTCGGGTGCGTCGCCACCGACGACAACCGCGAGGTGGTCGAGAACGCCGAGCGCATCCTGGTGGCGGTCAAGCCCCAGGTCATCGCCACGGTGATGGGCGACCTGCGCGAGGCCTTCCACGACCGCCAGCTCGTGATCTCGATCGCCGCCGGCGTGACGCTGGCGGCGCTGCGCGACGCCGTGGGGCCGGCGCCGGCGTTGGTGCGCGTGATGCCGAACCTGTGCTGCACGGTGGGCGAGGCCGCGTCGGCGTGGTCGCCGGACGTGCGCGTGAGCGACGCCGACCGACAGTTCGTGCACGATCTGCTGGCCGCGGCGGGCGAGGTCGTCGAGGTCGAGGAGAAGCTCATCGACGCGGTGACCGGCCTGTCGGGCAGCGGCCCGGCCTTCGCCGCGATCTTCATCGAAGCGCTCGCCGACGGCGGCGTGAAGGCGGGGCTGCCGCGCGCCCAGGCCCTGCGCCTCGCGGCGCAGACGGCGCTGGGGGCGGGGCGCTGGGTGCTGGACCACGACGCCTCCCCGGCGGAGCTGAAGGACCTGGTGTCCTCGCCCGGCGGTACCACCATCGCCGGCGTCGCCGCGCTGGAAGCCCGGGGCTTCCGCGCCGCGGTCATCGAGGCCGTGGTGGCGGCCGCCGAACGCGCTCGCGAACTGGGAGACTGACCGGCGCCGGTCAGTCAAGGTGCAGTGTGTCACCGAGAGACCTCATCCTGATCGTTCAGCTCATCAGCTACGCCCTCTACGTGCTGGTGCTGATCCGGGTGATCTTCAGCTGGCTGCGGCCGCGGCGGCTGCACCCGCTCCTGGTGCGCATCGAGCGGCTGGCGTACGCGGTGACCGAGCCGCTGCTGCGGCCGATCCGGCGCCTGCTCTTCCGCTTCCAGGCGGGCTCACCCATCGATTTCTCGCCGCTGGTGCTCTACCTGCTCATCGAGCTGGCCCAGCGGCTGCTGATCCGCGCCATCCTGGCCGTGTGACGCGCCGGGCGTGCGCCCGGCGCCACTGGAGATTCCCTGCGTGTCGTATCATCCCGCGCTCGGCGACATCCGGCAGCAGCTTCCCCGCGTTGCGGTCATCGCCGCCCTGCTCGCCGCCGCGGTGACGCTCATCAGCCTCGACACGCGCCGCGTCGCCCTGCCCTCCGAACGTTGGTACCGTCTGTCACGCCAGCAGGTCATGGAGGCCGACCTCACCTGGCGCCTCGGCGACGCCATCGACCGCGTCGCCGGCGAGGTGCCGCTGGTCGCCGACGACACCGGGCGGGAGCTGCGCGAGCACGCCGTCGCCATCTGGGAGCGGCGCACGCTCTCGGGCCGGCCCAGCCCGGCGGCGGCCTGGCGCCTGGGCGTGGTCTACGGTCATCGCGGCTACGACGAGCACGCCGCCGACATGTTCACCCTCGCCGCCAGCCTCGACGAAGCCGACAGCGACTGGTACCACGCGCTGCTTGAGGTCTACACCCGCCCCGACATCCCTCCCACCGAGCTGCGCGCGAAGACCCGGGCCGTCGCCGAGCGCGAGGGCCCGCTGGTGGACGTGGCGCTGGCGGACTGCTACAGCCGGCTCGATGACCAGGCCGCGCTGGCGGCCCTCGAGGCGCGCCGGCAGAGCCGGGCGCTGCGCTTCCTCGGCGGCATCATGGCGCTGGCGGCGCTCGGGCTGGTGCTGGTCGTGACGGGCGTGGTGACCATCGTGGTCCTGATCCTGCGCCGGGGCATGTCGGTGCCGCGGCCGCTGGCGCGCCCGCCCTTCATGGTGCCGTGGAGATTGCTGGACGTGGCCGAGGCGATCGCGGTGCTGCTGTTCGCCATGGTGCTGGGCGGCCTGATCGCGCCCGCGGCGGCGGGACGCGCCTTCGGCGACAGCGACTCCTCGGTGCCGCGCGCCCTGCTGCTGGCGCTGCAGTACATCGTGGTCGCGGGTGTCACTCTCGGCGTCATCTACCTGCGCGTGCGCCAGCGCAGCTCACACCCGTTGCGCACGCTGGGAGTGCGCGCGCGCCGCGTGTGGCAGCTCATCGCCGTAGGCATCGCCGGCTACTCGGTCTTCCTCACCGCGATGGTCGCGGTCGCCGCGGTCATCGGCGCGCTCTTCGGAGGCGGCATCCGCCTGGCTCAGACGGCCGAGGAGATCGTGGGCGGCGCGCAGTCGCCCGGGGAGATCGCCATCTACTTCGTGCTGGTATGCGTGCTCGCGCCCATCGCCGAGGAGATCATCTTCCGCGGCTACGTCTACGGCGGCCTGCGCCGCTTCCTGTCGTCGCGCCAGGCCATCATCCTCGGCGCCGCGCTCTTCGCCGGCGTGCACCTCAACTCCGACGCCTTCCTCGTCATCGCCCTGATCGGCGCGCTGCTGTGCTTCCTCTACGAGCGCACGCGCTCACTGCTGCCGGGCATGATCGCCCACGGCCTGCACAACGGCCTGGTGCTCATGGTCATGCTGCTGCAATCGCTGTGAGGGATGGCTGTGGCGGGGCCGGGCGTGAAGATCAGGGTCAAGGTCATCCCCAACGCCCCGCGCGCCGAGGTCGTGGGCTGGCGCGGCGAGGCGCTCACCATCAAGCTGACCGCCCCACCGCTGGAGGGCCGGGCCAACCGTGAGCTGTGCGGCTTCCTCGCGGGTGTGCTCGGGGTCTCCCCCGCCGACGTGACGCTCCTGCGGGGCGAGAGCGCGCGGCACAAGCTGGTGCACATCGCCGGCCTGAGCGCCGCCGAAGCCCGCGCGCGCCTCAAACTCCACCTGTGCTAACGCGCCGCCCGCGCTACCGCTGCATCGTCCGGATGATCCTCGGCGTGACACTGATGACCGAGCTGCGGTCGCTGCGCATCTCGCCGACGGACAGCGGGAAGCTGCGGCTCAGCTCATCGGCGCGCCGGTCGAGGCCGCCGATGATCAGCGACTGCCCGTCGGGCACGCGCACCGTGGTCTCCACGAGCGCGCGCTGAATGACCTCACCGGCGCCGACCTGCGCGGCCGGGCCGACGACCTCCGACAGCATCGGCCGCAGCACCATGGTCACAGTGTCATCGTTGTTCACGGTGGGCAGCACCCAGAAGGTCACGCCGGCGAAGATCGCCTCGGTCCAGTACTCCACAGTGCGCCGACCCCACGGGTCGTAGTACACCTGGCTGCGGATCTGCGGCCTGACCTCCCCCACCGAGATGGCCATCGGCTGCCCGCTCATGCCGGTCACATTCGTGGCGGTCAGGCTGCGCCCGCGGGCGCGGCCGCTCTCGTAGCCGAGCAGGCCGCGCAGGTTGCCGACCGCGAAGCCCAGCGCGGGCGCCGGCGTCTCCCCGGCCGAGACCTCCGCCCCCCATCCCCACGCGCGCAGCGACGGATCGATCTCCCGCGCCTGCGACGTGCTCACGCCGTCCATCGCCAGCTCCACGTTGACCATCGGCGTGGGCACATCGAGCATGGCGATGATCTCGCGTAGCTCGTCGATGGCGTCGCGCTCCCCGCGTACCGCCAGTGCGTTGCGGTTGGGCGCGGCCATGGGCGGCTCCAGGCCCTCGGGCAGCAGCCCGGACAGGTCGCCGACGCCGCTGGCGACCGCGCCCGCGCGGCTGACCACGAGCGGATCGACCGGGCCGGTGCGCCCGCGGGTCTGCTCCGCGGCGTAGTGCATGGCATCGACGGCGAAGTCCGTGGCCTCGGCCTCGAGGGTGTCGGCCACCGACGCGCCGCCGCCCGCCAGCGCGGCCGCGAACTCCGGGGCGCTGAGGTGCAGCAGGTCGATGATCTCGAGCGTCTCGGCGTGGCAGGTGGCCCCTGCGACGGCCAGCACCGCGATCAATACGTGTCTCATGGCATGACTCCCATGATGGCATGCGCGGGGCGCGACAGGGATGGGGCTCGCGCCGGCGAAACATCCATCCGCGATTCGCTGCATCCGGCCGTGGAGGTTACCGGACAATGCGTCATGCGCTGCCTGTTGCCCTGCTTGCGCTCACCATCGGCCCGGCGCTCGCCCAGAACCTGGTCGCCAACCCCGGCTTCGAGGAGGGCGAAGGCGCGCCCTCGGGCTGGTCGTTCAACCATCGCGGCACCGACGGCGAGATCGCGTGGGACGATACGCGTGCCGCCTCAGGCGAGCGCTCGGTGCGCCTGGTCAACGTCGAGGGGCAGACCGGGAACGTCGTCCAGACCATCCGCATCGACCCGCCGCTGCCGCCGGGAAGCCGCGTCGCGTACTCCGCCATGTCGGCCACCCGGGACGCCGGCGCGGCGCCGAGCATCATCATGTACCTGCAGCCGCCCATCGGCGATCGGCAGACCGTCGTGGCGAGGGGCGCGGCCGGCACGCACGACTTCGCCGAGGTCACCGGCGGCGCCGTCGCCGACCGGGCGGTGGCAAGCATCGTTATCTACCTGTGCCACTACGGCACGGGGACCGCGTGGTGGGATGACGCCCGCGTCGCCGTCGAGGCCGCCGAACCCGTGACGATCCGCCCGCGACCCGCAGGCGAGGACCTGCCCGCCCTCACCACCGATGACGGGCTGTCCCTCATGCTGACTGACGCCGGCGGCGTCTCGCGAGTTCGGGCGCGCGACGCCGACCTGACCGCGGCCGGCCTGCGCTCGGGTCTGTGGGTGCAGCCGTGGGGTGGCGACGTCATCCCTGTGACGGGCGCAGTCACAAGCGCGGCCGATGCACTCGCGTTGAGCTGGGAGGACGCGGCCGAGGGGCTGCGCGTCGCCGCCTCATGGTCCGCCGATGGCCAGGCCCTGCTCTGCACCGGCTCGGTCGAGGACCTCACAGGCGAGGGCCGCGGCGTGGACCTCATCGCGTCGCTCCCGGTCGGCCGGCCCGGGGACCGCTGGGGACAGAGCATCGTCGAAGACATCCCCATCGGCGACACCTCACTAAGCGTCGAGGACCTGACCTTCTCCGCGATCTCCGGCCCGGACGCCGGCATCTCGCTCTCCGTCCCCGCAAGCAGCCCCTGCGACTGCCGTTTCGGCTGGTCGCCGGAGCTGGGCTATCACGTGCGCTTCCGCTTCGGGCTGTCGCCCGATGCTACAGGTGAGCTGGCCGGCCGCGCGCCCTTCTCCTTCACGATCTGCCGCATCGATCCCGAGTGGGGCCTGCGCGATGCCGCGCGCCGCTACCAGGAGCTGAACCCATGGGCCTTCGAGAAGCGTGCACAGCGCGAGGGCCTGTGGATGTTTGGCCGACCGCGCATCGAGCTGCCCGATCCCGAACTCTACGCCTTCCACGAGGGAGGGCCCACGGGCTGGGAGTACGATGACCGGCACGCGATATACACCTGCCCCTACGTGATCCCCGGCCAGCGCGAGATCACGCGCCTCGACAGTCTGCCCGCCGGCCCCGCCGAAGCCCTGGAGATCTTCCGCTCCTGGCAGCCGGAGGAGTCCGGCCGTGCCCGTGGGTGGGGGGATGCGCTGATGAAGCAGATCATCGAGAGCTGCATGCTGCACAACGCCGACGGCGATCCGCAGGTGGTGATCCGCAACACCACCTGGGGCGGAAACTCCATCACCTTCCCACTCAACGCCAACCCCTGGCTGGCGCCGGAGGACGGTGCTCCCACCGTGGCGCGGACCATCCTCGACGCCGTGCGTGGCATGCACGACGAGATCTCGGCGCTCGACGGCACCTACGTGGACTCGCTCGGAGCATGGGGGAACTACGACAACTTCCGTCGCGAGCACTTTGCCGCCGAGCGCGTGCCGCTCACATATGACGCGGCGACCGGCCGTCCGATCATCAGCAACCGCTTCACGCTGCTGCAGTTCCTGTGGGAGCTGGGCGACCTTCTGCACGAGCGCGGCAAGCTGCTGTTCGCCAACGGCGTGCACCCCAACCGGCGCTTCCACTTCTTCGCGCTGGACATCATGGGCGTCGAGGGCCGCGGGCGGCTCGAGCACAAGCGCGTCATGGCCGGCGCCAAGCCCTTCCTGCTGCTGATCTACAACATCCAGGACGATCCCGCGGAGATGGAACACTGGTTCAACCTGTGCGCGCACTGGGGCATCTACCCGTCCTTCGGCAACATGTCGGTGTTCGACACGCCCGAGAAGTACGCGCCGGTGGCCGCGCTCAACCGTCGCTACGTGCCGGTGATGCAGATCGTGACGCGCGCGGGCTGGCGGCCGGTCACGTACGCGGTGAGCCAGGAGTTCATGGTCGAGCGCTGGGGGCCGGGCGAGGACGGCACGCTCTGCCTCACTGTCTACAACCCGGCGGAGGAGCCGGCCGAGGGCGAGGTCGTCGTCGATGCGGCGGCGCTGGGCCTCGACGGCGCGACCCTCGCGGCCGAAGACCTGCTGGGCGGCGAGCCGTTCAGCGCGCCTGTCACCGATGGCTCGGCAACGCTGCGCCTGCCCATCGACGCCGCGCGCGTGCGCATCCTGCGCCTTTCCGCCCGGTGACCGCCGTCCCTGTGTCGTCGCCGTATGCTGTTGGCTGACCGCCGGGAGCTGATAGCTGGTAGGTGGGAGGAGTTCACCATGCCCGAGACCGTCCGCTGCGCCGTCATCGGCTACGGCCCCATGCACAATTTCGGCTGGGCGCACTGCGCCTGGATCGACCACACGCCCGAGCTGGAGCTGGTGGGCGTGTGCGACATCGACCCCGAGCGCACGGCCGCCGCGCAGGCCGACTGGCCGGGGATCGAGACCTGGCACTCGACGGCCGACCTGCACGCGCGTGATGACATCGACCTGGTGTCGATCGTCACGCCGCACTTCACGCATTGCCCGCTGGCGGTCGAGGCCCTCGAGGCCGGCCGACACGTGGTGGTCGAGAAGGCGATGTGCCTGAACGTGGCCGAGGCCACGCACATGATCGAGGCCGCCGAGGCCGCGGGCAGGACGCTGGCCGTGCACCACAACCGCCGCCACGACGGCGACTTCCGGCGCATCAGGCAGCTCGTGCAGGACGGTGAGATCGGCGAGGTCTTCCAGATCGACCTGCAGGCGGGCGGTTACCGCAACCCCGAGCACGGCTGGTACACGCAGAAGGCGAAGGGCGGCGGCGCGTTCTACTTCTGGGGCCCGCACGCGGTGGACTGGGTGCTGGCCCTCGTCGGCGAGAAGATGACCGGCGTCACCGGCTTCTTCTACAAGAAGGTCTGGCACGACCTCGACATCGCGGACCACGTGCGGGCGATCATCCGCTTCGAGAGCGGCACGGTCGCCGACGTGACCTGGTCGCATATCAACGCCGCGCCCGGGACGCTGTGGCGCGTCCTCGGCACCGAAGGCGCCATCATCGGCACCGGCGGCGCCACCAGAGGCTACGAGCACGCGGTCTCCACTCCGCCCCAGGGCTCGGTCAAGCTCATCCGCATCTCCGACCGCGGCCACAAGCGCGAGGAGATGGAGGTCCCGAACCTGAGCAACGACTGGGACACGTACTGGCAGGATCTCGCCGACCACCTGCTGCGCGGCGCGCCCGTGCCGGTTTCGGGACACGACGGCCGCCGCACCATCGCGGTCTTCGAGACCGCCGAGAAGTCGTCACAGACCGGGCGCACTGAGCCCGTGCCCTACGAGGACTCGTAGTGCACCATGTCGCTCGAATGAGGTGCCAGCATGTCACCGCGGATCGCCGCCATCGCCTGGTTCGCGCTGGTCGTCACGCTCGCGTCGCTCTGCCCGGCGCCCGCCGCCGCCCAGGAGGGCGCGTACCTCGAACTCTACGTGAACCGCTACGAGGAGCGCGGGCGCGTGCTCATCCAAATGCGCGACATCTTCGAGTGGCTGGGCTGGGTGGTCGAGTGGGACCCGTACGAGAAGTGCGTGACCGCCCACGGCGAGGGCTACACGATGAGCCTGTGGGTGGATAGCCACCAGGCGGTGGTCAACGGTCAGCGCTTTGCGCTCGACGTGCCACCGCGCCTGGTCGCCGGCAGGACGCTGGTCCCGCTGCGCTTCGTGGCCGAGGTAACCGGCTGCCGGGTGGACTACCTCGGCAACGCCGTGCAGATCACCGATGGCGTGGATGTGCTGATGATCTGGCTGGTCTGACGGCGGCACGGAACATCCGGCGATTTCTGTGCGACGGCGAGGAGAACGTGCCCGCCGGGTCGAAGTGTTCCATGTCGGGCGCTGGACGCATCCTGTCACGCGGAGGTGTCGGACATGCCCACCGCCAAGGACCTGATGACGACAGAGGTCGTGATGATCGACGGGAGCGCGACGGTCAGGGAAGCCATCGACCTCATGAAGTCCGAGGGCGTGCGCTGCCTGATCGTCGACCGGCGCGGCCCCGAAGACGCCTACGGCATCGTGACCCAGCGCGACATCGTCTACGAGGTCGTCGCCTGGAGCCGCGATCCGGAGCAGATCCGGGTCCATGAGATCATGACCAAGCCGCTGGTGGTGATCAACAAGGACCTGGACATGCGCCACGTCGCGCGCCTCATGGCCAACGTCGGCCTGTCGCGCGCGCCGGTGATCTTCGACGAGAAGATCCAGGGCGTCGTCTCCGTCACCGACATCATGAACGCCATCTGAGCAGCCCGATCGCGGCACCGCCCCCGGCCTCGTCGCAGCACGGAGACATCGCCGAGCCGCCCCGGACGCCCAACGGGCCCGGGCGACTTGGGTATGTACGTCCGCCGGGGCTCAGCCGTCCGCCGGCGGTTCGTTCGGGCGCTCGATGCGGTTGCCGGCCACGGTCACGTTCTCGGACCGGCACGCGTCGATGGGCACGCTGGCCGTCAGTCCGTAGCGCGAGCCCGCGTCCGGCGCGCGCACGTAGTTGGTGTGCGCCACCGTGTTGCCGCGGACGGCCACGTCGTGCGCGCATGACACGAAGACGCCCGCAAGCGCGCAGCCATCGATCGCGTTGCCCTCGATAATGATGTCGCGGTTGCCCGGCGCGCACGCGAAGCCATCGTCGGGCCGGCCGAAGACGCTGATCGCGCCAGGCGTGTACGACGTCGGCGACCAGAAATCCGCCCCGCGCCCCACGTCCCGGGTAGTGTTGCCGCGCACCACCACGCCGCTGACCCAGCCCGCCTCGCGCCAGTAGCCGTACTCGGCGCCAATGGTGATCGCGGCCTGCTGCACACGCTCGATGGTGTTGCCCTCGATGAGGCCGTCCGAGGCCATGATGCGCAGCCCCCGCGCGCGATGGTCGCCGAAGCTGCAGCCGCGGATCACGAAGCCCGGGCAGGCCAGCGCCGGGAGGTCCACGCACTCCCCCACCGCCACCGGCAGCGGTCCCTCCAGCCTCACGCGGAAGAAGCGCCCGGTTACCAGCTCTCGCCGCGGCCACATCGCCTGCACCTGCTCGCGCCACGCCTCCGATGCCTCGCGCACACGCTCGATGCCGGCGACCGTGGCCTCACCGACGATCTCGAAGCTCCCCGGGCGCAGGCCGCGCACGAACGCGCCGGGCTCGACCATGGTCTCGAAGGGAGCGCCCCCGTAGGGCCAGCCGAGCACCACCGCCTCCTCCTCGACCGCGCACACCACGAGCATGGCACCGTGCAGGTTCACCGAGTCATCGCCCTGCGCGCGGAAGCTGCAGTCCTCGATGAGCGGCCCACCCGTGGAGTAGGCCACGTTGATGCCGTCGGCGCAGGCCGACATCAGCCGCGGCTGCGTGGCGCCCTCGGGCGTCGGGCCGGGCTCGATGGCGATGCGCCGGAAGACGTTCTCGCCGCTCAGGTAGCGGCCGAGGAAGGCGATGCCCGGGCTGGCGAGCACGGTCAGGTCTTCGACCGTCACGTCCGCGCAGGTGTTCAGGTGCACGCCGGCGGCGCCGCGGATGTTGAGCACCACGCGGTCTCCGACCGCGACGCGCTCCAGCATGGGCGTCTGCGGGCCGACGGTGATGCGCCCACGCCGCTCACCCCGCGCCTCGACCGTGCGCGGGTAGATGTCCGGCACGCCGCGGCGCAGCCGCGGGCGACCGGGCTCGTAGACGTAGCACTGCCGCGCCAGGTAGTCCTCGGTCAGCGCCGGGTAGCCGTCATGCACCTCGAACTCCCACACGCTGCGGTCCTCGGAGAGCGCCACGATTGTGCCCTGCGTGAAGGGCAGCGGATCGCAGTCGATGGTGAGGTTGCGCAGCGTCACGCGCGCGCACGAGCGCAGCTCGATGCCGCCGCGCCGGCTGGTAAACACGAGCGTGCTGCCGGCGCCATCAATCACCAGGTCCTGCGCGTCCTCCACCAGCACGCCTGAGCCCAGGCGCAACTCCCCGCCCGGCAGCGAGATCTCCGCCCGCCCATCCGCGACCGCCGCGTCAATGAGCGTCTGCACCGCGTTGTCGGCTGCGGCGGCCCACGCGACGGACAGCACGACCGTAACCAGGCTGAGCATGCGCATGCGCGTGCCTCCCGGCAGTGAGTTGCACGCAGGTTCGCGTCTCGCCGGGGCGGGTCCTGCGAGGCCCGCGCCCGCGGGCGCACGGAGTGCGCGACGGCGAGGGCGCCGTGCCGACCGCAGGGAGGCGCAAGCCCTCGCCGCCACCGGCGAGGCGCGCGCAGGTCGGTCCGAAGGAGCGGACGCAGCGCGCGAGCCGGCCGCGGGCGCCGCACGGTCGACGCGCCTCCGACCCAGCCGCCGCCGTGCCGTCCGGCTGGTTGCGCGCCTGCCGTCCTGCATGGCGCGCGAGCAAGGCTCGGCCTTCACCGACACGTCCCCGCATGCCGTTGATCCGTCTGCCTCCTCCGCGAAGGGAGCCTGCGTTGCGCGTGGAACCTGAGCGGTGCGCATCGCGCGTGCATGCCGACGCCTTCGGAGGGACCAGCCATGCTGATGCTGCTGATCGTGATCGCGCTCTGCCCGTCCGCCGCGCTCGCTCAAGAGCAGGTCGGCCAGCGCCCGTATGAGCTGGACTGGGCCGGGCGCACGCAGGACCATCATCCGCCCCTGATCGACTTCGAGGAGCCCGCGGGCTGGATGGTCGAGACCAAGGGCTCGGAGGCCAGCTTCGAGCGCTCGCGCGAGCAGCTCATCTGGGGCGACTGGGTCGGCAAGCTCACCTACCGGGGGACCGCCGACGGCCCGACCGTGCGCATACTCGCGCCGGGGGCCATCGACATCCCGACGGCGTTTGACGCGGTCACACTCTGGGTCTACGGCAACAACTGGGCGTGGAGCCCCGACCCGACCACGCCGCAGGTGGGCATCAACCTGCTGCTCGAGGACGCCGCGGGCGAGCCGCTGAATCTGTTCCTCACGCGCGTCTACTGGAAGGAGTGGTTCATGCCCCACCTGCGCCTCACGCCCGAGCAACTCGAGCGCCTGCGCGGGGGGGCGAAGTTCCTCGGCTTCGAAGTGACCGGCGGCTCCAACGCCGCCGACCGCGTCATCTACCTCGACAACCTGGTGTTCTTCACCGAGGAGTTCCCGCCGCTGAAGTTCGAGCCGCGGCCCATGCGCGGCATCGACATGTTCCCCGGCCAGGGCGTCGGCCTGAACACCGGTCCCGGGCGGCTGCCCTTTCCGACGCGCGAGCAGACCATCCTCCCGCCGAATCTCGCCGGGCAGGCCACGACAAAGCTGGCGCAGGATGGCGAGGCGTGGAGGTTCACCTACTCGGGCGATGACGGTACGCTCGTGTACCGCATTACGCCCGCGACCGGCACGTGGAGCGACATCCGCGCGCAGTGGCAGGGCCGCGGCGAGGCCTTCCGTCCGTGCATGGAAGGCGGCGTGCGGCTAATGACCGCCGACGGTCCGGCACTGCCCGAGAGCGCCGAACTGCTCGGCGCCGACCGCGATGGCGACGCGGTGATCATGCGCTGGCGGCTGGCCGCGGGTGGCAGCGAGGCTGAGGTCACCTACACCTACCGGCTGTGGGGCAAGTCGCTGGTGATCGACACGGTCTGTCCCGGCGGCGTGGTCGGTGAGGTGCGCTACGGCTTCGCGGAGGGCCTCGAGGACCCCCGGCTGGTCACGAACCCGTACTATGTCTACCGCGGAACCCGGCCGGCGGTCGTGGTGGCCGGTACGGCGGATGCACCGCTGTTCGTGGCCGGGAACACCGACTGGTACCGCACCAACTGCTCGCAACTGTGGGGCATCAACGAGATCAGCGAGGGCCGCGCGACCTACCAGGGCGGCGTGCGCTACTACCCGAAGACCGATGGTACGCGCAATGACTGCTTCGAGCGCTTCTTCCTCACGGTCTCGCCGCGCTACGAGGAGGTACTGCCCACCATCGACAACCCGCGCTCGCCGTGGTTCGAGGTCACCGGCACGCGGCTGTGGCGCGCGCATGGCGCGGGCAACCGCGAGAATGACGCGAACTTCTGGCGCCGCGTTCACCGCTACGGCATGACCGAGGTGGTGGTCACCGACCACGAGACCATGTGGCGCGATGGCGGCGAGAGCTTCACCTTCCGCACCGACCCCGCCCCGGGCAAGGGCGGCGACCGGGGCGCGTACGACTATGCGCGCATCATGCAGGACGAGCTGGGCTTCGTCTACGGGCCCTACAACAACTTCACGGACCTCGGCGCGGTGAACGGCTTCTTCAACATCGACATGGTCATCCGCAACTCCGACGGCCAGCTCCAGCGCGCCTGGCCGCGCTGCTACGCCCCCAAGCCCTCGCGCGCCGTCGAGTTCTGCGCGCTGCTGGCGCCGCAGATCGACGACAAGTTCGACTTCTCGACCGCGTATTGCGATGTGCACACCGCGGTGGCGCCGTGGGACCGCGAGGACTACGACGCGCGCGTCCCCGGCGCAGGCACCATGGCCGCGACCTTCTATCCCTACGGCGAGATCATGCTGCTGCAGAAGCAGGCCTGGGACGGCCCGGTCTACTCCGAGGGCGGCATGCACTGGATGTACGTCGGCCTCACCGACGGCAACTACGGCCAGGACCAGCGCTACGACGCCGCCGACAACCCCTGGCTGGTGGACTTCGATCTGCGTCGCATGCACGACCTGTGCACCAGCTTCGGCATGGGCAACATCGGCATGTTCTACGGCCGCAACGCCAGCCTGGGCAGCACGCGCGAGGAGATCGACGCCTCCATCGACCGCTTCCTGGCCGCCACCGTCGCCTTCGGGCACACCGGCTTCCTCGTCCTCGACGGCGGCTACCGCAACGGGCTGCGCAGCTACTACATGCTCCAGCAGCTTCACTCGCGCTACGCTCAGGCGAGCGCCGAGGAGATCCGCTACGTCAACGCGGCCGGGGAGCTGCTCGACACTTCGGCGGCGGTCGCGAGTGGCGCCTACCGGCGTTCGCAGGTGGTGACGCGCTACGACGACGGGACGATCACCGCCGCCAACGGCTCGCGCACCGAGCGCATGCGCTGCGAGGCCTTCGGCCACGCCATCGACCTGCCGCCCAACGGCTATGCGGGGTGGACCACCGATGGCGTCGAGGTGCTCGCCGGCGACCCCGGCGGCCATCGCAGCGACTATGCGGCCACGCCGGCCTACCTCTACGTGGACGGCCGCGGGCGGCTCGCGCGCTTCGAACAGGCGGCCTCGACCGGCCAGGGCGTATGCCGCATCCTGGGCGATGGCCGCTGGGAAGTCATCCCCTACGAGGCGGCGGAGTGCGGCTTCGCCATCGACGCCGACCGCGCGGTGGCGCTCGATGAGGCCGGAGCCGAGATGGGCCCCGCGGAGGTACGCCATGCCCGCGGCCTGGCCTGGGTCATGCCGGTCGAGGGCGCGTTCAGCTACCTGCTCACGCAGGGCGAGCCGGCGGGTGACGACCTGGCCTGCGACCGCGACACGGTGGTGGCGGGCGAGACGGTCATCGTGCGCGGCGCGCAGGAGCACGAGGTCACCATCCCCGCCGACGCGAGCGACGGCGACCGCGTGTGGGAGCAGCTTGAGGGGCGCTGGATCGACTTCACCGTGGTGCCGCTGGCGCGCGCGGAGGTGACGCTCGAGGGAGATGTGCTGACGCTGGCGCTCACCAGCAACCTGGCCGGCCCGGAGGGGGTCACGGTCACGCTGGGCGAGGAGGCGCAGCAGATGCTGCTCGAACCGGGCGTGCCCGGGATGGTGGGCTTCGACCTCGGCGAGCCGCGGGAGGAGATGGCCGACGTGCTCGCCATCGACCTCGAGGCCGATGGCCTGTCGCAGCGCATCGAACGCGGCATCCGGGTCACGCGCGACCTCGTCGACATCGTGCCCATGCCGGATCACTGGCGGGGTGGGATGTGCCTGCGCGGCGGCGCGGAGACCGGCGACTTCGGCGAGACCCGCGCGGATATCCGCGAGGGCGCGCGCCGCTGCGGCGGCGATCAGAAGCGCGGCATCGTCGCGCACCCTCCGTACATGGGCGCCACCGGCTACGTGTTCGCGACCTGGGACGAGGTCACGCTGCCCGTACAGCCGCCGGCGGCCTTGCGCGCGCTCGTGGGTAAGGGCGACGGCAGCGACCTGGGCGATGGCATTCTCTACAAGCTGGCGGTGATCGATCAGGCGGGCACGGAGACGATCATCGCCGAGCGCGTGGTGCCGGATCACGAGTGGCTGGAGATCGAGGGCGACCTGTCTCCCTGGGCGGGCGAGACGATCCGCCCCAGGCTGATCGTGGACCCGGGCACCGACGACAACACCACGGGCGACTGGGCGTGCGCCGCGGACATCCGCATCGAGACCCTCGAGCCGACGCTGGTGCGCGTGCTTGAGGGCACGGGCGAGGCCTTCCGCCGCGAGCCGGCGCCCTTCCCGGTGGCGGGACTGACGGTCGAGGACCTGCGCGGGGCGCGGCGCGGCTGGCTGCGCTACGACGGCATGGGGCTGTCGGGCACCGGCGAGACCTACGGCAGCTACGCGGTGCTCAACGGCGTGGAGCTGGGCAACATGGCGCCGGCGGGCGGCCGTGAGGCCGAGGGCGTGTGGGAGGAGGGCGTGGGCGTGGAGCTGAGCGCCGAGGCGCTCGCGACGCTCGACTTCCGCAACCGCTTCGTGCTGCGCAACCCCGGCCGCGACTGCTTCAAGGTGCGCCGGTTCTGGCTGGAGCTTGAGCTCGCGGACGGGCGCAGGGCATCGTCGCTGATCTCGGCCGCCACCTTCACGCAGCCGCCCGGCTGGCTCTACGCCGAGGGCATCGGCGTCGGCTTCGAAGACAGTATCACCGTGGACATCTGGTTCGAGCGCTAACGTCCGGCGCCGCGCCACGAATGACGGACGGCGACGACCGCCCCGCGCGCGTCGTCGCCGTCCGCTGGTTACCGATTGCCGATTGCCCGCCTCACAGCAACGGCTGAATGTCCGCCGCGATGGCGCCGGCCACAATCGGCAGCGAGCGTGTGACGAACGCGCGCCGGCCGCCGCCATCGTCGTAGCTGCCCACGACCGCCAGGCGCGTCAGGCCGTCGGGCGGGCTGAAGCTCACCTCCATCGGCTCGTCTGCCGTCGGTGCGGGCCCCAGTTCCTCCAGCGTCTTCCCGTCTGCGTCCTGCAGCACCACCATGCCCTGCACATCGTTGAGGACGCGACCGGGGATGTCCTCGCCGCGCGCGACCGTGGCGGTCACGGTCGCGCCCGGCTCAATGTGCAGGCCGAAGGTGCGCTGCCGCGTCGGCTCGCCCAGGTTGAAGCGGTACGCCGGCGCGTTGTGCGGCATGCCTGCGGGCTGCGCCAGCATCGCCTCGCCCAGCGCCGGGGCGACGGTCTCGGCCAGGTCACGGCTGTAGTTGAACAGGATGAACCCGTCGGCGCCCACGCCGCGCGCGATGCGCACCTGCCCCGCGACCCGGTCGGGCGTGATCAGCCGCCACGCGCCGATCCCCGGGTAGAGCGGGATGCGCCCGCCCACCAGCGACATCTGGTTCGCCACCAGCGACGCGAACGAGGCGTCGGAGACCTGGTAGTCCATCGGGCACACGAAGTCCAGCCAGCCCTGCTGGACCCAGTAGACCCAGTCCTGGCCCACGCTCTCGCGGCACCCCGGGTAGCTGCCGAAGACCGCCGCCGAGATCTTGCAGTCGGGCTTGATGGCGCGCACCTCGCGCGCGGTCGCCTCCACCAGGCGGCTGATCTGATCGCAGCGCCACTGCGTCCAGGTGTCGCGCAGCTCATCGGTGCGCAGGTCCTGGGGCCAGTTCTCCACCGTAATGCCGGTGTCGCGCTCGAAGCGCTCGTGGCAGCCCTCGCAGAAGCATGAGCCGGCGCCGGGGTAGCGGATGTAGTCGAAGTGCACGCCGTCCACGTCGTAGTTGCGCGCCACCTCGACCATGGTGTTCAGCTCCAGCTCGAAGTTGCGCGGGTCCGACGGGCACAGCCAGCGCACCTCACCGCCGTCGAAGCCCACCTGCAGCCGGCCCTCATCGCGCAGTTGCTGCACGAACTCCTCAGGCGCCGCGCTGCCCAGGTTCCAGTTGACCTTCCACACGTGCACCTCGATGCCGTGCACGTGCGCGGCCTGGACGCACTCGGCGATCTGGTCGCCGCGCTCAGCGACCACCGGGTGATGCGGCAGGTACTCGCTGTCATACAGCGCCACGCCGCCCCAGAGCATATTCGGGACCACCGCGTTGAAGCCGCACGCCTCCAGGTTCGCGATCGACTCCGCCCAGGTGTCATAGGCCCCGGTACCCGAGTGGTTCCACCACGCGCGGAACTCCGCCGCGCGAGAGGGCTGGGCGAGGGTGAACGCGTGCCGCAGCCGATCCCATCCTTCGCCGGCGGTGTCCACAACTGCCGGGAAGTCCTCGGCCGCCAACTGCTCGCGCGCATCCGCCAGCAGGTCCTGCGCGTCGGCCAGGCTGGAGCGCACCTTGCCCGGGTCCGGAGCGGAGTCGGCGTGGGCCTCGATCCACTGAACCGCCGCGTCGGTGCCCTCGATGTGCCCGATCTGCGCCGGGCCATCCAGCGCCTTCCGGGCCACTGTCGGCCAGATGTCGGGCAGGTAGCGGCCCAGCATCGCCACCAGCATGCGCTCCTTGGCGGCGGTGTCGGCCGCGGTCAGCACGTGCGACATATGGATGCCACCGTCGGAGGCGACGAAGGCGGGCAGGCCGGTGTTGTTGCCGTCGGCGTCGTGGAACCAGCCGATGACCCTCGACCGGCCCTCGATCGGCTCCACCACGGTGAGGTTCCACGAGTTCTGTGCCACGCGCTCGGGCAGGCCCGCGAACTCCTCGGCGTCGGTGAAAACGATGTCGGCAAGCTGGCCCTCGTACTCGCGCGCCTGCCAGCCCACGGCGCGGATGCCCAGGGCCTCACCCACAGGGCCGGGGAGCTGGTAGAAGAACATGATCTTCCCGCCCCCGGCGATGAAGTCAGCGATCGCCCGCTCCTCCTCAGGGCTCGTGTCCGGGTTGTAGGGGAAGATCGCGAACTCGAACTCCTCCAGGGCGCCGTTGGCGACGTCCTCGTCAGTGATGGTCGAGGTCATGATGCCCGCGCCGGCAAGCATCGAGGCCATCAGGTCGGCCTGCGCCTGGACGGTGCGCGCCTCGCTGCCCCCGACCTCGATGGTGTTGGTGCCCAGCACGATCACCCGGGTCTCGCGGTGGGCGACCAGGTTGTCCACCGCCATGAAGCCGGTGCGCTCACCGCCGCGCCAGGCCGACAGGCGGATGCGGTCGATGGTGTCCCAGCCGCCGGGATCGTCCTCAGTGCGGAAGCTCGCGCGTGAGATGTTGACGGTGTTCCAGCCCTTGCGGCCCAGCGGCACGCCCGAACCGTACCAGCCGTCGCCGGAGTGGAAGTATATGGTGAAGCTGCCGAACAGGCCGGGGTCATCGATGTACATGTCCATGGTGAAGCGGCCCCAGCGGCTCAGGTCGAGATCGACCGCCAGGTCGTAGACCGCCCGGCGCGAGTCGCCGGTGAAGTCGGCGTTCATCTGCAGCGCGCTGCCGCCGTCGCGCTCCATCAGGCTCACCGGCAGTGAGTCCTCGTCGGGCTGCCACGCCTGCTGCGCGGCCTCGGCGCTCGGGTAGTCGAAGTCGTCGATGACCATTTGCTCGTCGGCCTGTGTGAGTACCGCCGTCGCCAGCGCGGCCATGCAAACGATCGTCAGTCGCATCACTCGGACCGCCTCCTCCGCGTTGGGATGCCTGCACGCACAGGGTTCCCGCGCGGGTGGCCGCACACCTGCCGGCCGGCTGATTGGCGCAAGGTGTCGGGGGCGCGCGTGGCTAAGTACCCCGGCGGCAATTCATCTGCTCATGCCATGAGCGCGGGCACACGCAGTCTCGGAGGGAGACGGGACGGATGAAGAAGCAGTACGACTTCCACGTCGAGCACGCGAACAACGCCCTCAAGCAGGCGGCCGAGCGGCTGGAGAGCGTCGAGCACGTGCTCACCTTCGCGCAGGTCAACGCGCAGCTCGCCACCGCCGCGATGCTGGAGCAGATCTGGCACGAGGTCTCGCTTGTGCGCACCAGGCGCTAGCCGCTCATGTACTACGCGGTCCGCGGCATCCTGATGCTACTGCTGGCCGGGCTGTTCGCCGGCCCGGTGGGTGTGCTGTGGCAGCTCCCCACCGGCCTGGCGATCGCCTGGCTGATGCTCAACACCCAGGCGCAGTGGCGCGACGAGCCCACGCCGGTGCTCAAGCTCGCCGCCATCATCGGCGGCGGCGGCACGCTGGTCTTCGCGGTGCTCGGGCTGGCGCCCAACATCGTCACACTCATGGTCGCCATGGGCATCGTCTGGTTCGGCACCGCACAGGCGCTGGACCGGCTCATGGACGTGGACCTGGAGACCGGCCACCGCCTGACCCAGCGCCTGCTGTTGACCATCTGGGGCGCGTGGGTGCTCATCGGGGCGGTGCGCCTCATTATCGAGAACCGCCTGTGGGACATGTCGAGCTGGTGACTTGGCCAGCGGCCGGCGCGCGACAGCCGGCGACCGGCGATCGGCGACGACCGGGCCGTAGCGTTCGCCGTGCTGTTCGGAGAGTGGCTCTTCGGAGCCGCAGCCGTTGTCTGTCGCACCCTGACGATCGGGAGGACCCGCGATGCTGCGCATACTGTTGGTGATCGGCGCGCTGATGGCGGTGACCGTGGCGATGGCGCAGGAGCTGCCCGACCCTTACGAGCGCCCCGATGAGCCCACCATCGGCCCCGCGCCTGTCCCCGTCATGGAGCAGATGTTCTGGGTGCAGGTGAAGCTCGACCCCGCGACCGAGGTCGAGGTTGCCGCGCCTGAGGGCGTGACGCTGCTTGACCGGACGAGGCTCGGGCAGGGCGGCGGCTGGTCGCGCTTCTACTTCCGCTCCGACCGCGGTATCGCCGGCGGCGAGATCGTGCTCGCGCCCGCAGGCGCCGCGCCCATCCGCGTGCCGCTGACCGTGCGCACCTACCGCGAGGACCTCGAGCACAACGTCGCGCGGGTGCCGGGCATCGACCCGACGCAGCGCAAGCGCGGGCGCGCGTACTACACCGACGAGATGATCGCCATCGCGCGCGAGAACCTCGACGCCAACCCCGAGCTGGCCGACGACATCAACCGCGGCACGCGCTACGACTCCATGACCGACGAGGAGGTCTTCGGCGCATTGCCCTCGTGGACGGTCCCGCGCCAGTGCTACAGCAACTGGCCCTGCCCGTACTGCGGTGAGAGCATCTTCAGCCACAGCGGCTTCTACCCGTGGCGCGCGAGCAACAACACCGCCTGGAGGCTCCAGTGCCCCGACTGCGAGCGCTGGTTCCCCACCAACGACTGGGCCAACGATGACTTCACCTCGGGCGACTACCCCGACGATGGCTGGGGCTTCCCGCTCGGAGACGCGCGCGAGGACCACGCGGGCTGGGTGGCCTACTACAACCACCACATCCTCTGGCAGTACCTGGGCGGGGAGCTGCGGCGGCTGTCGCTGCGCTACCTGCTTTTCCACGACGAGCAGGCCGCGCACCGGGTCGGCCTGCTGCTCGCGCGCATGGCCTACGTTTACCCGGGGATGAACATGCGCTGGCAGCAGGTGGACGACCACTACCTGCGCGCCGGCCGGCTGCTGGTGGATGGCAACTGGGAGCGCACGCAGGTCCTGGTGCCCGCCTGCCAGGCCTACGACGCGGTCTGGGAGTATCTGGGCGAGGACCAGGCGCTGGCCGACTTCCTGCACGCGAAAGACCCCGCGATCGAGACCCCTGACGACGTGCGCGCGCTCATCGACGTGAACCTGATCCAGGTCTTCGGCTTCGACTGGCTGCGCCGCGAGCTGTCCGGCGGCAACATGGGCGCGCGTGAGCGCGACCTGGCGTACATGGCCGTGTGCGCCAACATGGGCCCGGTGACCGACCGCTGGATCGAGGAGCTGTTCACCCACGCCTACTCCTCGGGCCTGAACAAGGGCGGCTTCGATGACGAGACGCTGATCAACACCATGACGCGCGAGGGCCCGGTGTGGATCGCCGCGCTGGGCTACGCCTACGGCTACCTGCACAGCAAATCCGACATGGCCGAGATCCTCGCACGCGTGGAATCCGACGAATGGGGCAACCGCTGCGACCTCTACGACGAGGCGCTCTACCCCAAGCTGCGCGCGGAGTTCGACGCCTGGCCGAACATGATCGTGGCCGGGCAGTTCGCGCCCAACTACGGTGACAGCGGCAGCGCCAGCGGCGGGACCCTGGGCGCGCGCTACGCGAGCGGGATCGTGGCCAACCTCAAGCTGCCCTACATGCGCGCCTACCGCCGCTGGCCCACAGACACGATCGCCCGGGCCCTCTACCGCGCGGGCAGGCCGCAGATCGACCTGTTTGAGCCGAACGTGTGGGACCAGGTGGTCGCGCACGCCGAGCGCGTCGGCCCGGCCGAGCCGCTGACCAGTCGCGTGATGGACGGCATCGGCTTCGTCTTCCTCGAGTCACGCGCCGATGCCGAGGAGCTGGATCAGCGCGCGGGGCTGGCGCTGCGCTACGGCTACGGTCGTGGCCATCATCACCACGACAACCTGAACGTTGAGTTCTTCGCCCTCGGCCAGGACATGACGCCCGAGCTGGGCTATCCGTGCTGGGCGCACCCGATGGGCAACACCAGCTTCGTGGCCCACCACATCACCGGGATGATCGACCGCCGTGGGCAGTACAACTCGGCGATCTCGCACGGCACGCTGGAGCTGTTCGCGGGCGCGCCCGAGGCCTCGTTCGCGGACGTGTCCGCGCAGCCCGACGGCTTCCCGAACCGTGTCTATCGCCGTGCCATCTGCCTCGCCGACGCGCCCGAGGGCAACGTCTACGTCCTCGATGTGCTGCGCCTGGCAGGCGGCACCCGGCGCACCTGGTGCTTCCACGGGCCGCCGGCAGGCGGCTTCGAATCGAGCCTCGACTTCACCGCCACCGGCGATCCCGCGCTCCCGCTCAACGCCGGCCTCGGCCGCGGCCTCGAGAACAACATCATTGAGCCGGCGAGTGCACGGGCGGACGGCGACACCTGGGCCGACTGGGACTACCTGGACCAGGACCTGCGCCTGCGCGTGGACCTGCTGGGCGCGGCCGGGCGGAGCTACATCACCGCGCGCTGTGCCAAGCCCGACATCCCGCCGCTGCGCTACCTCTTCGCCGAGGACGAGGCCGAGGACGGCGCCAGCGAGTTCGTCTCGGTCTGGCAGCCCTACCGCGCCGACGCCGGGCCCTTCGTCGGGCGCGTCGAGCGCCTGCCGGTCACCGGCGCCGCCGAGGGTGAGTTCGCGCCGGTGGCGGTGCGCGTGACGCTGGCGGGTGGGCAGGTGGACACCTTCATCTACTCGCTCGACCCCGAGGCCGAACTGACCGTCGGCGACCTCGAGTTCTCCGGCAGCTTTGGCTACTGGTCAGAGTTGGACGGCCAGCCGCGCGCGGCGCACCTGGTCGGTGGACGCTACCTCCGCAAGGGCCGGACCTCGCTCACCATCGAGGAGCCGCGCCTGCAGGCGACGGTCACGGACGTGGACCTGGCTGCGAACACGCTCACGCTCGACCGGGAGCTGCCCGTCGGCGATGCGCTCGCCGGGCAGGTCATCTGCCTTCGGGGCGGCCCGCACCGCACCGCCTACCACGTGGCCGAGGTGCTGGAGCCGGGCAACGTGGTGCGGCTGGACCTGAATTCGATCATCTTCCGCTCCAAGGCCGAGAGCTTCGCGGACGATGGCAGCCACCTGGTGTCCGAACTGCCGCCGTCGATCGAGGCGAGCCGCGGCTTCAAGCCGGGCTACTACAACGGCGCGCTGATCACCGGCGAGGACCTGCAGGCGCGCTACCGGGTCGATCACGTCGAGGGCGCGGCGGTCTTTGCCGACCGGCCGCTGGACCCGGCCGACTTCCCCGACGCCGACGGCGACGGCCGCGTGACCTTCCGCATCTATGACCACGGCCCGGGCGACACGGCCACCATCATCGCCTCCCGCTTCCAGCGGTGGGAGTGAGGCCGCACGACGCTGGACTGCGGGGTATACTGGAGGGTGCCGGTCCCAGAGCGCGGTACGTGAGGAGCGCCGCAGCGATGGCTCGTAGTGTGGGCGATACGCGAGCAGGCAGTGCCAACGCAAACGGCGGCAACACGGTCGCCGACGACTCGGCGGAGGTGCTTGCCGCCATCGTTGCAGCGATCAATGCCGATCCGCTCACCCCCGAAGAGCGCCGCCAGCGGATGGCGGAGTCGCTGGCGCGCTGCAACGCGCTGCGGGAGCGTCTTCTCGAGGAGATGGGGGAACCGCTTCCGGCCGGCTGGGGGGCCAGGATGATCCGGGAGGGGCGGCCTTGATCCCGCCGGCGGAAAGCGTCGTGTGCGTGGACGCGTGCTTGGCAGTCAAGCTCATCCTCCCCGAGCAGGATAGCGAGTCCGCGGTTGCTCTCTGGCAGGAATGGCAGCAGAGCCAGATTCGGGTGATCGCGCCCTCATTGATCACCTGGGAAGTCGCGAACTCGATCCGCAGGACGGTCCTGGGCGAGCGCTTGCCCGTGCACGCCGCTGGGGACGCATACTCGGCATTCCTCGGCCTCGGGATCACGACCACGACGTATAGCCGCCTCCCCGTTCTTGCCTGGCGGCAGTTTGTGCTGGCCTCCGACCTGCGCATCTCGCCCTATGACGCCACGTACCTGGCGACCGCCCAGGCGGCCGAGTGCGAGCTGTGGACCGCTGACGATCGTCTGGTCTGCACCGTCGGCGACGAACTGCCGTGGGTGCATTCGCTGAGCGAGATCGCCGGACAGGTCGCCGACGGGTAGCCCCCCTCTACGCCTCCGCCATCAGCTCCTGGACGAACGCCTCGACCTTCGCGGCGTACCGCTCCGCGTCGTCGGACCGAATGTGCTTGTCGATGAGCGTCAGCGTCGCCACCGGCGCCTTGCCACAATACCTCTCCATCGCCTCATATGCGCCCCTGTCGCCGCTGCCGCCCATCGTCGCCACGAAGGCCACACGCTGGAGTTGTCCCGCGAACTGCTCACAGAACGCCCGCGCGGCCGGTGCGCACGTAAACGCCCACACCGGCGTGCCGATTACCACCAGATCAAATGCGCCCACCTCTGCCCGCACCGGCCCGATCGCCGTCGGCTTCTTCAGCGTGGCATCCCGGCCCCCGGCCAGCCAGCCCATCATGCCCTCGCGGTCGGTCTTATCGATCAGCTCCTCGGTCACCGCCTCATGCCCCGCCACGCTGAGCGACGCCGCGATCGCCTCGCAGGCCTTCCTCGTTACCCCCGAGCGGGAGTAGTAGACCACCAGCACGCGCATGTGCACCACCTCCGACGTATGAAGGCCGTTCACCACTGTCGCGAGGATGGTTTCTTCGCGGCGCCCCATCATGCTCCCTCCCGCCCGCGAGGAGTCGCGCCGTCGCGCAGTGAATACCCCCGCGTCCAGATCACCGGGCGTGGAGCGAACCGATGAGCGAGACCGCGGGCTTCCCCGCCGATGATGTGCGCGTTGTGCGCGATCTGGCCGCGCGCGTGATGGAGCTGGCGCAGAGCGAGGAGTACGAGCGCCGCCGCCGGCGCTGGCGTGACGTGAACGAGCTGCGCCGGCCCGACCGCGCGCCGGTGTGGTGCCGTCCGGCGCTGAGCTGGCGGGAGATAATGCCTGAAGACACCCTCGAGTGTGAGGACCCCACCTGTCGCAGCGTCGAGCGCCTGCTCCGTCGCGACCTGTACAAGCACTGGGTCGGCGATGACCACATCCGCCCGCCCTGGTGGTCGGTGCGTGCTATCATCCGCCCCGAGGAGACGCCGATGTGGGGGCTGCCGACCCGGCAGTCGATCGGCTCCACCGAGCAGGGCGGCTTCAAGTACCATCACCCGATCGAGACCCCCGAGGACTACGAAAAGCTGCGCGTGCCCCGCTTCCACCATGACGCTGCGGCGACCGAGAGGGCGGCGTCACAGATGCAGGACCTGCTCGGGGAGGTGATGCCGGTGCGGGTTGAGGGCTATCCGCCTCTGATCCCGATGCAGCAGTATTACCTGGAGGCGTTGCGCGGGATGGGGCCGATGATGGAGGACCTGGCCTTCCGCCCGCATCTGGTGCACCGCGCGATGGCGAAGCTCACCGAGGGCATCCTCAACGCCATGCGCGCGGCCGAGGAGGCCGCGGTGCTGACCACCAACCACCACGAGCCCATGTTCTGCTCCGACCCGATCAACGACCCGCCCGCAGAGGGCCCGGTGGGCCTGCACAACCTGTGGGTCGCGGCCAACTCCCAGGAGTTCGACACCGTCGGGCCGGCCATGCACGAGGAGTTCCTGCTCAGCTACCAGAAGGTCTGCTTCCAGAGCTTCGGGCGCGTGCAGTACGGCTGCTGCGAGAGCCTGTCGCACAAGACCGACATCGTGCTGGGCATCCCCAACCTGCGCGTCTTCGTGTCCAGCTTCTGGAGCGACCTCGACGAGGTCATTGCAGCCTGCGGGAAGCGCTACTGCATCATGTGGCGGCAGTCCGCGGCGCAGGTGACGCTGCCGGACACGCTCGACGAGCACCGCGCGCACCTCGAGGCGGGCATGTCGCGCCTGCAGGGACACTTCTACCAGGTGGTGCTGCGCGAGCTGGAGACGCTACACGGCCACCCCAACCGCCTGCGCGACTGGGCGCGACTGGGCATCGAGATGGCCGCGAAGTACGCCTGAGGGGGCGATCAGAGATGCGCCGACGCGGACGCTACGTGCACGCACGCGGGCAGCACAGCTTCCGGCTGGACCTGGTGCTGGAGTTGGACGAGCCAGCGCGCCCCGGCGAGGCCGGTCAGGTCGCGCGGCGGGTGCTCGAGGCGCTCCAGGTGGGGATGCCGCAGGTGCCCGACGGACTCGCCTCCTGCCGCCTCGTCTGCCAGGAGCTGCGCGCGAACATCACGCTGGTGCCCGAGGGCGGGTGATGGCGCCGGGCGTGCCGAGTCTACGGCGCGCGGAGGGGCACACGCTCTCGTCACGGTGGCTGCCGTGACTCGCGCGAAGGGGCGCCGGGCGTGCCGAGTGTGCGGCGCGCGGAGGGGCGTACACTCTCGTCACGGTGGTTGCCGTCAGTCGTGTGGAGGGGCCGCTCCGAAGGGCGATCTCGCCCGGGGGCGGGATCGCGACGAGGAGTGCGTCGTGCGGGCGCAATGGCGTCCGCACGGCCCAGCTTCCATGCCGGCCCCGCCGTTCGCCGTTCTGTGACGGGAGACGACACGGGCCGGGATGGAACCTGCGATCGTGCTCACGGGTTCGCACCATGGCACCGCTCGCCTTCCGACGCGGGCGCGTCGGGCTCACGACGGCCCCTCCGCACGGCACCGTCGCGTCCCCCTGGCGGCGGGGATCACGCCCGCGACATCATCCGTCCGAGGACTGACATGCCCAGCGACCTGCACATGGCTCTGCAGAACTTCTATGCGCGGCGGCACGGCGCCGGCACTGACGGCCGCGTCGAGGTCGAGATGGACGGCTACCGCGCGGATGTGCTGCGCGGAGAGGTCGTCTACGAGATCCAGACCGGCTCGTTCACCGCCATCCGCGACAAGCTGCGCGCGCTCGCTCGCGAGCACCCGGTGGTGCTGGTGCACTCCATCGCGCGCTACAAGTTCATCGCGCACATCGACCCCGAGACCGGCGCCGAGCTGTCCTGCCGGCGTTCCCCCAAGCAGGCGCAGCCGGTCGAGGTCTTCGGCGAGCTGGTCCACGCCCCCGACCTGCTGCGCCGCGACAACCTGTCGCTGGAGATCGTCATCACCGCCGAGCGCGAGCTGCGCTGCGCCGATGGCGCCGGGAGCTGGCGCCGCAAGGGCGTGTCCATCGTCGGCCGCGAGCTGATGGCGATCCTGGAGATCCTGCGCTTCGACCGCCCGGCCGACCTCGCGCGGCTGCTTCCCGAGGGCCTGCCCGAACCCTTCACGACCGCCGACCTCTCGCAGCACGGCCAGATGCGCCGACGCCTCGCGGGCCGCATGGCCTACGCGCTGCGCGAGGCCGGCGCCATCGAGCAGGTCGGCAGGCGCGGAAACGCCTACCTCTACCGATGCGCCGGAGACGCCTCATGACCTCGAAGCAGCGTGTGCTGACGGCCTGCCGTCACGAGCAGCCCGATCGCGTGCCCCTGCAGGTCTACCTGACGCCGGAGATCCACCGGCAACTGCGCGAGCACTTCGGCGGCGATGTGCTGGAGGCGCTGGGCATCGACCTGCGCGGCGTCGGCGCGTCGTATTGTGGCGAGCTGCGCCCCGGCCCGGGCTTGCCCGGCGAGGCCGATTACTACGACATCTGGGGCATCGGCTACAGCATGACGCAGTACCAGGGCGGCACCTACCCCGAGGCGACCGAGCTGCCCTTCGCCGCCATCGACACCATGGACCAGGTCGAGGCCTACCCGTGGCCGAGCGTGGACGACTACGACTACTCGGGCGTGCGCGAGCGCGCCCAGGCGCTGGGCGAGTACGCGGTCATCTTCGGTGGCGCGGGCATCCCCGACATCGTCAACGGCGTCTCCCGCGGGCGGGGCATGGAGCGTGTGCTCATCGACATCATGACGAATGATCCGGTCGGCATCGCCATCATCGACCAGCGCGTCGAGCACTACTACGAGCACTGCCGACGCGGCCTCGAGGCCGGCGGCGGGGCCATCGACATCCTCGCGCTGGGCGAGGACTGTGGCGACCAGCGCGGCCGGCTCTTCCCGCCGGCGGTCTTCGACGAGTTCTTCGTCCCGCGCATCCAGCCATTCATCGACCTGGCGCACGAGTTCGGCGCACTGGCGATGCTGCACTCGTGCGGCGACACCCACGACATCATGCCCACCTTCGTCGGGATGGGCCTGGACATCCTCGATGCCATGCAGCCCGAGCCCGCGGGCATGGACCCGCCGACCATCAAGCGCCTGTACGGCGACCGCCTGACCTTCTGCGGGCTGGTGAGCACCCAGCAGACCCTCCCGCACGGCAGCGTCGAGGACGTACGGCGCGAGGTGCGCGAGCGCATCGACGTCATGGGCGCCGGCGGCGGCTACATCTGCGCGCCCGCCCACTGCATCCAGCCCGATACGCCGCTGGAGAACGTGCTGGCGATGTACGACGAGGCGCTCAACTACCGTCCGTGAGCTGAGGGCATCATCGAGCCGAGGTGAGTGAGATGCGCACGGTGCTGACGATGGTCGTGCTGACCGGTGTGTACGCGCTGCCGATGGCGTGGGCGCAGGAGCCGGTGGGGCCGCCTCCGGACGCGCCGCCAGCTGAGGCGGTCGAGCCGCCTCCCGGCGAACCCGCCCCCGGAGCGGAGGGCTTCGAGCCCCCACCTGCGGGCCAGCAGCCCGAAGAGATGCAGCCGCGCGGACCCTACGTGATGCCGCCGCAGGCCGAGCCGGCCCCGGCCGAGCCCGCGCCACCGGAGCCCACCATCGAAGAGACCCTCATCGACCGGGCGATGGCCTACTACGAGCGGCTGGAGCAGGCGCCGCCCGAGGTGGCCGCGTTCATGGCTGAGCACCCGGCGATCGGCTTCGTCGTGTACGTCATCCACAAGCTGCGCCAGGTGCTGATCTTCCTCTTCCTGCTGGTGCTCGTGGGCCATGGCGGCCGTGGGCTGCTCAGGCCGCTGTTCGGGGGCGCGGCCCCCCAGCCAGAGGCGCGGCAGTCGGCGCGATCGTCCGCACCGGAGCGGGTTGATCGGGCCGGCGCGATCGCCGGGCTGACCTCCTGGTCGCTGGGCCTGATCATCGCCTGCGAGGCGGTCGGACTATCGTGGATCGGCGGCCTGATCAGCGCGCTCCTGGGCCTGATCGGCATGCTGCTCAATGCGGCAGTCTGGCTGATCGCGGTGCTACTGCTGGTCGGCGTCATCGCCTGGTCGTTCAGCGGACCCGGCCGGCGTCTGATGCTCTCGCTCGTCGGATACCTCCACCTGAGGTGGGACCCGAACCGCCCGCCGCAGGGGCATCTCTTCACGCTGGCCGATGGCCGCCAGGCGACCATTGTCCGCACCGACCCGCTGCACAGCGCCATGCAGCCCGCCGATGGCGGCGCGACGGTGCTCGTGCCCAACGCCGACATCATGGAGCAGTACTACAACTGGGCGGCGGAGGTGAAGCACGGCACGGGCGAAACGGCGTAGACTCGGCATGCCAGCGGCAGACGTCGCCGTTCCGTGCGACGGGCATCCCCGCCCGTTGGCCGTTCACCCGGCTCATGCTCGAACGGCCGGGCCGATCAGGCGACCGGCCCCTCGGACGGCAACGGCCAGAGGACGCAGGAGCGCCGCCCCTCCTGGAGGATGCTGCGCATCCGCACGGCGACGGCAGTGGTCCTCCCTCCCGACGAAGGCCCTCGCCTTCTGGCGGCGAATCATCGCGTCGCAGGCCTCCATCCTGCGACCACGCGCGACTTCCAGGAGGCGGCCACGTGGCGAGCGAGATCCGGCTGGGCATCATCGGCTGCGGGCGCATCCTGCCGGCGCACCTGCGCGGCCTGAGACTGCTGCGCGAGGCCAGCTTCGAGGGCTTCCGCATCACCGCGCTGATGGCGCGCAATCTCGATGACGCCCTGCGCTTCCAGCGACGGGGCGAGGGCCCGCCGCCCCGCCCGCCCGCCTCTACCAGCCCCGGCGATCCGCTCGGCGCGCCACACATGTATGTGAGCGACGTACACCCGGGCGAGGTCGCGGTCTACGACAGCCTCGACCGCATGCTCGCCGAGGCGCCCATCGACGCGGTCTATGTCCTGACCACGCACGCGACCCACCACGACTTCGCCATCCGCGCGCTGCGGGCGGGCAAGCACGTGGCGGTCGAGAAACCCATGGCCATGACCGTGCGCGCCGCGCGGCGCATGACCGAGGCCGCGAGGGAGGCCGGGCGTACGCTCTTCGTGCTCGAGAACGCGCGCTTCCGGCCGGCGGCCCGGGCCTCCGCGTGGGCGGCGCGCAGTGGCGTGCTCGGCGACCTGCAACTGCTGCTGTGCATGATGATCGGCTCTGCGGAGTGGAGCCCGGACGTCGTACTGGCGCACACGCCGTGGCGGCATGACCGGCTGGGCGGCGGGGGCGTGACTACCGACTTCGGCCCGCACCTGATGGACTGGGTGCGCGAGGTCGCGGGCGAGATCGACACCGTCGGCGCAATCGCGCGCACGTTCGAGCCGATCCGTCGCGAGTACGACGAGGCCGGGCGCGTGCTCACCGAGATCGCCGCCGACGCCGATGACAGCTTCTTCGCGCATCTGCAGTTCGCGTCGGGCGCGCTCGGCGTGCTGGGCTTCAGCGCCGCCGGCCACGGCGAGCCGATCGCGCTACCCGGCGGTCGCGCCATCTACGGCACCCGCGGCTGCCTGAAGCAGGGCTACGTGGTGCTCGACGACGGCTCGCGCACACCGGTGACCGCCCTCTACGAAGCGCAGGCCGATGCCGCCACGCGCGCCCGCGAATTCCCGCTGCCGCTGGAGGACCCGTTCGCGCTGGAGGCGCATCAGTTCCTGTCGGCGATCGCGAGCGGCGAGCCGCCGGAGCTGTCGGGTGAGGAGGGCCTGCGCGATCTGGCGGCGGCCTTTGCGGTGCTCGAATCATCGCACGCGGGCGTGCCCGTCCGCGTCGCCGACGTCGAGTCCGGCGTAGTCTCCGCGTATCAGGACGAGCTGAACGCGCGCTGGGGGATCGAGTGATGGCCGACGCTGCCGTTTGCCGTTGGAGAGGCCGGACCCCGTTCCGGCCTGTGTCCCTGAGCCGTTGACTCCTCTCCGGAACCTATGCATTACCCACATCTCGTGGGCGGTCGGTACGTCTGGGCCGTACGTCGTTTTCGTACGGAGGGGCTGCCCGAGCGTCGGACGCGCAGCGTCCGCGCGAGGGTGAAGCGCACCGGCGCCTCAGCTTCCATGCCGGCCCGGCCGTTGCGTCGTGTGCCGTTGGCGCTGCCGTCGTGCGCGGGCCGGGAGCGAGTTCGCGCAGCGAACTCCCAACAGAAGCTCTGGGGCTCTTGTA